>CAIYOB010000778.1 GCA_903927685.1 uncultured Planctomycetaceae bacterium
AGCGGTCCCGTTCCGGTCTCAGGCCACGCTGCCTTCGACCCGGGCCTTCTTCTTGTCGTCCTTGTCGAAGTTGGTCACCAGCGTCTCCGTGGTCAACAGCAGGCTGGCAATACTGGCCGCATTGCCCAACGCGGTTCGCACGACCTTGACCGGGTCGATGATTCCCGCCTTGAACATGTCCACGAACTGATTGCTGTTGGCGTCGTAGCCCATGTTGGTGTCCTTTTCGCGGACATCCTCGGCGATCACCGAGCCGTCCAGGCCACCGTTGCTGACGATCGTCTTCAGCGGCGTATCGAGCACCGCCAGCACGATATCGACGCCGATCTTTTCGTCGCCGCGAGCCGAGCTGCGGGCCTTCTCGACGGCTTCCTTGCATCGCAGCAAAGCGACGCCGCCGCCCGGCACGATGCCTTCCTCGACCGCCGCCCGCGTCGCGTGCAACGCGTCTTCGATCCGCGCTTTCTTCTGCTTCATGTCGGCCTCGGTTTCAGCGCCGACCGAAATGACTGCCACGCCGCCGGACAACTTGGCCAGCCGCTCCTGCAGTTTCTCACGGTCGTACTCGCTGTCCGTCTGCTCGATCTGATGATTGAGCTGCGCGATCCGCTTGTCGATGTCCGCCCGCTTGCCGGCGCCTTCGACGATCGTCGTGCTGCTGCGGTCGACGGTGATCTTCTTGGCCCGGCCCAGATGCGAGACCTCGATGTTCTCCAACTGGATCCCCAAGTCGTCGCTGATCAGCGTGCCGCCGGTCAGGATGGCGATATCACCCAGCATGGCCTTGCGGCGGTCGCCAAAGCCCGGAGCCTTGACGGCGCACACGTTCAACACGCCCCGCAGCTTGTTGACCACCAACAGCGTCAACGCTTCCGCGTCGACGTCCTCGGCGATAATCAACAGCGGCTTGCCGATCTGGGCCACCTTCTCCAGGATCGGCACCAAGTCGCGCAGATTGCTGATCTTCTTCTCGTGGATCAAGATGCAGCAATCTTCCATCAAGCAGTCCATGTCGGACGTGCGGTTGATGAAGTACGGCGAGATGTAGCCCTTGTCGAACTGCATCCCATCGACGAACTCGACCTGCGTCTCGGTCGTCTTGCCTTCCTCGACGGTGATCACGCCGTCCTTGCCGACGCGCTCCAAAGCGTCCGCCAGTTGCTGGCCGATCGCCATGTCGTTGTTGGCGCTGATCGCCCCGACGCTAGCCACTTCTTCCTTGCTCGTCACCGGCTTGGCGATCGAGAACAAGTACTCGACGGCCGCCTCGACGCCCTTGTCAATCCCGCGGCGGATCGCCATCGGATTGCTGCCGGCGACGATGTTGCGGAGCCCTTCGCGAAGGATCGCGCGGGCCAGGACCGTCGCCGTGGTGGTGCCGTCGCCGGCGATGTCGGACGTCTTCTGGGCAACCTCGACCACCAGCTTCGCGCCCATGTTCTCGAAGCGGTCTTCCAGCTCCACTTCCTTGGCCACCGTGACGCCGTCCTTCGTCACCGTGGGGCCGCCGAACGATTTGTTGATAATCACGTTCCTGCCGGTCGGCCCCATCGTGATGGCGACGGCCTTGGCCAGCTTGTCGACGCCCTGCAACATCTTCGCGCGGGCGTGATCCTGAAACAGCAATTGCTTCGCCACTTTGCAAAACCCCTATACGAGAGAGTGTGTGCCATGTACCGTTTGGCCAGCCGGCTTGCCGTCAAGCAAGTCCGGCTGGCACCGGCCACGGGCCGTGACGCGCGGGCGCCGGCCGGGCCGAAATTCCTCATCCGCTCGCGGAGCGAGCGGGCTACGATCAGGCCGCGAGGCTCAGGCGACGACCTTGGCCAGGATATCACTTTCCCGCAGGATCTTGACGTCCTCGCCGTTGACCTCGATCTCGGTCCCGCCGTACTTCCCGTAAATGACCTCGTCGCCGATCGCCACCGACATCTCGGCCCGCTGGCCATTGTCCATCAGCTTGCCAGGGCCGACGGCGACCACCTTGCCACGCTGCGGCTTTTCCTTCGCCGTGTCGGGCAACACAATCCCGCCCGCCGTCATCTCTTCCGCTTCCATCGGTTCCACAACCACGCGGTCGTCCAAGGGTCGAATCTTCAGCTTTGCCATCGTTGAATTCCTTCCTATCGAAATGACTTAAGTGTCTGACTTGGTTTCTCGGGGAAATCTACATCATGCCGTCCATGCCACCCATGCCGCCCATGCCACCCATACCGCCCATGCCGCCGCCCATGCCGTGGTCGTCATGGTGGCCGCCGGCGGGCTCTTCTTCCTTCGGAATGTCGGTCACCAGGGCTTCGGTTGTCAACAGCAAGCCGGCCACGCTGGCCGCGTTCTGCAGCGCGGTACGAACCACCTTGGCCGGATCGATCACGCCGGCGTCGACCAGGTCGCAGTAGCTGTCCTTGTCCGCGTCGTAACCTTCCGTCTTGCTCTTCTGGCGACGAACCTTGCTGACCACCACCGCGCCGTCCTTGCCGGCGTTGTCGGCGATGCAACGCAGAGGAAAGTCGAGGACGCTGCGGATGATCTTCACGCCCATCGCTTCGTCGCCGACCGCCTCGACCTTGTCCAGGGACTTCTCCGAGCGGATCAGAGCGACGCCACCGCCGGGCACGATACCCTCTTCCAAGGCCGCCTGAGTCGCCGCTTTGGCATCCTCGAGCAACGCCTTGCGCTCCTTCATCTCGGTCTCCGTCGCCGCCCCACAGCTGATCTGGGCCACACCGCCCGCCAACTTGGCCAGCCGCTCCAGCAGCTTCTCGCGGTCATAGTCGCTGTCTGTCTTCTCGATCTCCGCACGGATCTGCTGGACCCGGCCTTCGATCGCGTCCTTCTTGCCGGCGCCGCCGATCAGCACGGTCTCGTCAGCCGTGATCTTGACCTTCTTGACGCGGCCCAGATCGCTCAGCTTAACGCTCTCCAGGTCAATTCCCAGATCCTTGAAGATCGGGGTCGCGCCGGCCAGCACGCCGATGTCGCCCATCATGGCCTTGCGGCGATCGCCATAACCCGGAGCCTTCACGGCACAGACACTCAAGATGCCCCGCATCTTGTTGACGACCAGCGTCGCCAGAGCCTCGCCCTCGACATCCTCGGCGATGACCAGCAGCGGCTTCTTGGCGCGGCTAATGGCTTCCAGCAGCGGAATCAGCTTCTTGTTGGAGGAGATCTTCTCTTCATAGATCAGGACGTAGCAGTCATCCAACTCGACTGCGACATCATCTTCATTGGTCACAAAGTGGGGCGACAGGAACCCGCGGTCAAACTGCATGCCCTCGACAACCTCGACGGTCGTCTCGCTGCCCCGGCCTTCCTCGACCGTGATCACGCCGTCTTTGCCGACCTTGATGAAGGCGTCCGCCAGCACCGCCCCGATCGTCGGGTCATTATTGCCAGCAATGGTCGCGACCTGCTGAATGCTCTTCTTGCTCTTAGCGTCGATCGGCGTGGCCATCTTCTTGATCGCCTCGACAACCGCGTCCGTCGCCTTGGAAATACCCCGCGACAACGCCATCGGGTCGTATCCGGCGGCAATCATCTTCAAGCCTTCGCGGTAAATCGCTTCGGCCAGAATCGTCGCCGTCGTCGTGCCGTCGCCGGCCACGTCGTTGGTCTTGCTCGCCACTTCCTTGACCAACTTGGCGCCCAGGTTCTCCTCCGGGTCATCCAACTCGATGTCCTCGGCCACGGTCACGCCGTCTTTGGTGACCTTCGGCGAGCCCCAGCCCTTGTCCAGCACGGCGTTGCGGCCGCGCGGCCCCAGGGTGCTGCGGACCGCCACGGCCAGCTTCGACACGCCCGCTAACAGGGCTTGTCGCGCATCGTCTTCATAGACCATTTTTTTTGCCACGTCCGGAATCCTCCTTTCGCTGACACAAAGAAAATCAGTAGCCGCTTTGCGCGGGCATCAATCCGCACCCACCGTTGGCTGCGACCCGTTGCGCGCCGGCGACGTCAACTTTCAAGCGGCAGGCAGACTGTATCTGTATTGGCAGACTGACTAACGTTGGCCCCATAGATAGCAAGCGTTGTGCCAAGAAGGCACGAGGCGACGCAAGCTTATTTATGGAAAGGACTTGTGTCGCGACAGCAAGGTGATTAGGGATGTCGCGTCTAAAGACCGCAAGCCCGACGTGCCATTTTGGCAGAACTCCAAGGGAGCAGAGTCGATATCCGTGGGACGGCTTTGCCATCCGTGGGAAGAAACAGAACGTGGAAGATCCGCACCGGTTGGAAGTTTTCGACTGCACGGGGCGGAACTACTCCGCGCCCCGCGCTGCCGCCACCTACCGCCCCAATGACTGGCGGCATTTCTCGCGGTATTCGTTTTGGTCGCCGGCAACGTCGGCGCCGGCGGCACCGGCTTCCCAGGCTGCCCGGGCCTCCTGCGGGCGGCCCAGCGCCGCCAATGCCTGGCCGCGCCAGAATTGAGCCGGCGCTTCCTGCGGCTTGTTCGAACGGCCGACGTTCAGGTTGGCGGGATAGGTCAGGGCCGCCTCAAAGTCGGCTAACGCGCCGGCAGCATCGCTCCGCTCCAGCCGCTGGCGGCCCCGTTCGAGATGCGCCCGGTTGAACAGGCGCCAAGTGACGTCCTGGCCTTCCCAGTTGACAAAGTACGGCGCGGACTCGAGCAACTGGATGCAGTCCTCGAACCGCTGCTCGTCGACGTACGCCTGGGCCAGAAAGACGGTGATCTCGGCGCGGCGAATGCCTGCCAGCGGCATGGACTCGACCAACCGGATCGCATCGCCCCGGCGTCCGGCGGCTAGCAGGATCTCGGCCAAGTCGCGGTACAGCGTCTGGTCCGCCGGCCGCGCGGCGATGGCTTTTCGATAAGCGTCCTCGGCAGCCGCCAGATCGTCCTTGGCCGCCGCCGCCAGTCCTAGATTCCGCCAGGCGATACTCAGCTGCGGATTCAGTTTCCCCGCCGTCTGCCAAGCGGCCGTGGCTTCGTCGACCCGTCCCAGGTTGGCCAGCAGGCAGCCCAACTGCAGATGCGCTTGCCCATCGCCAGGATTGCGGCTGGCCGCAGACTGCAGAATCTCGGTTTCTTCCGGACGCGAAGCGAATACGCGGTCCCGCGACGCTTCTGCCGCCAGGGCCAGCGACTTCTGACCAGACGGTTCGTCGCCGCTCCGCGAGGCATACCACGCCAGGTAATAGAACGGCAGCCCGCTTCGCTCGACCGCCGGCACCACGTCGACACAGCCGGCCTGGACGATCTTGGCCGCGTCCCGGAACAGCCCCAAGTCGGCAAAGACCAGGCTGGCCTCGAGCAGTTCAAACTCGTCCTCGCCCAAATAGGAACGGACACGGCGATCCAAGTCGGCAGGACTGCCGCTCTCGAGCAGCCAGGCCAGGCAGTTCGGAACGATGGCCGAAGGAGCCCGCTGGACACGTGCCAGCGCGGCTTCCTTGGCGGCCGAGTCGCCCACGGCGTATTGAGCCAGGAGCTGGTGGTCGGCCGCGGTCGCGTCGTTGCCGTCGGCGCGGACAGCCTGGTCGAACGCTTCCAGCGCGCTGCGGAGGTCTCCCTGCCGCATGGCCGCGCGGCCTGCCAGATCGTAGCCGATCGCGACCGTTCCGGGACAGCGGGCCGCCCGATGGCCGCACCGCAGGGCCTCGGCGTCGTTGCCTAGTCGCAACTGGCTGACGCCCAGGTAATACCAACACCAGCCGTCGTCGCTGTCGCGGTCCAACGCCTTGCGGCAACGGTCGATCGCCCGCGGGTGCAGGCCGGACTCGAAGTCCAGCACGGCCAGCGCCCGCAGGGCAGCCACCTGGCCCGGATCCCGCTGCAGGGCCAGCTCATAATACTTCCGGGCCTGCCGGCGGTCGGTCGCCCGGTCGAACTTGCGGCCCTTCAAATACAGCTCTTCGGCGCTCAACGCATCATCCGGCCGCTCGGCGAACTTGGCGGGATCGGGCGGATCAACGCGGGGGATCGGCAGCGGCGTGGTAAAGGCGGCCAGCGTGAGTCCGTCCGCGCTGGTGACGGTCACGTCGATCGGTCGCTGGGGCTCGTCGGTCCAGGTCACAACCGCGGGCGTGCCGGGCGACAGATTCAGCGGCTGACGCACGAGCGGTTTTCCCTCGCGAGCCAGTACGCAGACGGCCTGGTCGTAACGCGCCGTTGCCAGCAGCCGCAGTTCCAATTGTTCGCCGCTCCGCGCTGTCTGGACCGCCAGGTTCTCGTTCGCGAACTCAAAGCCGTCGCCCAGCCCGTGGACCGGGTACCAGTACTCGCGCCAGGCGACCCGCTCGTGCGGCCCCAGCATGCCATAATCGGATTGGGTAGGCAGCGGGCCGCTCTGCACTTCGATGTACGGACCGTCATCGTCCGTCAAGTTCCGCTGGGCGACCTTGCCGAACTCCCATTCGCCCCAGGTCCAGGCTTTCTTACCGCCCAGTTCATGCGGGTTGGACACCTGCACGATCCCGCGATCGGCGTCCACCTCGTAGGCCCCGAAGAAGCCGTACGAGCAGTCCACGGCGAACACCGAGGCGTACGTCTCGTAGTTCTTCAGCCACGTCAAGTCGCGGCCTTCGTGGACCGGCCAGCGGAAGAACTCGCGGGCGTTGTGGTCCGTCCCCAGCGTCATCGGATAGATGAACCGGGTGCCCGGCCGATTCGGAAAGGCGGTGCAGTTCCAGAAGTAATACGGATGCATGCCGTCCGTCGGGTTCTCGATCCGGATCTGCTCGTCCAGGTAGGCCCGTCCCGGACGCAGGGTCACGCGTACGGTCCACCGGGTGCGGAAGATCTTCTCCTGGTTGGCGATCTCCAAGTAAGCCGAACCGTCCGGATTGCGGCCGGTCAGC
>CAIYOB010000779.1 GCA_903927685.1 uncultured Planctomycetaceae bacterium
ATCCCGCTCGATCTGCGCACCCCGAGCTACTCGGACAACAGTGACGCGGCCCAGGCCAACATCCCCGAGATGTGGAGTCGGGATTTCTGGCGCGAGTTCCTGGACGAGATGGCTCGGCAACGGTTCAACGTCCTGTCGCTGTGGAGCCTGAACCCGTTCCCGAGCATCGTCAAGGTCCCCGAGTATCCGGAGGTCGCCTTGAACGACGTGCTGCGCGGCCGCCGCGAAGTGTTTGACGACCGCTTTCCGCACAGCGGCCGAGACATGTTCAAGCCGGAGTTTCTCCGGGATGCGGAGGTGGTCAAGCGGCTGACGATCGATCAGAAAATCGCCTTCTGGAACGAGGTCCTGCAGATGGCCCACGACCGCGGCGTGGACGTGTACTGGTTCACCTGGAACGTATTCCTGTTCACCGAGGAAGGCAAACACGGCTTGAGGCGCGCGGAACCCGACGGCGAGATGCTGCGGTACTTTCGAGCCAGCGTGCGCGAGACGGTGAGGACCTATCCGCTGCTGGCCGGGATCGGCATTACGGCGGGCGAGTTCATGGAGCCGAAGCTGGGTGCGCTGGACAAGGAAGAATGGCTTTGGGAGGCTTACGGCCAGGGCATCCGCGACGCCTTGCGGGACCAGCCGAATCGCCAGTTCCGCCTGATCCATCGCTTCCACATGACCGGTTTGGATGACGTCATGAATTACTGGAAGGACTATCCCGGGCCGTTCGATTTCAGCTACAAGTACGCCGTGGCCCACATGTACGGGATGACGAATCCCCCGTTCATCAAGCCGCTGTTGCCCGAACTATCGCCCGCGCGACGCACGTGGTTGACGGTTCGCAACGACGACATCTACAGTTTCCGCTGGGGCGACCCCCAATTTGCCCGCCAGTTCATCCTGGCCATGCCCGGCCCGGACAAAGTCGCCGGCTTCTACATGGGACCTGACGGATACTGCTGGGGCCGTGAGGCCATGTCCCTGGAACCCGAATCGCCGCGGCAACTGGTCATGCAGAAACAGTGGTTCAGCTTCCTGCTGTGGGGCCGCTTGAGCTACGACCCGACGCTGTCCGACGAGTTCTTCCGGCGGACCCTGGCGGTGCGGTTCCCTGAAGTCCCGGCGGATCAACTGCTGGCCGGCTGGAGTGCCGCCTCGCGGATCTTCCCGGAACTGACCCGGTTCTTCTGGGGCAACATCGACTTGAAGTGGCTGCCCGAGGCGTGTCTCAGTCACCCCGTGCATCGGGGCTTCTACACCGTGCGGCATTTCCTCGAGGGCGAAGGGATGCCGGATAGCGGCGACTTGACCATTCGCGAGTGGCGCGAGCGATTGCTGGCGAACCGGCCGCTGGACGGCATCACGCCGCCGGAGGTCGCCGCCAACCTGCGCCGGTACGCGGAGTCGGCCCGGCAAACGGTCGCGGCCCTGCGTCCCCGGCAGGGCGCGAACAAGGAACTGCGTCAGACGCTCGGCGACATCGAGGCCTTCGCTTGTCTGGGGTTCTACTACGCCGCCAAGATCGAGGGCGCGTGCGAGCTGGCCTTGTACGATGCCGGCTTGGGAGCCGAGCACCAGGCCGCCGCCGTCCGGCATCTGGAAGCCGCGCTCGGGCATTGGCGCGACTACGCCGCCGCGTACGTCAAGCAGTACCGGCAGCCCCTGCTGTACAACCGCGTGGGGATCGTGGACATTCCCCAGCTCGCCCAGCAGGCGGCAGCCGACGTCGATCTGGCTCGCACCTGGCAGCCCGGCACGCTCAGCAAGCCGGCGCCTCGCAAGAGCACCGGCAGCAAGTACGGCCAGTGATCTTTTTGCACGCTCGCCTGCCGGTTCGCCCGGTGCTTACGAGCCGACACCGACCGGCATCTCGGCGCCCTCGTCGACGATACGGACCGCGAGCCGTTTGCCCAGCGTGTGCAGGTAGCGGTCACACTGGATCGGCACCCCCCTGACCCGCTCAGGCCGGGAACAACTGCAGAAGCTGCCCAAGCTGCGTTCCCTCCATCTGTCGACGCCGTAGCCGAGACGGCCCGGCGCGATCACGCCCGGGAACGGATCGCGGCCTCCGTCCACATCAATGCCTTGTTCTAGGTGGTCCAAAATGCAATCGTATGAGGGACTTGCAGCCGAGGCGAATAGCGATATGTTATTCTCAATTACTTATCGTCAAAATACCTGCCAGATGACTCCTTGTTTGTCCCCAGACGCTCGAATTCCACGATTCGACGCCGTTCTCGGGCTTGCCTGCGATTCGATTCGTTTGATCGCGGCCGGGCTAGTCCAAGCCGCGATTCCTGACCCGGGTTTGGTACGCGAACTGACATGGGAGGCACTATGTCCGAAGTCAGAATCATCGGCGATCCGCTCTTTTCCAATGGCCCCGATGGACGCCGCATATCGTCAATCCTGACGATCTTTCCGCGGTACGACACCATCGTGACGATTCCCACGATCCATCTGCTGCAGATTGAGGCGTTTATCCAGACGATGAACGCCGAGCGGCTGGCCAACGGCCTTGCCGAGCTGACGGCGGAGGAAGAGCTGGAGATTCGCAACAACGCGGTGCCTGCGGTGATCGAAGGCGACCGCATTCAGATTCGCCCCGACCCGGACGACATGCCGCTGGCGTTTCAAGCGGACAAGGTCCTGCAGAGGAAGGGGGTCTCGAAACGGCGCATCACGTACCTCAACGTGTTCAACGAAAAGGTCCGCAACGCCTTGAAGCGGCGCGGCGAACTCTGGCGGATTGCCCGGCTGCCGACGCGACACAAGGCGATGAAAAAACGCATCCTGGCGGCCAAGGCCGGAATCACCGGCAGGCGCATCTACTAC
>CAIYOB010000780.1 GCA_903927685.1 uncultured Planctomycetaceae bacterium
CAGTTCTGGCTGGAGTGGCGGTCGAAAGGCCACTACATCCCCTGGACGATCGCCGGAACGGTGGGCAGTCTCTGGCTGTGCTTCGGCCTGCTGGATTTCACGGCGGGCCAAGTCCGGGAGACCTTGGGGGGGCTGACCGGAGTGCTGTTCTGTACGGCGCCGTTCCTGGGCGTCTATTTGGGCAGCGGTTCAGGCGGCTTTGACATGAAGTCCTTTGCGGGGACGCGTCCCGTGCCCGACCGGGACCTCGCGGCGGCCGTGCTCCGCAATGTGGCCGTCGTGCTGGGCAGCAGTGCTGCCGTGTGGGGACTGGGCGTGCTTGTGTCCATGCTGGTCTGGTCGCCTGGGACTCGGGACGAGTTGCTGGCGGCTCTGTATCGCAGCTTCCACGGAGTCGGGATCATCCAAGACGTTTTGCCGTTCGTACTGGCGCTAACCGCCGTCTGGACGTTGCTGGGCTTGGGGGCCTCCCTGGGATTGACTCGCCGCTGGTTCGTCTGCTGCGTCGGCTGTGGCCTCCCGCCGGCGCTGCTGACGCTGTTTCTAACCCTGGCGTGGTCTCCGGGCGAGGTGCAAGGCGTGGTTCTTGCGGGCGTCGTTGTGGCGGCCGCGGGCGGCATCCTGTTCGCGTTTGGTGCCGCGTGGGGTCGCGGGTTGGTCTCGGTTCGGGTGGTCCTGGCCTGCGTGGCCGGCTACGCGCTGCTGCTGGCCTGGGGCATCCTCTGCCAGCCGCCAGGCGCGATGCCGGGCTCGGCGCTGTTCGTGTTCACCTGCCTGCTCACAGTGCCTTTTGCCCCGTTTGCGCTGGCTCCCTTGGCCGCGGCCTGGAACCGGCACCGCTGAACTGCCGCACGTCGGCGTTTCGTTGCTCCATGGCCAGGGCCGATGTCTGGATGACGCGCCAGTCGGTCCAATTCGCTTTCGCGGTCGCCACAGCGACGTGCAGTTTTCCGCCGTGGTCCTGTTGGTGGTACTCCAAGTCCGTTCCCTTGTTCTTCACCTCTTGTCTTCAAAAGCAGCGTTCAACCCCAGCCGCAGCTCGCCGTCCCCTCGTGCTTGACCCGAACATGGTTGGACGGGCGTGCCCACCATGACTCTCGCGTACATTGTCGAGAATCCCCGCTCGCTACTTCAGCGTGATGGCCAGCGTGACCGGCGGACCACTGGGAAGGGCGATCCGACGCTGATCGGCGGGGTCGGTCGTGTTCACCTCGGCGGCGCCGTCGACGACCGAAAGCTCTGCGATCTCGGCAGGCAAATCCAGCGCGATGGTCTGCGACTTGGCCGAACTCAGGGTGACCGTGACGTGTTTGCCGTCCCACTGCAGGCTCCGGACCTGAACCGCGCCGCGGCACAGCACGCCCTCGATCCGGCCGGAGGACCAAGCCGCAGGCAAGGCGGGCAGAATCTCGATCCTGCCCACCTCGGAAGCGACCAGCATTTTGATGATCACGGCCGGCATGCCGCCGCTGATGTCCATGTTGAACAGCGAGCGGTGATTGTGCATCGAGGCCAGGTTGTTCAGCCAGAAGCGGTTCACCAGGTGTTGCAGGCAATGGTAGGCCAGTTCGCCCTCGCCAAGACTGGTCGCCGCCTGGCCCAATTGCACCAGCCCGAACGACATGAACCCGCGCTGGTTGTTCGTCCAGTGCTTGTCGAGTTTGTACTCGATGCTCTTGCGGAATGCCGCCCGCAGCTCGGGGCTGCGGGCAATCTCGTCGGGCAAGCCGTCGAACAGCGGATAGAGCTGCGACGAATGGCGATGGCTGTCGTTGTTTTCGAGTCGGGGCGTGAGCCACTCTTTGATGATCCCGTTTTCGTCGATCAAGTACGGCGGCATCTTGGCCAGCATCTGCTCCCAGACCGGGATTTTGTGCTCGATCTTGCCCAGTTCACGCGAGGCGGAGATCAGGTTCCGGAGCAGCTCCTTGGCGACGGCGACGTCCAAGGTGGCGTTGAACGACGCCTGGGAGTTTGCGTTGCCGGGGGTGTTCTCCGGCGACTGGGTCGGGGAGAAGACCCACGTTCCGTCGGGCCCCTCGACCAGATAGTCCTCGAAGAACAGGGCTGTCTTTTCCATGAACGGCAGCGCGTGTTCGGCGAGGAATTCGCGGTCGCCCGTATAGAGATAATAGTCGTAGAAAAAGTGGGCCGCCCAACCGGCGCCGCCGACCCACATGCCGCCGGCAAAGTCGGCGTTCAGCGCGTTGTTGAAACCGTGCGTCGTCGAGCGCGACGGCAGCACGACTCCCCGAGCCCCGAACAGGTGCCGGGCATTGATTTCCAGGTAGGGCACGAGCGACTCGATGTAAGACGTGTAGGCCGGCATGAGTTCCGGCAGATTACCCATCAGGTTCGAGGCGATGGCCGAGGGGACATTGCCGTTGTGGGTAAAGTCGCTGGCCCAGCCGGGCACATAGGTTCCGCCCCACACTCCCTGCAGGGTCGGCGGCAACTCGCCGGTACACGAGATGATGTTGTAACGGGCGGCGTCGAATTCCTTCTCGATCAACGCCCGGTTGGGATTCTCGTAGGTCGATAACTCCAGCAGTTCTTCCGTAGTCCGCTGATGGTCGCCGCCGCCGCCCAGGTCCAGTCGCATGCGGTTGAACAACGCGCCGTGCAACTTGGCGTGTTCCGCGAGCAAGCGGGCATAGTCGGCCGGAAGACGGCCCAGGGACTGCTCGATCTCCTCCCGCACCGATCGCTCCGCGTCGTACAGCGGGCGGATATCCACAAACATCAGGATCTGATCCGCGCCCTTCACGAGCAGCGAGCCGTCCTTCTGCGGTTTGGTCGTTCCGCCCGTCACCACCACCCGGGCGTAACCTTGAAGCGCGTGAATGCTGCCCGGGTAAGCCTTGGTGAACCGGTTGCTGTACGCCAGCCAGGAATCTCCCGCCGTGCTCTGGATGTCGGAAACGTGCTCCTGGAAGACCTGGTCCGAGCGCTTGTTGACGTCGGAATCGGCATTGAATTCATCACTGGGTTCCCGCGGTACCAACGCCAGCCGGCAGTCGAGTGCCGACGGCGGCCCCGTCAGCAGCAGCACCGCCACGCCCGCCGCGCGGGACACGAACAGGCGGCGCTCGAACGCGCCGCGCTCAGCGGCCCAGTGGACCACCGCCTCGCCGGTCTGGAAATTCACCGAGCGGGCGTAATCGCGGACCTCGCCTTCCGCCTGAGTCTGAATCGCCAGATCGAAGGCGGGAACGAAGTAGTCCGGGTACATGAACCCGTCCTGCCCCGAGAGGTCGAACTGCAACTGGCAGGCCTGCTGGTAAAGCCCCCGGTCGATCAGCCGCCGGATCTCGAACAGGCGCGCCGACTGGTCGAGAGGCATGACCGGAGGCCCCATCGGCAGGAACAACCGCTCGTGCGTAAAGATGATCCGTTCCTGCAGCGGGCGACTCAAAGCATTGGCGCCGATCGTGCCGTTGCCGCACAGGAGCCCTTCTTCCCACGTCTTCGCCGGCTGGGAGCTGACAAATCCCCGTTCAGGAACAGGCAAGCCCTCGGCGGCTGCAAGGCAAGTTGCTGTCAACGACAAGAATGCAAACAAGATGAATCGTTTCACAATTCGTGTTCTCCGTCTTTTATGGTTGAAGTCGGGGCCGGCTCAATGGCGATCGGATCCCAACGAATGAAGGAGTCAACGAATGGCGGATGGGGAGCCATTCACGAATTCTCCCATTCGTTGATCCCGTCATTCGTTGGGGTGATTCCGACGTGATAGCATGACGTCCCACTGCAAACAATCGGCGTGTAGTTTCCGTTTCGTGTTAGCTGTCACGGCGTCAAGGGTCGTCGATACCGCGCAGCTCAACCGTCCCGGTGGCGTTCTCGATCTCCTGGATTAAAGTCCGAAGGCAAGGCTTTCGAAGCGGGCGCAGCCGCCTCCGACGGCGCGACGAGAAACCAGCAAAGCCCCGCCGCGGCGACGGAAGTAACAAGGAATCGATTGGCGGTTGCCATGGGCAGGAATCATCCGATCTATCGGGAGAGTCAAGGATGGCTAAGCGTAAACGTTCTTTGCGGCGGCCGCAACCCAAACGCAAGAAGCAAAAAACGGGTTCTCGTCTCATGATTTTCCTCGCCCTATTGCCCACCTCACACCGCTGGCCATTAGAATCAGACACTGTTCGGATACTTCCCGGGACCATCCCTCGGAGCCGAACGGCGTACCGCGATTCACGCTCCGGCGAAGTCGTTTCAATTCGGCCTCGGCCTCCGCACGATGGATGTGAGCGAACCATTGCCGCCCTTTGGGCAGGGGCCCCGTGCACAGCAGGCCCGCCGGACATGCACCCTTGCGTCGCGATCCGCTCGACCAGGACCAATCGGCCGCGTTCGTCACCAACTCCGCACGCAGGGGATTTCAAACACGGTTGTCTTCCACAAATCGGACACTGTCCGTCGGGCCGAAGGCCC
>CAIYOB010000781.1 GCA_903927685.1 uncultured Planctomycetaceae bacterium
GTTTTTCTTTTTCGCCCCGTCTCTGGTCTTTCCAGCAATCCAGCTTCGTACAGGAATCGACTGGGCGGCACTTTGCACGAACAGGCGTTCTGGACGTAGGACAAAACCAAGTTGGACGAGGCCCGCGTCATGGCCACGTAGAACAGGCGGCGTTCTTCCTCGACCTCGGCCCGCTGGTGCGGGATCAGACCATCGTTGCACGTTGTCAAAATGACCGTATGCCATTGCAGCCCCTTCGCTCTGAAGTAGGTCAGCAACGGCACGCCCGCTTTGTGATCCTGCCCCGCATTGGACGCTCTGGCCCGTTCCAAAGCCGACTCAAAGGACGCCACGAACCCTTGAATGTCCCCACCGAAACTGACGGCGATCTCGTTGATTTCGCCCAAGGGCATCTTTTCCTCGATGGCGTCTTCCAAGCCGCCGATCACGCCTTTCAGGCCACGGAATCGCTCCGAGATTACGCCCAGCACAGCGGGCAGCGAGCGTGCGGCCAGCAGTTGGTACACGGCGAACGGCAGCGTATCCCACCCCGCCACGGGAGCCAGTTCCCGTAACTTGCCCGAACGAATCGTGTCCATGAAATCGCCGCCGTGTCGAAAATGAGCTTCCACCCTGGCCACGATCTTCGGCTCCACATAGCGGAAAAACGAACAAACGGTCCTGGCGGCGTCATGGGCAGATGGGGCGGCATGTTCGTCCAACGCCAGCTTTAGTCGCAGGATGCTCAGCAGCTTATCCAGGTGTTCGTTTTGGAGGATGTTGTCTTCCTTGCGGACGAAGTACGGGATGTCGTTCAGGATGAATTCCACCTGCAAGGGCAGGCTTTGGGCGTTGGTGCGGTAGAGGACCACAAAATCGTGGTAGCCCAAAGCAGGTGATTCTGACCGAACATGCTGGATCAGGGAAACGATGGACTTCGCTTCCAGGCCCGCCGACAGCGCCGACACCACATGGATTTGAGCCACCGCGTCACTGGCCGCACGCGGGTTCTTGGGAATCCGCCGCACGTTGTGCCGAATCAGACGGTCAGCGTGTTCCACAATCAACGGCGGGCAGCGGTAGTTGATCTGAAGTTCGTGGGATTCGATAGGACGACTCAGGTGCTTTTCCAAGTCGATGATGTAGTCGGGCGTGCAACCGCGAAAGCCGTAAATGGCTTGATCGTCGTCGCCCGTGACCACCAGCACCGACTTTCTGGCGATGGCCTCCACCAGCACGAAATCCAGGTGGTTGATGTCCTGAAATTCGTCCACGATCACTTCGTCCCACTGACCCTGCAACGCTTCGAGGGCGGCGGGTTGTTTGCTCAGCAGGGCGTAGGGCCGCAGCTTTTGGTCATCGAAATCCAGCACATGATCGCGTTGCAGCAGCCGCTCGTAGCCTTGGTACATCCACAGGATCGCCTGGATGGCTCTGGTCACGGCCTGCTTGGATGAACTGGTGAAGAAGACTTCGGCCTGCGGACAATCCAGCAGGAAGTCGGTGAATGCCTGCGGGTCCAGCGACCTGGGATCGAAGAGGCTGTTTTTGAGGAAGCTGAAAAATTCCAGATAGAAACGGAAGGCCAAGTATTCGGGCAGCGGGCTGGCTTGTCCGCTGCTGCGTCGGCCCAATTCGTTCCGCAGTTCCCTGACCAGGGCGTACTGCTGCCGTGATTCGATCACCTTTTTGTACTCTGGCGGAAAGAACTCCCGCAGCACGGAGTAGCCGTAAGCGTTCAGGGTCGAAAGCCGCAACTGGGTCAACGAGATGCCGAATTGAGACAACCGTTCGCCGAGTTTAAGCTTGATCGAGTTGACCGCCGCCTTGTCGAACGTAAGCAGCAAAGCACGGGCGGGATTCAGGCCCTGCTGGGCGCGGTGCAGCACGCGGTTGATGGGCATTCTGCCAACCCATCGCAAACTGAATGTGGTCGTGCAATTCGGCCAGCGTGCATTTGGCGACCTGAATCCGTCTTCAAATCGGCGGCTGGATGCCGTTCAGGGTGATCTTGAGTTGCCAAACTTGATTAGAAGCCGATTTAGCCATCATGGTCCCTTCACAGATGGTCAGCGATCCGATCCGTGGTAGACTTCAGCCCCAACTTTTCCTGCATCATCTGCACGAAAATCGGCTTGTCCCCATCAGGCAAAATCACCCTGGTCAGCAGGAATTCGAGCGTCAGGTCAAAGTATTCCACCGTATCTTTGCACGCACGCAGGTTTTCGATGAAATCTTCGACGCGATACTGCTGGTCATCCAGTTCAAGGGTCGCGTCATCGAACTGCCCCAGGCCAGACAAGGCGTTAAAGCAGTCCTGTAGCTCAAGTTTGTGCCGCAGATCAGCGGGGATCACTTCCACGGGCGATGTTGCCCCCTGCGGCAGCGACAGGCCGCCGCCGTGTTTGCTCAGGCAGGCAACCAGATTCCGCCAGCCGTCACACTGCGCTTCGGTGTGCGTGTCAAAGGTGCGGAATGGCTCCACCAGCAGGCGTGGGGCAATCTTCCTGAAAATCTCGTACCACGGCTCCGTTGTTCGCGGGCTTTCGTTGATGTACAGAACCTGCTCGTCATCGGGATCGCCGAAGTTGATGAGTTCGCTGAGAACAGCCTGCTGCTGCCGCGTCAATGGCAACCCCTGCTCATGACACACGACCGCTTCCCAGGTGAGGAAACGGTCGTCTTCCATCTCGAAGATGAAGTTCTCCACCGCCTCTTCCACATCGAAAATGTTGTCCAGATTTCGTCCACTGAAGAAGTCATCGGTCGGAATCTTCGTGCCGAACTCCCAGCGGATCGGACCTGGGCGTTCTGGTGTTGGCTGCTTTTTCTTCTTGGACATGGGCATCCTTCGTGGAAGTGGAAACGTCAAAACCAATCGTCACCCAAGCCGTCGGCGCTGGCGATCACCGCCCTGAACTTGTCTCGCATTTTCTGGGAAAATGACTTGTCGGCGGCCAACTCGGCGAATCCGTCTTCGATTAGCTCTCTTGGCATCGCCGTCAACACCTTGATGCGGCCACGAGGCGAAGACAGCGATTCGCGCTGTTTAACGTATCGACGGTGCAGCCCTCGCGAAACGATTTCGCTCGCCTCCGCAAGCAGTTGAACGATCAAGAGGTCTTCCAGCCCTGTCGCAGGCTTCGAACAGCTTCCGTTCCAGACGGGCCAGCGTCAGCTTCTCGGCCTTCTTCTTCGGCTCGGCTGGCTTCTGCCCGTTGAAGTCGATTTGCTTCTGCACTTCCTGGCTCCTGGTGCATCGTCGCTGTCGGCTTGTCGCGATCCCCCTACGGGTAAAGCCGACAATCTGGCAAAGTGGTTAGTTTACAGAAAACCGAAGCGGCTTGAAACATAGCCCAGCAAGAACTTTGCGTGCGGCCTGGACTGCCTTGGGAGTCAACAAAACGTGATGCCCAATGCTGCCGCGAAACCTCCATGCCCATGACCTGACGGGGGTGGACACTGCTGACGAGAACCGCCCGCCCAAATCTGCGGTCAGGTTGTGTCGGGGCGTCGTTCGGGTGGTAAAATGCCAGCCATGAGCCTACGGGAACCAAGGGGAATAATCATGTACCGCCATTGTCCTGCCGTGGTCCTGATCCTGATCGGCCTGGCTTCAACAACCGTCATCGGCGCACAAGACACAGCCCAGTTGTTCTTGCGTGGCACAGGGCGAATTGAAAAAGGCGACATCGACGGGGGCATTGCCGACCTGGATCAAGTGCTGGTGGCCGACCCCAATTCTGCCGCAGCGTACTTCGCCAGGGGGTATGCCTGGGACAAAAAGGGCGATCGCGACAAGGCGATTGCCGACTTCGATCAGGTCATACGACTTCAACCCAAGATGGCCGAGCCGCGTTACAATCGCGGCAGGATGTGGGAGAAGAAGGCCGATTACGACAAAGCCTTTGCCGACTACAGCGAAGCCCTTCGGCTCGATCCCAACAACTTTCGATTCTGCAACAACCTCGCGTGGATGCAGGCAACCTGTCCAATCGACAAATACCGTGACGGCAAGATGGCCCTGGAAAACGCGATGAACGCCCGCAAGTTGTACGGCGGGGACCACTGGCGAATCGTGGCCACGATTGCTGCTGCCTACGCGGAGAACGGCGACTTCGACGACGCCCGCGAATGGCAGGAGAAGGCGATCAAGTTGGTCGGGGACGACAAAGCGGCCTTGGACAAGGAGAAGGCGTCGATGCGGTCCCGCCTGGATGTGTACCAGGCCAACAAACCGTTTCGGGAGCCAATCGCCAAGTCGCCGTGAGGAATGTCTCCGCCGCCGATTCCGGTTTGTCTGCGGCGTGCCCCCGCGTTGCACGTAGGCGATGATTCGCCACCCAACGCCGTGCCTACACCAATTCCTTCAGCCCCTTCAAGGCGACGACCTTGACGGCGTTCGTGGCGGGCTTCGCCTTGATGACCATCTCTTCTTTCGTGAACGGATTGATCCCCTTGTGTTCCTCGGTCGCAGGCTTGCGGACGACCTTGATTTGCAGCTGGACCTGGAGCGGTTGCAGGCGGCTTGGCAGGAAGCCGTGTTCGCCCTGTACCTGGCCGAGGAGAAGATCGAGCCGGAAGTGGTCGAGAACATGCGGACTTGGCCGCACAGCGGTTTCAGCGTGGACCAGTCGGTCTTTCTGCCGGCGGGCGACCGGGCCGGGATCGAGCGGCTGGTCGGGTACATGACCCGCTGCCCGTTCAGCCTGTCGCGGCTGGTCAAGTTGACCGCCAGCGGGCAGGTGGTGTACAAGGCGGAGAAGGACGCCTGCCGGGCATTCCCCGACCCGCCAACCGTGCCCATCACGGGAATTCCCAATGCCGCAGCGCGTTGTCGCCCTTCCGCTTCATCGATCAGGACGCAGGCGGCAGCTTGTTCAATAGCCAGGACGATCGCCTGCGACTCGCCGGACCCCAGGTCTTTCCGCAGCAGCGTGACCATCGCGACGTTCTGGGGCGCTGCAACTTCCATCCAGCCCTCGACAACCGCTTGACGCACACAGCCAGCGCCCGGCAGATCGGGCCGGTTGCCCAGTTCCGTGAGGACCGCCTCGGGCACAATCACGTGTCCGAACTGGTCCCGCAGAAGTGCAGATCGCCCCAGGCGTGCCAGCTAATTCAACACCGAGGTGTCACTTACGGTCGTTCCCATAAGCAACATCCTGGGCCAGTTCGGAGTCGCCGTAGTGCATTGGGGTGTGGCGACGTCCCAGTTCCTCGTCAAAACGCAACGGCGTCAGCTGCGCCAACTCGGCGGCCTTGCCCGGTCCCAGGATGCTCTGGGAGTACAAGGCTACGGCCAGCTCCAGACGCAGCCTGTTCCTGATCCTGGGGCGGCAAACGCAGGGCCTGAGTGATTTCTCGGGGGATTTCGAGGGTGAGTGTATCCATAGCCATCATGATACCGTTGCCTCACACGCGGGGAAAGGCATCTGCTCGGCGTCTGGCATCTGTTGACCGGACTCAACGCCCGGCCCCCCAGGCAAATGCCCCGGCCGTCGGGCAGCCGACGGTTGAGATCCGTGCAGGACGCTCCGTGCGCATAGCAGTACGCAACGAACACGGTCAGGTGGCTGGCAAATTGGGCCGGGCACTGGAGTGACGCTCGGCCCTGTGTCAGAGTTGCCCGAGGGCGAACGCAGCGAGCCCTCGGAGGCAACGTCCGGGGGCTCGCGACTCGTACCTTGTGGCTTCGACCCCGGGCTCCCGCGGCTCACCCTGAGTCAGCGGGACGGGAGTCGCCGGCCGACGTTTAGCGTTGGAGCGTCTCGCCGTGGCTGGCGGTTTGAGCCGCAGCCACCTCGGTCAAGTAGTGGGACAGGGCCTGCAAGGTCACGCCGACTCGGTCCAGCGTCCGCGCCACGGACAGAATGACGTCGCCGTCGAACTCGACCAGTTCGGAACTCGGCGCGGGAGGCACGACCTCGTCACAGTCCTCGCCTTCGACCACCTCGACCTCGGGGGCAATCCAGGTCTGGACGGGTTCGCCCGGTTCGCTGTAGGTAGGCTCGACGTACGGAGCTTCGGAACTCTCGTCCTCGCTGTACAATTCGTCGTCCCAATGGCTGTCCTCGCCTTCGTCGTCCGCGTACCAGTCGTCCCCGCCCCAGGCTTCCTCGGTGGCGACGTCGGCGGTCTCACAGGCTTCCGGGGCCATTTCGAGGCAGCCGCTTTCGACATAGGCTTCCTCCGGGCAAGCTGGCGCCGGGCACGTGTCCGTCTCCTCCGTCAGCGTCGGTTCGCTGGTGGCGACGGCATCGTCGGCAAAGTCGTGATGGTAGTACGCATCCGTCTCGCCGTCGTACCAGCAATCGGCCGAGTCGACAACTGCGCTGGCTGGCGGAGCTTGGATCGCGGGTTCCGGCGCGCATTCGACCGGAACCATCTCGGGCGTGGGCACGGCCAGTTGATCCGGCGTGGGCTCGTCCGGGACAAGCTCACAGACGTCGGCCGGCCGATACTCCTCGTCGTGATACCAATGGCACTCGCCGAACGCTCGCATCTTCTCCCAATAGGGGTGCTCGCACTGGCTCTCGCAGCTCGCATCCACCCCCGGATA
>CAIYOB010000782.1 GCA_903927685.1 uncultured Planctomycetaceae bacterium
CGCGAGCGCGGGTTCGCGGTCGTTCACGGGCGTCGTCTGGCCGGGATCTGCGAGCATGTCGTACAGTTGGCCATCGCCGTCCAGCCGATGCGTCTGCGTGCGGACGCTCACGTTCCGACTCCAGGTCGAAAAGATCATGCGGTCGGGCCAGTCCACGGCTTGGCGGCGCAACAGGGGCGACAGGTCGCGGCCGTCCAGCGGTTTGTCGCCCACGCGTCGGACGCCGGCCAGGGCGGTCAGCGTCGGCAGCAGGTCGATCGCCCCGCTGATCTGCGTGACCGTGTGACCGGCCGGCAACTGGCCGGGCCAGCGCACGTAGCACACCGAGCGTACTCCGCCTTCGTCCGTGCTGCCTTTGCGGCCCTTCATGCCGCCGGTCCAGCGCCAGCTGTTGGGACCGTTGTCCGCAAAGTAGACCACGATGGTATTGTCTTCCAACTCCAGGTCGCGCAGCCGAGCCAGCACGCGGCCGACGTTCCAGTCCTGGTTCTCGAGCATGGCCAGCGCGCAGCGGGTCTGATCAAGGGCCTCCAGATCGGGCAGCGTGGCGCGCTGGGTGATCGGCTTGTCCCGGAACCGCTGCCAGTAGGAATCCGGGACGGCCCAGGGGGAATGCGGCGTGGTGAACGGGATGTAACACAGGAACGGCCGGTCCTTGTTCTTGTCGACGAACGCCAACGCCCGGTCGGTGCAGACGTCGACGATATAGCCCTTGGTGCGGACGAAGTGTCCGTGGCTGTCTTCCAGCGGGGCGTCGAAGTACTCGCCCCAGTGCCCGGCGGTGTGGCCGAAGTACTCGTCGAAGCCGCGGCCCAGCGGGTGGTAGGGGTACTGGCTGCCGTTGTGCCACTTGCCGAACGCGCCGGTGGCGTACCCGGCGGCGTGGAACGCGTCGGCGATCGTCTTCTCGTCCAGGTTCAGCCGCTCTTGGCCCGTGGACACGCCACGGACGCCGCCCCGCGGATGGTAGCGGCCGGTGAGGAACTCGGCCCGCGTCGGTGAACAGACGGGACAGACGTAGAACCGGTCGAGGGAGACGCCCGCTTGGGCGAGCGCGTCGATGTTGGGCGTAACGGCCTGCCTGTTCCCGGAGTGCCCATAGTCGCCCCAGCCGGCATCGTCGGCCAGGAACACGACCACGTTGGGCTGCGGTGCGGCGTGCGCCAGACCGAGCGTCAGAGCGCTCAAGCCGACGGCCAGGAAGAATGCTCTCATGCCTTGACCTTCCGTATCTGAGTTGTGGGGAAGCCGCCTTATTGTCCGCTTCCAGGAAACGCTTTTCAACGGCCGCCGCTGGTGACGCGGTTGGCCAAGATGATCCCGGCCGAGCAGCCTGGGCGGCCCGCCCATCACGGCCAGAGCCTCAGACGCCCGAGTCGTGTGCCAACTGGGTCACGATCTCCAACGCCTCGGCAACATGCCGATCGGCGGCGAGTTGGGAACTGAATACATGCCGCACCACGCCCTGGCGGTCAATCACGTAGGTGACTCGTCCGGCCAGCAGTCCAAGCGTTTTGGGCACCCCGAATGCCTTGCGGATCGCATTGTCTTCGTCGGCCAACAGCAGGAATGGCAGCTGGTGGCCGCGGGCAAAGGCCTGATGTCGATCCAGCGAGTCGGAACTGACGCCGATCACCACGGCCCCGGCCCGGACGAAATCCTCGTAGGCGTCGCGAAACGCACACGCCTCCTTGGTGCACACCGGCGTGCCGTCTTTCGGGTAGAAGTACAAGACCACCACCTGTTTGCCCCGATAGTCAGCCAGCGAGATCTGCTGGCCGTTCTGGGCCTGGGCCGTCACAGCCGGTGCCCGATCGCCGACTTGGATTGCAGTCATCGCAGGTCCCCGTTCTCTTGTTAAACGTTTTCCCGTTGGCCACGCCATGCCCGCCTGACCGCGGTCCCTGCCCGGACAGGCGTCAACCGCGTTGGTGTCCCTCTTGGTACTTTAACCGCCCGACGATTCCCCTGGCAATCCGGGAGAGCCCTGGGCGCCAAAGCTCCGGCGTCTTGCCAGCCCAACCGCCCCGGGACCGAATGGCACGAATTTTAGAACTGATGACGGCGTGGGTGGCTGTGGTCGAGTGCCGCGAGCCCACAGTCCGCGGGGATTCCGGGGGCTCGCTGCACTCGACCCCGGCCACCGGTCCCTGGCTTCTTCTTCGGCACCTCGTACCATTCCCGACACGGCCCGCAGACCGCGCGCCGACCGCCTGCTGGCTTCTATCTCGGCGGTCTGCTAGGCTGGCCTCCGTCTGGCGGTGATGATTTGGCCTTGAACCTGGAGAAACAGCATGCAGACCGAGACCCTTCGCGCAACACGTCGTCGTTTCATACAGGCGTCGGCGGCTGCGGCCATTGCCGCACCGTCGATCGCCCGGTCGGCCCAGAGCGCCAACGGCCGCATCCGCATCGGCATGGTCGGCTTGGGCGGACGCATGCACAGCCATATCGGCAGCCTGGCGGCGATCGCCAAAACCGAGAATGTCGAGATCGCTGCGATCTGCGATTGCGACCAGAGCAAACTCGACGCGGCGGCCAAAGACTATCCCGAACTCGACGGACTCAGCCTGAAACGCTATACCAGCCAGCAAGCCCTGTTCGACGACAAGTCGATCGACGCCGTGAGCTTTGCCACGCAGGACCACTGGCACGCGTTGCAGACCATCTGGGCCTGCCAGGCGGGCAAGGACGTCTATGTGGAAAAGCCGCCCACCTGGTGTATTTGGGAGGGCCGGCAGATGGTCAACGCGGCGCGCAAGTACGAGCGGATGGTCCAGATCGGCACCCAGAACCGTTCCAGTCCCAACGTTGTGGAAGGGATGCAGAAACTGAAAGAAGGCGTTATCGGCAAGCTGTACATGGCCCGGGGCTTGAGCTACAAAACGCGTGGCAATCTGGGCAAGCACAGTCCTCGTCCTGTCC
>CAIYOB010000783.1 GCA_903927685.1 uncultured Planctomycetaceae bacterium
GGGTGCCTGGGGTCGAGTGCAGCGAGCCCCCAGAGGCAGATGCTGGGGGCTCGCCACTCGTACCTCGCGGCTCGACCCCAGGCACCCGCTCCCAATTCCTGAGCCTTGACGAAGCATTGGGGCCGTTCCGCTCCCACGGAGCGGCTGGCGGCCAGCGCCCGCGAATTGACGCCGTTGCGCGATCTGGTAAATTGAACGGACACGAGCGACGGGTTTCAATCCCGCGTCCACGAGCTAGGGTCAGGACGACTTCATTTCCACTCACGACAGAGGCGCGGTTCACTACTCTGAACTCGACTCCTTGATTACCGCCGCGCGCCTGGGGAGTTCCAAAACCATGCGGATTCATCGATCTGGGCGTCACCACTCCTTGCGCCGCCCGCGGCGATTTCACCGCTTCGGCTGGGAGCAACTCGAGAGCCGCTGGCTGTTGGCGGGCGGAGATGTCGATCTCACCCTGGACGTCTGGCTGGACCAGTTCGGCTACCAGCCGGAGATCTCGCAAGCTTACGAAGACAAGGTCAGCTTCGGCTCGATCTTCGACACCGGTGCCTCGCTGGTCAGCTTCTCCGCGACGGATCAGTACCTGTTCGAGTCCTACGATACGGGCGGGGGCGGAGGCATTCCGATCAAGGTGCCCGGCGGCGCACAAGCCGAGGGGATCGGCGGGATGCTGATCGGCGACGTCTCGCAGCCCGGCACGGTACTGGTGGACGGATTCCACACCAGCGTGTGGAGTATGGACATCTTCAGCGACGAGAGCGGTCTGTACTTTGACCAGATCCAGGGCCGGGGCTCGGTCGACGATGCCACGCCGACGGCGGCGGAGTTCAGCGGCAGCGCCCGGCTGAATGCCGAGGACGGCTTGTATGCGCAAGACGGCTTTCAGCTGATGTTCACCTCGACCGACGCGGCCAGTTCTGCCAACCTGGGCGTGAGTCGCCTGATCACCGGCTATGACGGGGACACGCGGACGTTCACGTTCTCAGTCCCGTTTCCCCAGTCGCCGGTCAGCGGCGACACGTTTCACATCCTGGTCGGGCAAGGCGTCACGGCCGGGCCGCTGCCGGCTCGCGACCGGCTGAGCGCAGCCGGGGCGGGCGTGGGACTCAGCGACGCCAACGGCGCCTACGTCGGACGGTATTTGCTGTTCACCTCCGGAGAACTGGCCGGCGAATCGCAGCTGATCACGGGCTACGAGGGTGCGAGCCACACGTTCAACTGTGCGTTATCCTTTTCCCAGCGGCCGAGCGTCGGCGACACGTTCGACATCATCGTCGGAACGGGCCGGAGCGCGGTCATGCCGGGCGTCCAGGCGTTCATCGGCACGACGGACGGCAGCGAATTGCTGTCGACGCTGGGCGGGACGCCGATGTTGAATCCAACCTCGCCGGCCCCGGTCGGGGCGAGCGCCCCGAATCCGGCGCTTCCCCAGCCCATGCACCCCAACGGCCTGGCCCTGAAAGTCGGGCCGCAGAACCTGCTGCTCGATTTGGGCGAGGTGCTGGGGGACCTGTTCCCCGACGGGATCTTCGACGGGATCACGATGCCGATTCCCAGCGTCGAGTTTCGCGAGCCGGGGACGCAGTTGGAAGTCCTGGAGTCGTTTCACGCCGAGTCCGCGGTCGCTGCCGGTTCGCTCGCGCCGGCGCGGGACCGGTTTGCCGGCGGCGGTGACCTGCCGCACGATCCCGACCAGCCCGAACTGTTTCGCGACTTCTACACGGGCTTCTACTTGCGGTTTCTCACGGGAAGCTTGGCGGGCGAGGTCCAGGAGGTTGCCAGCTACGATTCGGCCGCGCGGACGTTCACCGTCAACGCCCCGTTTTCCGCGCCGCCGACGGCTGGCGACCTGTTCGAACTGGTCCGCATCAGTACCGCTCCGCTCACGCTGAGACTGGACCTCATCGAGTTCGACAACCACCTCGATCCGGGCGATATCGTCACCGTCTCGCCCAACCCCGTCAGTCCCTCCGTGCGGCTGGCCCAAGGCGCGGCCTCCGGCCACGTGGTCAGTGTGCCGGCGGTCAATCAGCTGAGCGGCGACACCGGGCTGAGCGACCTCGACGACGCCTACACCGGGTTGACCCTCGTGCTCACCTCCGGGCCGCTGGTAGGCGAGCGGGCGGTGATCGCGGACTACGCAGGCGCGACTCGTACCTTCCAGTTGCAGACGCCGCTGTCCGGCACGCCGGCGTCGGGGACCACGTTCGATCTGTTCGACGAGTCGGCGGTGCTGGACGACCAAGTCTTCCTGTTTGACACGGGGGCCCAGTTGAGCGTCATTTCGACGGCGGAGGCCGAGGCCTTGGGACTGGCCGGCCTGCCGCCGGAATTCACGGCCAGCGTCCAGGGGGCGGGGGGAGTCGTCGCGGATCTGCCCGGCTACACGCTGGACGAATTGAGCATTCCCACGCTGGAGGGCGGCCGCCTGATTCTCCGCAACGCGCCGGTGTTCGTTCTGGACGTCGCTCCGATGTTGGACGGGATCTTGGGGATGAACCTGTTCAACAGCGCGGCCGAGTTCCTGTACGACCCGTTCAACCCGCGGGGCTATCCGACGCTGCAGGTGACGTTCTTCGAAGAGCGGGCCGAGGTGGTCACGGAGATCGACGTAGAGGGCGCGGATGCGGCCACGTTGCTGGCCGCGGCGGACTTGATGCCCTTGGCGTTCAGCCAGGCAGTCGGAATCCGCGAGATCAGCATGCCCAGCTACGGCGTTGGAGTCGACCTGGACCTCACTCCACAGACCGGCGTAGTGGCGGAGCAGGACGGAGTAACGGTGGTCACCGTCGCCCCCGGCACCGAGATTCCTTTCACGGCCGAGGTCCGCTATACCGCCGAATCCTACGACGCCTTCCGACTCGATTTCTCCGGCTCGGATGCGGCCCTCCGCCTGCGCGACTGGACGACCGATCCGGATTGGAGCACCACCACGGACGGGACGCTGAACGTCCCCGGCGACGCCGCCGTCAGCGCCCAAGGCGATGCCGAGTGGACGTCGACCTTGGGGACGTTGGTCGTCGCGGCCCCGCAGACACCGGGCGAATACGTGCTGACGGCCCGCGACGCTGCGGGGCAGACCCGATTCTCGCTGACCGGCGAAGCGGACCCGCGAGGGATTCGCGACTTTGGCGGGATTGTCATCCGTGTCCAGGAGACGCCGGCCCTGTCCGTCAGCGATGCGGCGTTGATCGAGGGCGATACCGGGACGGTTCAGCAACTGGAGTTCACAGTCACACTGACGGGCCAGTCCAACGTACCGCTGGCCGTGGACTACGCCACCGCCGACGGATCGGCCACCCTGGCCGGCGGCGACTACTCGGCCGCGGCGGGCACGCTGCACTTTGCGATCGGAGAAACCCGGAAGACCTTCACGGTTCCGGTGTCCGGCGATGCCATTCCGGAGGACGACGAGCACTTCGTCGTCAACCTGAGTAATCCTCGCGCCGAGGTCGCGCCGCTGGAGTTGATCCCGGTTTCCGACGCGACAGCGGTCAATCTCGGCGGGGGCCTTTTCGATCCGTTCGATGAACTTGAGCCCCTTGGTGAGACGGAATTGCGCGCCGGCGCCAGTCCCACGTCGCGGGCCTTTGCCTTGGAGTTCGACCTCGACGCCGTCCCTGCCGGTGCGACCATCATCTCCGCCACGCTGCGGTTCGTCGAGACCACCGATACGGTCGATTCCGGCTTTTGGCCCGCCAGCGTGTACGGATACGCCGGTGACAGCGACGGTCTCGTGACGCTGGCGAATCCGTTCAATGTCTTGCTGAGCGACTCGCTCGGCGATGTCGGCAATCGGAGCGTCGGCACGCAAACCCTCGACGTGACGTCCTTCGTCGCGACCCAGGTTGCCGGGGCCAGCCGCTACGGCGGCTTTTATGTCGAATCTCTGTTGGACGAATACTACATTCACTCGCGCGAAGCCGCTTCGTCCGCGGACCGGCCCCGGCTGACCATCGAGTGGACGCTGGGGCCTGTCGTCATCGACCTCGTCGATCCCCAGGGAATGGGCCTGATCCGCAACGATGACACGGAGCTTTCGATTGCCGATCGGCAACAGCCGGAGGGCAACCAGGGTGACACGCAGACCGCGTTTGTGGTCCAGTTGTCCCATCCTTCGGCGCTTGAGGTGTCCGTGGACTACGCGACGGCGGCGGGCAGCGCCGACCCGGGCGTCGATTATCGGCCGCAGGCTGGCCGGGTTGCGTTTGCCCCGGGTGAGACGGCCAAGGCGGTTCTGATTCCGATTCTGGGCGACCCGTGGGTCGAGTCGGACGAGACATTTTCCGTGGCTCTCGCCGCTCCCCGGCACGCCACATTGAGCCCGGCCAATGGCAGCGGCACAGGGACGATCCGCAACGAGGACGTAATCGCCGTCCTGGACTTTGCGTCCCGGCCTGCGGGGTTCGTCGCCGGGTTTAACGGCGTGCTGGACACGAGCGAACTGAACCTGTACGACGGCGGCGGAGCCGGGTTGGGCGCCGCCGACGTGATGGTGCGGGACGAAGCGGGCCAGTTGGTTCGCGGGTCGTTGCAGATCGCCGGCGGCCGGCAGGCTGCCACGTGGATCCCGACGGGCGAGTCGCTGCCGCCGGGTGAATACACCGTGACGCTGACTAGCGGTGCGGCGGCTTTCCGCGACGTGGTCGGCAACTCGCTCGACGGCAACGCCGATGGCACGCCGGGCGGGGACTACGTCCGCAGCTTCACCGTCGCCGCGTCCGGTCAGCGCGTGGTCAGCCTGCCCGACGCCGCAGTGGGAGCTGGCCAGGCGGTTCAGATCCCCGCCTCGGCCGCGGGTTGGCCGATCTGCCTGGACCACGCGGACGGCGTGACGTCGCTGGCCGCGGACGTGGTGTACGATCCCGGCTTGCTGAGCATCAGCGGCGCGACACGAGCCGCCGCGATTCCGGCGGATTGGACGGTGGCGATTGATGTCAGCACGCCGGGCGTGGCCAGGTTCACAGCCGCCGGCGCCACGCCGCTGGCGGGAGCCGGCGTCGAGGTGCTGCGACTGAGCGCCGCCGTGCCGAACACCGCGCCGTACGGAGCGTCGCAGGGGATCCGTATCGAAAACGTCCTGCTGAACGGCGGCGCGATCGCCGGGGTCGGCGACGTGGCCGTACACAAGACGGCCTACTTGGGCGATACGGACGGCAGCGGCGTGCACAGCTCGGCGGATGCCTTCCTGGTCGTGCAAGCCGCGTTGGGGCTGGCCAGCGGCTTTGCGGCGCACGCCTGGACCGATCCGCGGATCGTCGGCGACGTCGACGGCTCGGGAGTGCTCTCGGCGTCCGATGCGTTCCTGATCGTGCAGGAAGGGCTGGGGCTGGACGAGCCCTTTGTGCCGGACAATCCCGACATCCCGGTCACGCTGGTGGGCGGCGGCGTCGATCCGCAGTTCCGGATCGACACCGGCATTCCGGCCGTCGCAGGCGCAGCGGTCACGGTTCCGGTCCGGCTGGACATCGAGGCGGCCGCGACCAACGTGGGCGGGATCGACTTTGATCTGTTCTTCGATCCGGCCCTGGTCACGATCAACGTCCCGGCCGGCGTGACGCGCGGAGCCGACACGACGACCGGCTGGGCCGTGTCGTCGCGGCTGATCGCCCCGGGCCAGTTGCGTGTCGCGATGCTCAACGCCCAGGGCCTGCCCCTGGCCACGGGCCTGCGGAACATCGTGCAGCTGCAATTCCAAGTGGCCGCGGCGGCGGGAAACACGACGGCCACGCTGGACATCGAGCCCCTCGACCCGCACGCAAGTGGCTATACGTGGACGGCGGTGGACGGCAGCCTGGCGATCACGGTCCCCAACCTCTGGCACAACACGGCCAATCGGTACGATGTCAACGGCGACGGCGACGTCACGCCTCTGGACGCGCTGTTGGTGATCAATTACATCAACGCCCATCCGAATGACCCCAGCCTGCCGACCGCTCCGGAAACGCCGCCGCCCTATTACGACGTCAGCGACGATCGCCTGTGCACGGCACTGGACGTCCTGATCGTCATCAACTACCTGAACGCCCAGGCCGCGCCGGCCGGCGAAGGCGAGGCCGCCCAGGCCGACACCGCCGACGGGCCGGACCGGCGGTTCGGGTACTGGAGCCCGGGATTCGAGTTCGAGGATGTGCTCGGCCAAATCGCGAACGACATCGCCTGGGCGCGCGGTACGCCTGATCTGACGATCGGTTGGTGCTCGCAGAGATAGTTCATGGCTCGGCCCCCCTGAATCTGCTGGAGAGACTGTCCCCAGAATGCAGACTTGGAGGAACGGAGTCAAGTCCCTGCGCGGGAGCGACTGATTGCGCAAACCTACGGCGACCGCGTGCCGGGACGCAAGGCGGTCGCGTTTTGCGTGAACGTCCGGCACGGGGAAGAACTCGCCCAAACATTCCGCGACCAAGGCGTGCCGGCCGAATCGGTCTCGGGGCGGATGACCGAGGTCCAGCGGCAGGCGATCCTGGATCGTTTTGAGCTTGGCGAGGTCCACGTGCTGTGCGTCTGCGACATCCTGAATGAAGGCCGGGACTGTCCGAGCATCGAAGTCCTGCTGATGGCGCGGCCGACAGGCCTTTCGAATGACCTGACGGGATAGGCGGGCGGGCGATGGCGGCGACTTGCTGGCCCGAACGCTGAACGACCTGTCGCTGGTCGCCCAGGCGGCCGACGCCGCGGGCGGGGAAGGCCAAAAGCTCCGCGCCCCCTCGGCCGGGCTCTCGCCGACTCCGTGGAGCGTCGTCGTGCAGGTGCCGAGCAGGAAAGCTGACAAGGCACGTCGTGGCACGGGGGCTCGCGGCACACGCCCCCAGGCACCTTGAGGGGCCTGGCCGTATGTTCTGAAAGCAGGGCCACGTGAACAGGGACGTGGCCCCGCGATTATGTTCCCGGTAAGATGACAGCCTTCCCAGTAACGGAGCGATCGCCCGCCCGGATTTTCTGAAAGGCCCGCTGATGACGCACTGGCACAATATTCTGGTTGTCACCTCCCTGACGCTGGCTCCGCTGGCCGCCTTGGACGCCGGCGAAACGCCAGCGGCGGCCGGCAAGCCGAACATCGTGTTCATCATTGCTGATGATATGTTCGCGGAGATGTTCAATTTCCGGCCCGAAGGCCGCGGCAAGAACTTGACGCCGAACCTCGACCGGTTGGCGGCGGAAGGGACCATCCTGCAAGGCCAGCATATCGTGTCGCCCGTGTGCACGCCCAGCCGGTACAACTGCCTGACGGGCCGGTATGCCAGTCGAGCCCGGAACCCGCAGTTCACGAACCTGACGGAGCGCGCGGGGATGTCGCTGGTGTTGTGGAATTGCCAGATCACACCCGAGGATACGACACTGCCCCAGTTGTTGCAGCGCACCGGCTACGTGACCGGCTTTGCCGGTAAACAGCACGTGGTCGCGGTCCCCGGCCGGACGAAACTGCCCCCCGACGCCGACCCGCGCGATCCGGAGGTCCGGAAGGAACTGGCCGAGAACGAACGAGCGGAACGAGCCGCCCTGCAACGGGCCGGTTTTGACGAGGCTGCGGGCATCTACCCCGGCAACCCGGACGACCTGGGCCCGGCGGCCCTCCGCGTTCATAACATGGACTGGGTCGCGCAGGCGGGGCTGGATTTCATCGACCGCCACGCGGGCCAAGGCAAACCGTTCTTCCTGTATTTTGCGCCGACGCTGGTTCACTCGCCATACACGCCGGAGCGATCCTGGGACGCCGATCCGCTCGTCACGCCCGCCGGCCTGCTGGACGCGCCGCCGGATGTGCTGCCGTCGCGAGCCAGCCGCTCCCAGCGACTCCGCGAATCGCCGACCACCGGCCGCCACCGCGAGAACCTGCTCTGGCTCGACGACGCCCTGGGCGCGTTGCGGCAGAAACTGGAGTCGACCGGCCAACTCGCCAAGACGGTCATTTTCTTCTTCAACGACAACGGCCAGAACGGCAAGGGGTCGCTCTACCAGTCGGGCGCTTTCGCGCCCAGCATCGTCTGGCGGCAGGGCGGGTTCCCTTGCGGCCAGACTGCGTCCGTGCGAGTCACCAACCTCGACTTTGCGCCGACGATCCTCGACCTGGCCGGAGGGTCGGCACCGCCGGATACATTCGACGGGCGGAGTTTTCGCGCGGCGCTGGACGGGGACACCGAGGCGATCCATGAGTCGCTGTACTTCGAACTCGGCTTCACCCGCGGCGTGCTCCAAGGCGACTGGAAGTACATCGCTCTCCGGTACCCGCCCGACGCCGAGCGGTTTGCGCTGAGCAAGGACCGCAAGCACATGGCCGGCGTCCCAGTGCCTCCGGGCAATCCCGGCTTCGGCCACATCGCCGGCAACAACAACGAAAGCAATGCCCTGCGCACCCAGCCGGCGTATTTTGACCGCGACCAGCTGTATGACCTGAAGACCGACCCGCGCGAACAGCGGAATCTGGCCGGCGACCCGCAACATGCCGCCGTACTGGCCGAGCTGAAACGCGAACTGGAGCGACATCTGGCCCGTCTGCCCGGCGGGTTTGCCGAGCTGAAGCCGTCCCGGTAGCATCGCTCACGAAATAGCGTCCTCGTTTAACGCCAAGCCGGCAGGCGATGGCTTGGGTGACCGCATCCCGCGGATCCGCCGTCGCCTGCCGGCTCGGCGTTAAACGAACTGAGCCGACATTGGGAAGTTACTCCGGATTTTACGGCAAACCGGAACACTACAGGGGGCAATTCGGGCCCCAACCGCCGCCCTTGTCGGCACCCAACTCCTGTGGAGACTCCCCTGTGATCATCGACGTCAATGCCAATCTGTCTCGCTGGCCGTTTCGGCGCACGCCGTGCGACGAGTTGCCGCGACTGGTGGACAAGCTGCAGATGCACGGCATCCAGCAGGCGTGGGTGGGCAGCTTGGACGGGCTGTTCCACCGCGATCTGGGCGGCGTCAATCAGCGACTGGCCGACGCGTGCCGCGACGAACGCCGCGTCCAACTGGTGCCGTTCGGCTCCGTCAATCCGCGGCTGCCCGACTGGCAGGAAGACGTGCGGCGTTGTGCGGACGACTTCCGCATGCCCGGGATTCGCCTGCACCCGAACTATCACGGCTATCGACTGGACGAGCCGGCGTTTGCCCAGCTGTTGGACCTTGCCGACCAGCGGCGGCTGATCGTCCAGCTCGTCGTGCGCATGGACGACGTGCGAGTCCAGCATCCGCTGATGCAGGTCGCCGACGTCGACGTCAAGCCGTTGGCCGAGCTGCTGGCGGCGCGGCCGAACTTGCGGCTGCTGTTGCTGAACAGCCAGGCGACGCTGCGCGCCGGGGAGCTGCAACGGCTGGCGGCCGGCGATCGGTTCGGTGTTGACCTGGCCATGCAGGAAGGCGTCGGCGGAGTGGCCGGCCTGGTGCGGACGCCGGGCCAGGACCGAGTGTTCTTCGGTTCGCACTTGCCGCTGTACGCCCTGGAGTCCGCGATCCTGAAGATGCGCGAGGCGGGATTGGACGCCGGCGCGCGGCAGGCGATCGAGTGCGGCAACGCCCAGCGGTGGCTGAACGGCGGGAGCTAAGCCAGCAACTCCGTGACGACCCGGGCCGGTTCGACGCCGGTCAGTCGCTGGTCCAGGCCCTGGTACTTGACGGTGAATCGCTGGTGGTCAAAGCCCAGCAGGTGCAGGATGGTGGCGTGGAAATCGCGCAGGTGCACGGGATCGGCCACGATATTGTACGAAAAATCGTCGGTCTCGCCGTAGATCGTGCCGCCCTTGACCCCGCCGCCCGCCATCCAGATTGTGAAACAGCGGGGATGGTGATCGCGGCCGTAGTTCTCCTTCGACAAGCCGCCCTGCGAGTAGATCGTGCGGCCGAACTCGCCGCCCCAGATGACCAGCGTGGAATCGAGCAGGCCGCGCTGTTTCAAGTCCTGAATCAAGCCGTAACAGGCCTGATCGACGTCTCGGCACTGGTCCGGCAGTCGGCCGGCGACGTTGGAGTGCGTGTCCCAGTTGTTGTGATAGACCTGGACGAATCGCACGCCCCGCTCGACCAGCCGGCGGCACAGCAGGGCCGTGTTGGCGAACGTGCCGGGCGTCTTGGCCGCGTCGCCGTACAACGCGAAGGTCGAATCGGGCTCGGCGGCGATGTTGGCCAATTCCGGCACGCTGGATTGCATGCGGAACGCCAACTCGTACTGGGCGATGCGCGTCAGCGTCTCCGGATCGTGCAGCCTCTGGTGATTGATTTCGTTCAGGGCCTGCAGCCCGTCCAGGGTCTTGCGGCGAATCTCGGCCGGCACGCCGGGCGGGTTGTTGATGTACAGAATCGGATCGCCGGCCGAGCGGAACGACACGCCCGCGTGCTCGCCGGACAGGTACCCGGAGGACCACAACCGGGCCGAGATCGCCTGGACCTGTTCCGTGTTCGTCGGCTTGGCGACCAGGACCACGAACGTGGGGAGGTTTTCGTTCAGCGAGCCCAGCCCGTAGGACATCCACGCGCCCAGGCACGGCCGGCCGGTGTTCATGTTGCCGGTCTGGATATAGGTGATGGCCGGCTCGTGGTTGATCGCTTCGGTGTGCATGCTGCGGACGAAGCACATGTCGTCGACCATCTTGGCGGTCCACGGCAGCAACTCGCTGACCCACATGCCGCACTGGCCATGCTGGGCGAATTGGTACTTGGACGGCGCGATGGGGAACCGTTTCTGCCCCGAGGTCATCGTCGTCAAACGCTGGCCTTGGCGGATCGAATCGGGCAGGTCTTTGTCGTAATACTCCTGCATCACGGGCTTGTAGTCGTACAAGTCCATCTGTGCCGGGCCGCCGACCATGTGCAGGTAGATGATGTGCTTGGCTTTGCCCGGAAAGTGAGCCAACGAAGGCGGGACGGACGCGTCGGACGCGGCGGCGTGCCCTGCCAACCGGTCGGGGCCCAGCAGCGAAGCGAGGGCCGCCCAGCCGAGCGCGTGGGAGCTCTGCGAGAAGAAGTGGCGACGAGTGATGTGCGAGCCGTGTTCTTGAAAGGGCGACATGCGGGTGGTCCTTATTTGTTCAATACCTCGTCCAGGTTCAGCAGCTCGTTGGTCAACATCGTCCACGCTGCCAGGGAGGCCGGATCCAGGGACGAATCAGGTTTCGATTCACCCACCGCCAGCAGTTGCTTGGCGTCCTCCGGATGGGCGGCGTAAAAGGTGGACAGGTCGGCCAGCGAGGCCTGTGCGATCGCCGCCTCGGCGGTTTCCAACGGGCGGCACAGCAGGCGCCGGGCCACGTAGTCCAGGCGGCTTTCCATGGAGTCGCCGCCGTGCAGGAGCGCGGCCTGCGCCAGACTCCGCGCGGCTTCGACGAACTGCGGATCGTTCAGCGTGACCAATGCCTGCAGCGGCGTGTTGGTCCGCTCGCGCCGGACCGTACAGACTTCGCGACTGGGCGCGTTGAAGATGTCCAGTGAAGCCGGCGGGGCACTTCGCTTCCAGAACGTGTACAGGCTGCGGCGGTACAGGTTCTCGCCGGAATCGCGGCGGTAATCGCGGGTGTTGCTGCCGATCATGGCCACCGCTTCCCAGACGCCGTCCGGCTGGTATGGCTTGACGCTGGGGCCGCCGATCTTCGGCGCCAACAGGCCGCCGGCAGCCAAGGCGTAATCGCGGACCAGCTCGGCGTCCATGCGGAAGCGGGGCCCGCGGGACAGCAGCCGGTTCTGGCCGTCTTTGTCCAGCTTATCCGGCGTTGTCGTCGCCGACTGGCGATAGGTCGCGGACGTGACCAGCAGCTTGAAGAACCTCTTGATGTTCCAGCCGCCTTCACGGAATTCGACGGCCAACCAATCCAGCAGTTCGGGATGCGAAGGCAGTTCGCCGGACACGCCGAAATCGCCCGCGGTCCGGACGAGACCTGTGCCGAACACCTCCTGCCAGTAACGGTTCACGGTCACGCGGGCGGTCAGCGGATGCTCCGGCCGGAACAGCCACTGGGCGAATCCCAAGCGGTTTTTCGGCAACTCGGGCGGCATCGGCGGCAGGATGTCCGGCGTATCGGGCTGGACCTGGTCGCGGCGTTTGTCGTACTCGCCGCGGAACAGCACGTAAGCCGTCGCCGGTTCGGGGCGTTCCTGTTGCACGTGGGCGACCGTACTGCGGCCCTTGATTGCCGCCTGCTCCTGTTCGAGCGTGCTCAACTTGGCGGCTGTTTCCCGATAGGGTTGGTCCAGCGTGGTCAGCCACCAGGCGAACAACTCTTCTTTCTCGGCGTCGCTGCGCTGGTCGGCGGGTTTGGTGGCCAGGTAGGCGATTCGCGTCCCGGTGACGATCTGGCCGACTTCCTGCGGCGCGAGCGTCCGGGCGTAGATCCGCAGATCCTGGATCGACACGTCGTTCAATCGCGACTGGGTGCTGCGCTGGGCGACTTTCAGCGGTACGCCCGTGCGGATCGTGCTTTTCAATTGATCCTTCTGCACCTGCACGCCCTGAGGCAGGCCGTTGACATACACCTTCACGCCGCCAGCCTTGCCCGAGCCGTCGTAGGTGACCAGGACGTGAGTCCACTGTCCCGCCTTGAGCGGTTCGCTGGCCACGACTTTCAGCGCGTCGTCGTCCCACTTGCTGATGATGTGCGTGCCGGGGCGGCCGTTCTCGATCCACAGATCCCAGCCGCGATAGTCCGCCTGGTCGTCCATCCGTGCGAACAAAGCGCCGCTGCCGTCGGTCTTGGCCAGCTTGACCCACGCCCCGAACGAAAACCCCTGGTCTTTCTCGAAATCGCCAGCTGCGGGGACTTCGATCGTGACTTCGGGCGAGGACTTGTATGCGGCAGTCGCGACGTGTCCGGCCTCGGACGCCAGGGGCGCGGACACGGGCACGGACTTGGCTTGGCCGTCGATCGTCACGGCGACGTGATCCGCCGCGCCGTCGTTCAAGGCCGCAAAGAACTGCAACGCGTCGCCGGGCACCGCGGACGCCAGTCCGGCCGGTTGGGCCTCGGCCAGCCAGCGATCGAAGTCGGCCCGAGCGGCAGTGCGCCGCTGTTCGACAGCCTGCCTGGCGGCGGCGATCTCCGGGTCCAGCGCGTCCCAACGAGCACGGTCCTGCGGCGGAGGCACCAGCAACACCGGCGGCGTGTCCTTGATATTGCCGTCCATCACCGCTTGCGTCGTGTTGTTGAAGTACGCCGCCATTTCATAGAACTCGCGCTGCGAAATCGGATCGAACTTGTGGTCGTGGCAGGTCGTACAGTTCATGGTCAGCCCGAACCA
>CAIYOB010000784.1 GCA_903927685.1 uncultured Planctomycetaceae bacterium
CTGGACGTTGTCTACAACCACTTCGGCCCGGAGGGAAACTATCTGGCCGACTTTGGCCCGTACTTTTCGGATCGCCACCACACGCCGTGGGGCGCGTCGGTCAACTTTGACGGCCCCGACTGCGAACCGGTGCGGCGGTTCATCATCGACAACGCCCTGATGTGGATCCGCGACTTCCATGTGGACGGACTCCGGCTGGATGCCATCCAGGCGATCTACGACCTGGGCGCTCGGCACGTCCTGCAGGAACTGCAGGACGAAGTCCAGCACAGCGTGCGCGCCCACCGCAACCTGCTCTCGCGTGGTGGACCGCTCGCTCCGCGAGTCGAACCCGCTGCTTGCCACAGCCCGCTCGTTCCACAAGCGGATGCTCCCGTCCCGCCAGGATCTCCCCTCCCGCCCCGCCGCGTTCTCGTCATCGGCGAAACCGACCAGAACGACCCCCGGCTGATTACGCCCGTCGACCGTGGCGGCTACGGACTGGACGGCGTGTGGAGCGACGATTTTCATCACGCGCTCCATGCCTGGCTGACGGGCCAGCGGGACGGTTACTTCCAGCCGTTTGGCGACGTCCAGCAGATCGTCGACGCCTACAACCGCGTTTTCGTCCGGGACGGCCGCTGGGATCCCTATCGCCGCCGCCGGCATGGGGGACCGGCCGGCGACCTGCCGCGGCGCAAGTTCGTGGTCTGCATGCAGAACCACGATCAGGTGGGCAATCGCGTGCTGGGCGACCGGCTGACCGCCTACCTATCGCCCGAAGCCCAGCGCATGGTCGCCGGCCTGCTGTTGTTGTCGCCGTGCGTGCCCCTGTTGTTCATGGGTGAGGAGTACGGTGAGCAGCGGCCGTTCCCGTTCTTCTGTTCCTTCGGCGATGCCCGGCTTCGCAAGGCGGTCCTGCGCGGCCGCCGGCGGGAGTTCGAGCACCTGGCGTTCCAGTGGCAGGGCACGCCTCCCAATCCGAACTCGGAGAAGACGTTCCAGGCCGCCCAGCTGACGTGGCGGTGGGACGAGGGAACGCCTCAGGCCGGCATGCGGCGGCTGTATGAAGACCTGTTGTCCGCGCGCCGGACGTGGCCGGCATTGGCTGCGGACAGTCCGACGCTCGCGTGCCTGACGCGTTGGCCCGACAGCGGTGCCGACGCCCGCGTGCTGGAGTTGCAGCGAGGACGGGGCGCCGAGTTGATCGCGTGGGCCAACTTGACCGCCCAGGTGGTTCCCATCCCCGAGGCGGCGCGCGCCGGGAAGTCGCTCCGGCTGACGACCGCGGCCCAACGCTACGGCGGCCCGCGACCGCCGGGCGAACCGCTGGATCGGCTGGGGGCCTACGAGTTGGTCATCCTTGGCCCGGGCGAAGGGTAACGACGGGCGTTGGACCGCGTGCGATGCGCGGAGCCTGGCCAGCGCGAGGGCTTCCCCGCCGTGCTCATCGCCCAAGAGCCAGTTCAGGCGGACCGCCGCTCTCTTCCCGAGGACGCCGGTCGTCCTCGTAGTCCATGGCGACCTTGGTAAAATGGCAGTCAAAGTGGAAGGCACCGTAGGGTTCGTCCGCGATGCTGGGGACGGACACCGCGCGCGGCGCGACGCGGGGCATAAACCCTTCGCGGATCTCCAATTCGACGGCCGCGGGCTTGATTGCGGCGGTCTCGAAGTGGAAGTCGAAATCGTAGACTTCGAAGCGCCCTTCGTGCTTCAGGACCAGCGGCTGGGACAGCATTTCCCGCAGACGGTGCAGAGAGGGCTCGTTGAAGTCGACCGGCGGAGGCTCGGCTGCCGCTGCCTGCGCCACGAAGACGGGCTCTCGACCAATGCGATAGCCCGCGTCGGACCACGCCAAATCCGTGTACACCTTGGGCCAGCCAAATCGCTTGATGCCTTGCGTCGTCGCCGGCCAGCTGTTCAGATAGACGCGTGCAAAATGCAGCACCGGCGGCCCGTTGGGTTGCTGGACCATCTTCAGGAAGGGGATCGCAATCAAGGTTTCCAAATAGTCCTGCATACCGCGGGGATAACGGGTCACGCGCTTGGTGCGGGCGATGTTCTGCTGGACACCGAACATCACGATGACCGGGTGCTGGGGGAGCGGCGTGTCGGACGCCAAGACGAGTCCTTGCGGCAGCCAGGACTGAACGAGCGCGCGGTCGGCCACCAGAGTCACCACGAGGCCGCGGAAGTCCCCAGACATCACCTCAGGCTGCCGGTCGCGCGAACCCCGTCCCGTCTCCGCCCTGACACAGTCAGAGAATCCGCCCCAGGCGAACAGCAGGATTGCGGCGGCCGCCCAGGGGGCCGCCAGGGGGAAACGTGCGCGGCGCATAGCCAACCTCGAGTACTTGGGTCACTATTGCTGTCATCGTCCCATTTCGCGGCGAGAATGCAGCCCAAGGGCCACGGCGACTACGCCAAGAGTGGCAGCCGCAATGCACAGACGGCTTCCCCGTCACATCCGCTGGAGCCCGCACGACCATCCCCCTGCCGCGTCCTGGACGCCCCGCTTCGCCGGACGCCCGCCGTCGCCCCGGCCTACCGAGTCCGGAGCGTCTGGCCGGCTTGGGCCGTCAGCATTTGGTGCTCGCGCTGGGTGGCTTCGACGCGGGCGAGTGCCTGGCGATAACGTTCCTTGTCGGTGATCCGGGCCGCCGCCTCGTACATCTGGCGGGCTTGGGCCAAGTCACCGCTGGCTTCGTGGGCCAAGCCCAGGTTGTACAGGGCGGCGTCGCTGTTGCCGTTTTCACTGACGGCCACCTGCCATTGCTGCTTGGCTTCGGCCCACTGGCCGGCGCGGGCGAACTTGTTGCCGGCCAGGACGGAGCCGGCGCCGGGTCCGAACGTGGCGGTGGCCAATTCCACGTCGACCGTTACGGGGTGCGGCGCAATCTTGGCGACGACCTTGGCAGCGCTGGTTGCAACCAGGGACTGCAGGACCTTGGGTTCCGCCGAGTCGCTGGCGCGATCCGAACTGAACTCGCCCTGGTACGTGGCGTCCGTTTCCCCGCGGGCCAGGACCAGCCCGGTGCGGACATCGAGCAGCTCGAATTCGCACAGGACGGTGACTTTCGGATCACCGATTTGCAGCGTGGCTGAGCCCATATCATAGACGCCGTCGCGGCGCCGGGAGATCCGGCCCAACAGGACCGCGTCCAGCTGCATCTGGGCCGCGGCCTCCAAGGCGACGGGAACGTGCACCCGCCCCTGAGTATCGTACAGCGGCGCGATCGTCGCCCGCTGCAACTCGGCCGCATCGACGGTCCGGTACAGCCGCGTGCCCTGCAACTGGGAAATGATCGTGGTTCGCGCAATCAGGCTCAAGTCGCTGGGGCCGGTGAAATCGAGAACGGCGAGCTGATTCACACCGCGCACGTCCAGTTCTGCCGGCCTAAGTGTGGTCAGCGTGGCAGTTGTCGAGCAGCCGCAGACGAGGGGTATTAAGCACCACGCTGCAAGCTTCATTACGCGATTCCTTGCTAGCGTTGACGTCATGACTGATGGAGGCCCGTCAAAACATCCAAAAAGAAACACTCCGCCTTTCCCTATATCGTCCTGCTTACGTCCTAAGAATGGGAGCATGTAAGCACTTTTCTCGCTTCCACCAACTCGGGCAGAAGCTGACATGCACCCGCCCGCCATAGCCATGTCACAGCCATCTGGCGACGCGAGGCGGCTTACGATAAACTACTCCCGCTATCCGGGTTGACTTCCGGATCGGGGTGGCTGTGGTCGAGCGCAGCGAGCCCACAGGTCCCGACACGGACTGGTCCCTTTTTCCTTGGTTCCTCCCCATTGGCAGCATCATCGTGGATCTGAATCTAAAAAATCGAGTAGCCATCGTAACCGGCGGGTCGCGAGGCCTGGGCCGGGCCATCTGCCTGGGCCTGGCGGCCGAAGGGGTCAAGGTGGCGATCAGCTACCTGTCCAACCCGGAAGCCAAGATCGACCTGGGCGACGAGGCGGCGGAATTGGCCAAGGTGATCCGCGCCGGGCACGGCGTGAAAGCGCTGCCCGTCGGCGGCGACGTGGCCAAGGAACCCGACATCGAGCGGCTGTTTGCGGCCACCGAACGCGAACTGGGCCCGGTCGACATCCTGGTGAACAATGCGGGCGTCTGGCCCACGGCGTTTGTGCGGGACATGAGCGAGGCGGAGTTCAGCCGAGTGCTGCAAATCAACCTGGTGGGGGCGTTCCTGACTTGCCGCGAGGCCGTGCGCCGCTGGCTGGCGGCCAAACGCCCAGGCCGGATCGTGAACATCACCTCGCAGGCGGCGTTCAATGGCGCCACCAGCGGCCACGCCCATTACGCCGCGTCCAAAGCCGGACTGGTCAGCTTCAGTATCTCGCTGGCCCGCGAAGTCGCTCCACACGGGATTCACGTCAACCTGGTCGCGCCGGGCATGATGCGGACCGAGATGGCGCGGGACGCGCTAGCGACCAATGAACAGCGTTATCTCGAGCGGATTCCACTCGGCCGCGTGGCGGACGCATCCGAAGTTGCCGACGTAGTCGTGTTCCTGGCTTCGGACAGGGCGAAGTACATGACCGGTGCGACGGTCGACGTCACCGGCGGGATGTTGATGCGCTGAGACCGAGCGGAGTGGTGGGACGATGGCCGAAGCGAGTGGTTGTTTGATTCTTCCCTGAACCTGGAAAGCTAGTAGTATCCTATGCTGGTAACTTTGCGTGAAGTGTTAGGCGACGCGCGGGCCAACGGTTATGCCGTGCCCGCTTTTGATTTTACGGAAGACTTCATGGTCCGGACCATCCTCGAGACGGCCGAGGAGCTGCGGGCCCCGGTGATCCTGATGGCCCTGGAAGTCGACTTGAATTCCCGTCGCGGCAACGGCTGGGTGTACCAGTCGGGTCTGGTCCGCGCCGTGGCCAAGCATCATCGGCTGCCGATCGTCCTGCACTTGGACCACGCCAACCGCTTGGAGACGATCCAGCAGGGGCTGAACAGCGGTTTCTCGTCCGTGATGATCGACGGTTCGGCACTGCCTTTCGAGGACAACGTGCGGGTCACGCGAGCGGCGGTGGATTTGGCCAAGCCGCTGGGAATCAGCGTCGAGGCCGAGTTAGGACTGGTCGGCGGCATGGACTTGCGGGACGAAGTCTGTGCGGAAAACGTGCTGACCAATCCGGCCGAGGTCACCCAGTTTGTCGAGCGGACCCAGGTGGACGCCCTGGCGGTCTCGATCGGCACATCGCACGGCGTCTATCGTTCACTGCCCAATTTGAATATCGAGCGTTTGAAGGAACTGAACGCGGCCAGCGCCGTGCCGCTGGTTCTGCACGGCGGGTCAGGCACGCCGGTGGACCAAATCCAGCAGGCCGTACAGAACGGGATCTGCAAGCTGAACCTGTACGCCGACCTGCGAATCGCCATGTTCAGCGGCTTGAAGGAATCCGCAGCGACGATGGACCGCATCGATCCGCTGCCCACGGAAATGTACGGCCCGATCCGCCAGCGGCTGGCGGATGTGGTCGCCGAGAAGATCCGCCTGGTGGGTGCGCAGAACCGCGTGTGAGGTGATCATGCGTCTGTTGATGATGGGCACCGGTCCGTTCGCCGTGCCGACGTTTGCGTCGCTGCTCGACTCACGGCACCAAGTCGTGGCCCTGGTCAGCCGGCCGGTGCCGCCGCCCAAGGGACGCATCCGCTCGCCGCTCGCCCCGATGCGCGACTTGGCCCACCAGCGCGGCGTGCCGGTCCTGGAGCCGCAGGATATCAACACCGACGAGTCGCGGCGGGCGTTGGCGGCGCTCGATTTCGAGTTGCTCATCGCCTGCGATTACGGCCAGATCCTGTCCGCGGACACGCTGGCCGTCTCGCCCCTGGGCGGGATCAATCTGCATGCTTCGCTGCTGCCCAAGTACCGGGGCGCGGCGCCGATCAACTGGGCGCTCTACCACGGCGATGCGGAAACCGGCGTGACCGTCCTGCACATGACGGCCCGCCTGGACAGCGGCCCCTGCCTGGTCCAGCGGCGAACGCCAATCGGCTCGGACGAGGACGCGGCCCAATTGGAACGTCGGCTGTCCGAGATCGGCATCGGCGCGGTCCACGAAGCGCTCGAGCTGCTGGCCCAGTGGGATGGCCATTCGGTCTTGGGAGTGCCCCAGGACCCGCTGGCGGCCACCAAGGCCCCGCGGCTGACGAAGACCGACGGCCAGGTGCAGTGGGACCGCTCGGCCCGCCAGATCGCCAACCAGGTCCGGGCCTTGAAGCCTTGGCCGGGGACCTTCACCGCCTTGCCCCAGCACGGCGGAGAGGCGATTCGGCTGATCCTGGACCGAGTCTCCGTCGTCGCCGAGGAAGGCTGCCACGGCCCGCCCGGCGAGGTCGTGTTGGCCGACAAATCGCACGTCCACGTCGCCACGGGGCAAGGCCGCTTGTCGCTGGACTGCGTCCAGCCCGCCGGCAAGCGGAGCATGGCGATCGGCGAGTTCCTGCGCGGGCACGCCGTGGCCGTCGGCGAGCGATTGGCCGGCTAATGTGTGGTCAAGGCAATGCCTGCGGGTGCCTGGGGTCGAGCCACGAGAGACGAGTGGCGAGCCCCCAGTTTCGCCCGCTGGGGGCTCGTTGCACTCGACCCCAGGCACCCCGACGCTTAAGAAGGGGGGCGGGTGTCGGGGGCGAGCTACGGGTGTGCCGATGCCCCGCCTGGCGTCATTCACCGAACCGGAGTACAGGCCCCAGGATCCGCGCGGCGGGCACGCCGGGCTGTTCCCAATGGCGGCTGTCCCGGGACACCGGGACGTTGTCGCCCAGCACCAGCACCTCGTCGCTGGCCAGCGTGGGGGCGTCCCAATCCCGGCCCAACCCCCGGGGATCCAGGTAGTGCACGTCGCGATAGACTTGCAGGCGGCAAATGGAGACGCACACCCCTTCCGCAGCGATCCCGAAGGGGCAGCTGGAAGCCGTCGCGTCGGACGCTCGGTCTGCCTGCCCCAGGCCGGCCTCCTTGTCGATCTGCCAGACAAGCACCACTCGTTCGTCCACTGCCAAGACCACCTGCCGATCGAACAAGGCGAAATCCAGCCTGGCGTGCTGAGCGTATGCGGCCGGCGGCAGCTCGGCGGACATCATCCGGTCGCCGCCGCGCCAGAGGCTCGCTCGGCGGGCGGGGAATTCGAGAACCGCTCGGCACCAAGCCTGGCCGTCGTAACCTCGCAGCATAACACTGCCGCCGCCATCGGTTTCGTCATCCAGACGCAGGTGGGCGACCAACAGCAAGTCGCGGACGCGATGCAGTTGCCGCGACTCGTCCGAGTTGTAGCCGTAGTGGTCCAGCACGGCGTACTCGTCGCTGCGAGGCAGCGGCGAGGCGAAGCAGCGCCATTGATGGTATGTCAGCCAGTCCGCCTCGGTGCCGCGTGGGAGGTTCGAGGCCCAGCGGAATCCCCGTGCGCTGCGCGTCCAGCGGCTGTCGGCGGCGGCTCGCCAGCGGGCAGGCAGATCGCGCGTGCCGTCCGGCTCGAAACCGCTGTCATGCACGAGCACGGCGGTGTCGCGGAGTTGCGGCAGCGTCTTGCGGGCGATCCGTCCGTCGACGTAGATGTCGCCCTGCCGGATCGAGATCCGCTCGCCGGGCAGACCCACCACGCGTTTGACCTCCAAGTAGTCCGGGTCGTCCCGGGAGCGAATTGCGATCACGTCCCATCGCCGGGGCGAGTGGTACCGATAGGCCAGCCGATCGACGAGCACGCGCTGGCCGGGCAGCCGCTGGGCCCGCACCAGGTCCCGATTCACGTGGCCACAATTGGGACAGACGACCCGGTTGTCGGTTGGCGGCCGCTCGGCGTCGTAGCGGCCAGGAAAGCCGCAGTCGCCGCACGGCAACCGGATGTGGGCCCCCCGCAGGGTCTCGGCCATCGACGCGCCCACGATCCGCACGGGACGCATCAGCCCCTGGACAGACCAGAGTCGGACGGCGACCAGGAGTGCCAGGATGGCGGCCGCGGCAGCTGGAAACTTGCGGGACAGAAGCATCGGATCGCCCGGATTCGCCTCCTGGTTGTGGGCTGTCATCGCGATCCGCACCGCAGGGCGACGCGACCGAGCAGCGTCGGAAGTGGGAAACGGCCACACAAAGACGCGAAACACCCAGAGAAAGGTCGTGCGTTGTCCAGACGGAGAATTGGGGTTGGGTGCCTGGGGTCGAGCCACGAGGTACGAGTGGCGAGCC
>CAIYOB010000785.1 GCA_903927685.1 uncultured Planctomycetaceae bacterium
TAGAACGGATTGTCGCTTTGGCCAAGCAGGCCAAGGCGGTCGGCACCCAGATCATCGTGACCAACCCCAGTCCAAACCGGCAGGGCGAGAGCGACGACCAGTTGAAGACGCAAGCCGCGGCGCTCAACACGCTGGGGCACGAACTGGCGAAACTCGGCCTGAAGCTGGCCTATCACAATCACGACGTCGAGTTGCTGTTCGCGGCCCGGGAATTCCATCACATGCTGGCCGGGACCGATCCGGAAGCCGTCTCGTTGTGCCTGGACGCGCACTGGATCTACCGCGGCGCCGGCCATTCCCAAGTCGCGTTGTTCGATGTGCTGAAATTGTACGGCCCCCGCGTTTCCGAATTGCACCTGCGCCAGTCGACGGGCAACGTCTGGAGCGAAGCCTTCGGCGACGGAGACATCGACTACCGAGCCCTGGTCCGCAAGCTGCTGGAGATCAACGTCCGTCCGCTGCTGGTGTTGGAACAAGGCCCCGAGGGCCAGACGCCCCAGACCCTCGAAGTCGCCGAAATCCACCGCCGCAGCGTCCGTTATGTCCGCGAGGTGTTCGCCGATTTCGCCGGCTGATGCGGCTTTGGGGGGAAATACGGAATCATGGATTTGCGAGAACAGAAGCGACAGCTGCGGCAGCAGGCGTTGGCCAACCGGGCTGCGCAGGAGGACAAGGACGGGCTGAGCCAGAGGATCATGGCCCAGCTGTTCGAGTTGCCGGCGTACCAGCAGGCGCGGACCGTGATGTTGTACATCGGCATCCGCAGTGAAGTCCGCACGCGCGAGCCGATACCGGGGATTCTGGCCAGCGGGCGGCGCGTGGTGGTGCCGTTCTGCCGAGGCCACGAATTGGGCCTGTTTGCGTTGCGAGACCTGGATGAATTGGAGCCTTCCGGGTTCGGACTCTGGGAGCCACCGCCGTCCGCCCGGGCCCGGCCGGACCGAGCTTGCGACGTCAAGGAGCTGGACTTGATTGCCGTTCCCGGGGTCGCCTTCGATCGCCGCGGCGGCCGCTTGGGGCACGGCCGAGCCTATTACGACCGCCTGTTGCGCAATGTCCGCCCCGACGCATCCCTGGTCGGCCTGGCCTTCGAGTGTCAACTGTTCCCGGCGATCCCCATGGGAAAACGGGATGTGTTCATGGATCTGGTGATCACGGAAAGCGGCGTATATCCCGGTGCCGGCCGGCGTCGCAAGGCGGGGACGGGGACGGGGCCTGGAGACTGACGACCGAAAGAGCACAAGATGCGACAAGGTTTTCTCACAACGAAACGCCTCGTGTTGCGCGCAGTGACGGCCGGCTTGGTGACGGCCGGCTTGGTGTGGGTCGCCCGTGCGCCGGCGGCGGAGCGGCCCCTGGAGGCGAGCGTCCGGATCGCCGAAATCCCGCACGTCCAGCAGAAGCCGGACTTCTGCGGTGAAGCGTGCGCGGCGATGTACCTGGCCGGACTCGGGCATCGCATCAACCAGGACGACGTGTTCGACCAAGCGGGTGTGGATCCCGAATTGGGCCGCGGCTGCCATACCAAGGAACTGGTGCGTGCCCTGACGCGCATCGGGTTTCAACCCGGA
>CAIYOB010000786.1 GCA_903927685.1 uncultured Planctomycetaceae bacterium
CAAGAGGACGTCGTCCAGACGCCAGAGGCTGCGAATGCTCTTGTTCTGCACGATCGCGGGAGCGTCATCGTACACAAACGCGCCTTGCAGGCTCGAGCCCCAGGCCGCCGCGCCGACGATGAGGAGCACGACCACGGCCCCCCACACCGCCCTGTCCGACCGCGTGGGCAACGTGGGCGGGGTAGTGTCGCTGGGCCGGGGCTCAGTCACCGTCGTTCGTTTTCTGGAAGCGCGCCCACGCACGATCATCACCCCGGAGCCTGTTCGGCGGAGACGCGGGCCTGGCCTCCGCGGGACTCTTCCACCACGGGTGCGGCCCGGGGAAACACGAAGTCGCGTTGTACGACGAAATTCAGGAAGAACAGAATCGTCTCTGCCAGGACTTTGGCCGCATAGACGTTCACCGCACGCGACAGGGACAGCAGTTGGATCAGACCGTAACTCATTCCCCCTGAAACCACCACCAGAACCAAGTACCTGGGCAACGTGCGGGCGATCTGTTCCTTGGAACGAAACACCGTGTTCCGGTTGCCGAGGAAATTGAAGAGCGTCGCCAGAATGCGGCCTGCGGCCTGGGCTGCGGCGACGCTTGGCCAGCAGACGAAAACCGCCGCGAAGACGACGTTGTCGAGGACCGCGGAAATCAGCGACACCAAGGTGAAACGCAAGAGCACAAAGTAGATCCGAAACGAATCCAGGAGCGGGTTGAAATGGGACGACCGGTTGCCATCCAGGTAGATCGTCTGAATGCCCGTCTCCCGAATGCGGATTCCCTCATACTTGCAGATCAACAACATTTCCAACTCAAATTCGTAACCCTGGTGCGGAATCAGCAACAACCGGGGGATCATTGCCAGCGGGATACCGCGCAGGCCAGTCTGGGTGTCCATGAGGCGTTGCCCCATCACCCAGCGCATGGCGAACCGAGTGGCCGCGTTTCCAAGTCGGCTGCGGAGGGGCAACTCGCCCTCAAACCCCCTGGCCCCGAGGATCAGGCTCTGCGGATTGTCCTTCAGGGACTCCGCCACGGCGAGCACGTCCTCGACCCGATGCTGGCCGTCGGCGTCCGCGGTCACAACTCCGATCCAGTCGCGGTCCTCGCAGGCGATGAAGTTCAGGCCGGTTTTCAGCGCCGCGCCTTTGCCGAGATTCACCGCGTGCCGCAGAACGACGGTGTCGCCCACGCCGGGAAGGGACTTGAACATTTCAGCGAATTCGGGGCCGCTGCCGTCATCGACGATCACCGTGCGAGCACCTGCGGAGGACAGCGCCCGAACGAAATCCACCAGTCCACGATCCGGCTTGAAGGCCGGAACGAGAACGACCACATCGGACATGCTCATGGTGTTACTCGTTGCCTGGTCCCCGCGACAAAAGGCAGTCGCTTCCCCCGATTCAAACCTGCTGATGGCCAAGTCGAGACGGGAGATTGCCGACCTCACCACTCGCTGACCGCCGGAGCGTTCCCCCCGACGACAGACCCGTCATTTTACATTTCGTTCCGCTTGTCGTACAATGCCGGGTACGGCTGGCGGTTGGAGCGGCGAAGGGGCGTTGATCGGAGTGTTGCGCAATTGACTTACGCTGGCGAAAGTAGCCCGAAGCGCCAGCGAGTGGGGTCGGCCCTCTCGCTGGCGCTTCGGGTTACAGTGCGCAACAGTCCGATCAAGGCCGACGAAGGGGACTTGGCGGCATCCAGGTTCCGCCGCTTGCGATCAAGAGACAACGGCTCGAGGCGCGTCTGCCACATGTCCAACCGCCCGAGTCCGGCGATCATTCCCTTTGTGGTCCTCAATCGAGGTCCCCGACGCAGCGGTCATGGGGTGGGAGGCTTTTCGACAATCGCCTTCCATTCCGGCGCTGCCAGAGAGTCCTGTGGTGACAACGGCCAAACCCAGCGTGTTATTGGTCTACCCTCCCATCAGCAAGCTGGATCGCTATGGCAGCGAACTGGGGGTCTTTGGCGGCAAGCAGATTCCGCTGGGAGTGTTCTACCTGGCTGCCTACCTTCGCCAGCTTGGCTACCCGGTTCAAGCGCTGGACGCCGAAGCTCGCGAGCTGACCAGCGACGATGTGGTCGCGGAACTGCGCGCCGGCAGGTACGACGTTCTGGGGATCTCGTCCACGACGGTCGCCTTTCATCGCGCGCTTCAGCTGGCCCAAGCCGTCAAGGAGTCCCTCCCCGAAACCGTCGTCGTGATCGGTGGACCGCACGTCTCGTCCCAGCCGGACCAGCCGCTGCAGCATGCGGCCTTTGACTATGCCGTCCCCAACGAGGGCGAGGAGACGCTGGCTGAACTCCTGCACGTGATCGCGGAGAACGGCGATCCGGCGGGCGTCCGCGGACTGGTTTACCGCCGGGACGGCCAAGTCGTCGTCAATCCGCCTCGCCCCTACATCGCCGACTTGGACACCCTCCCGTTTCCCGCCTTCGACATGATCCCGGACATGCGGATCTATTCGCCGCCGCCGTTCAACTACCAGCGGCTTCCCGTCGCCAACATCATGACCTCCCGCGGCTGCCCGAACGACTGTACGTTTTGCGAGAACACGACGTTCGGACGGCAGTTTCGAATCCGCAGCGCCGCAAGCATCGTGGCGGAAATCGAACTCTTGATGAAGGGGCATGGCGCGCGGGAGATCTCGTTTGTGGATGACACCTTCACTGTCCGGCGGTCCCGCATCTACGAGATCTTCGAGCTAGCTCGCCAACGCGGCCTGCGGTTTCCGTGGAGTTGCATGTCGCGGATCAACACGGTTGACGAGGACCTGCTCCGCTACATGCGCGACAACGGGTGCTGGTACATCGGCTTCGGCGTCGAGAGCGCCGATGAGCAGATCCTGAAGGTGATTCACAAGCACATCACCCCCGCCGGTGTAGAACGTGTGGTCAACATCTGCCACCGCCTGGGGATCGTGACCAAAGGGTTCTTCATGATCGGGCACCCGCTGGAAACCGTCGAGACGATCGACAAGACGATTGCGTTTGCCAAACGCATCCCTCTGCGGCACGTGGTGGTGACAATCAACACGCCGATGCCGGGCACCGAACAGTACCAGCACGCGCGCGAATACGGAACCCTCGACGAATCCGATTGGAAACGCTTTAACTACTGGAAGCCCGTCTTTGTGCCGCACGGCCTGACCGCTGAACTCCTCCTGACCAAGCAGCAGCAGTTCATTCGCGAGTTCTACCTCCGCCCCCGCCTTCTGCTCCGCCAGCTGCAGTTCGCGGTGAGCAGCCCCGCCAATTTGCGGCAACTGGGGCGAATTGTCACCGGTTCGATTCGCTACGTGTTGCGGAAGCGAGCGCGTCCAGACTAAGTGTTGGGGTGCCTGGGGTCGAGTGCAGCGAGCCCCCAGTGGCAAGAACTGGGGGCTCGCCACTCGCACCTCGTGGCTCGACCCCAGCCACGCAACCAAGGCTCCGTGGGTCTAGTCATTCTGTCGCTAGTTTTGTCACCTTGCCGTCCGGAGTCACCTCGAACACGGCGTTGGCGCGAGAATCAACCACCAGCAGATTGGCGTTGCGCCACGCCAGTCCCACCGGGTTCACCAGCGGCTCGCCCGAAACCCATTTCTCGGGTTTGCCGCCAGCGGGGATCTTCCAGACGGCCTTCGAATACCCGTCCGTCACGTACGCCGTCTTGTCCGGGGCCACGGCGATATTGTGCGGGAACAGGAAAGGACGCCCTTCGACGACCGTCTCCAACTTGCCGTCGGGCGTGACACGGACGACCTGGTTCTTCCCGTGCGACACCACCCACAGATTGTCGTCGGCGTCGATGGCCAAGCCACGCGGGGCGTTCACTTCCGCCACGGATTCGGGTTTGCCGCCAGCCGCCGGAACCTTGAAGATCCGGTGCAGTTCCAAATCCGCCACCAGCAACTCGCCCTTGCTGTTGACCGCGATGCTCATCGGCATCCCGATCCCGCCGTTGGTCAGCGGCACCGGCTTGCCGTCGCTGCCGAACCGGTAGACTTCGCGGGTCGCGCTGTCGCCGGCCAACACGGCACCCGCCTTGTCCAGGATCACACATCGGACCGCGTACAGCGGTGTCCGGTAGCGTTTCGAGCCCTCGAAAAACCGGGACAGCTTCCCGTTCTCGATCTTCCAGATACCCGGCAAGTTGCGGTCGGCGACGTAAATCGTGCCCGATTCGGCCGCCACGGCGGACAGCGGGTACTGCATCTGGGCGGATACGGGCCGTAGGAATGCCAAGGTGGCGACTAGGCAGGCGATGGCGACGAGGTGACGCATAGGGCTACGATTGGGCGTGAGAGGTGAACACCAGACGATAACGGATGACCTCGACGGCGGCCGAACGCAGCGTTGGGGGCCCGATAGCCGATGCCGCCGCACCAAAAAAAGAGACCCCGCTGAACCCG
>CAIYOB010000787.1 GCA_903927685.1 uncultured Planctomycetaceae bacterium
GCAAACCGCTGGGCCTTCGGCCCGGAAAAGGGGGGTTCGGTTTCATTTGCGTTCCGGGCCAACGGCCCGACCGTTTGCCTAGCCCAGCCCACCGGGCTGGGTATCCGAATGCCCGATGCCCACCAGGGCCAACGGCCTGACCGTTTGCGCAATGGCACGGCCGAGCACTCCGCAGGCACCGAGCTTGCCGTCGTTGCCGGATTGGGTCGCGCCTGATACCTTGTTAGCGAACCCATAGGATGAGGAGAAAACCGGAGATGCGGAATTGCGAGGAACCAGCCGAGAGGGCACTGCCGTCGCCGGTCGGCCAGCCTTGGTGGCGCGAGTTGACGCGGTACCATTGGTTCGTGTTCGTGGTGGCGGCTCTAGGCTGGCTGTTCGACTGTCTGGACCAGCAGTTGTTCGTGCTGGCTCGGCCGGCGGCGATGAAGGAACTGTTGCCTCCGCTGGAGGATCCCCGCGAATTTGCCGAACAGGTCAAGATCTATGGCAATTATGCCACCTCGGTGTTCCTCGCGGGCTGGGCGATCGGCGGACTGCTGTTCGGCGTGCTGGGCGACCGCATCGGCCGAGCCAAGACGATGATGTTGACGATCCTGCTGTACTCGGTCTGCACGGGGCTGAGCGCCCTATCGAAGGGCTTCTGGGATTTCGCCCTCTATCGCTTTCTGACCGGACTGGGCGTGGGCGGCGAGTTTGCCGTGGGCGTGGCCTTGGTGGCGGAGGTTATGCCGGTCCGCGCGCGGCCGCATACCCTGGCCCTCCTGCAAGCCCTGTCCAGTGTCGGCAACGTGGCGGCCGCGTTGATCAACATGGGGCTCGGCGTCGCCGAATCCGAGGGCCTGGTCAGCAGCCCGTGGCGGATCATGTTCCTGATCGGAGCCCTGCCCGCGTTGCTCGTGCTGGTAATCCGGCGGCGACTGAAAGAACCGGAACGTTGGGAACGGGCGGCGCTCGAAGGCGTGGTGCAGCGCGAGAGGGGATCGTACGCGGCCCTGTTTCACCATCCCACGTGGCGACGGCACGCCCTGGTGGGTTTGGCGCTGGCCTGTGCCGGCGTCATCGGACTGTGGGCGGTGGGCTTCTTTACCCCGGACCTGATGCGGGCCGTCCAGCGACAAGGCGTGGCGGGGCGAGTGTACGCGGAACAGATCCAACTGGCCCAGCAGCAGGGGGACGCGGAACGAGTCGAGCAGTTGGAGACGCTGCGGGGGCGGACGCAGGCGCCGGGGAGACCTGCGCCGAACGCGGGACCTGCGCCGAACGCAGCGAGCGAGGGGCCTGCGTCTCACGAGCAGTTGGCGCGGCTGCAATCGCAACTGGAAGCGATGATCAACGGCCGCCTGGCGATCTGGGCGGGGGTGACCATGATCACCATGTACGCCGGCGGGTTCCTGGGGATGTTTGCCTACGGCTGGGTGGCCGAGCGAATCGGGCGCCGCCGGGCGCTGGCCATCAGCTTTGTGGCCGCGTTCGGCAGCACCGTTTCCGTCTTCCTGTTCCTCGACCATTTCCACGACTTGTTCTGGCTGGTGCCGCTGATGGGGTTCTGCCAGTTCTCGCTGTTCGCCGGCTACGCGGTGTACTTTCCCGAGTTGTTTCCTACGCACCTACGGTCGACCGGGATCAGTTTCTGCTACAACGTGGGTCGGCTGTTGGCGGCGACGGGACCGCTGGTCCAGGCGGAGTTGTTGAAGCTGTTCGCGGGGACCGACGAGTCGCTGCGGTATGCCGGGGCGACGATGAGCGCCGTGTTCTTGCTGGGCCTGCTGGTCCTGCCCTGGGCTCCCGAAACGAAAGGAAAACCTCTACCTGAATGAGGTCTGCGCCATGAAACCCTTCAATTATTTTCAGCCCACCGAGATCCGCTTCGGACGCGGCCGGTTACGGCAACTGGGCAAGGCCGCCGTACGCTACGGCACGCGGGCCCTGCTGGTCACAGTGCCGGCGACGGAAACGCTGGGACCGGTGATTGCCAAGGCCCGGGCGTCGCTCGAAGCGGCCGGGCTGGCGGTGTCGCATTTCGAGGGCGTGGTCCCGAATCCGACGACGGACAGCATTGCGGCGGGCAGCGCCGTCGCCCGCGAGCACCAGGCCGACCTCGTCGTCGGCGTGGGGGGCGGGTCCAGTCTGGACACGGCGAAAGCGATCGCCGTCCAGGTGACCCACGCAGGCACTTGCTGGGATTACTTGTTCGACAAGGCTGCGCCGTCGGACCGAACCCTGCCCGTCATCGCCGTGACCACGACGTCGGGCACTGGCTCGCACGTCACGCAAGTGGCGGTGGCGACCAACACGCCGTTGCGAACCAAGTCGTATCTGTGCGATCGCCAGTTGTTTCCCCGACTGGCCATTGTCGATCCGGAATTGATGGTCACGGCGCCGCGGCAAGTGACCGCCATGACGGGCTGGGACGCCTGGACGCACGCGTTTGAAGCGTACCTTCACAAGGCCTGTTCGCCCTACGTGGCCATGCTGGCCCTGGAGGCGATTCGGCTGGTTGCGGCCAACCTGCCGCCGCTGCTGGAGGACTTGGACAACCTGGAGCTGCGCACGGCGATGGCCTGGGCCGACACCCTGGCGGGACTGTGCATTGCCAACGCGGGCGTGACGTTGCCGCACAGCGTCGGCATGGCGATCAGCGGGCGTTGGCCCGCGGTGGCGCACGGCGCTTCGCTGGCCGTCGTCTACCCGGCCTTCACACGCTACACGGCGGCTGCGGCGGTTCCCCAATTCGCGGCGGTCGGCCGGATTCTGAATCCGGAATTGGCCACGGCGAGCGATGCCGACGCGGCGGCCCAGTGCTGCGTCGAAATGGACCTGCTGCTGCAGCGCATTGGGCTGTGGATTGACCTCGACGGGCTGGGGGTGCCGGCGAGCGAGTTCGACGCCTTGGCGGACCAGAGCTTGCAGTTGCCCGACTATCGGAACAACCCGCGCACGCCGACTCGGGACGAGATTCGAGCGCTGCTGGACCAGTGCCGGGTGCGTTGATCCCCTGGCGAACGGCGGGCGTCAGCCCGTCCGGTGACCGCACCGAGGCCTTTGACGTGGCGAGTTTTCACGGTCCCCACCGGCCCCGCATGCTTCCGTCCGTGCCCCGCCGTGCCATCAGTTTTCGCCCGAGCCGACCCCGCAATGAGACTCGTAACGGGCGATTTCCTCGCGCAGTTGATTGATCAGTCGCTTGAGCGACCTGGCGCTCAATTCCCGCACATGTTCATCGCCACCATGTGCACGCCGGTTCGACGCGTACCGTTCTTCGAGCATCCGGAGCTTCCGCCGAGTCGCCTCCAACTCGCGATAACTTTGCAGGCTCATGAAATCACCTCCACCATGCCCTTGCCAACGGAATGTCGGTCCGTGGCAAAAAACTCGTCGACCAACAGCTCGAAATCCGCTTGATCGACCAGGCTCAGTTCCAGAAACGGCAAGCCCGCCAGCAATTCTGCCTCGGCTCGCAAGTCGCGGGGGAAACCGGCCCCGATCAGGAGTACGCAATCGATGTCGTTTGGCTCCAGTACCTCGGTCACGAAACTGCCGTTGATGACCAACCGCTCGACGCCTGCCCGACGGGCCAACTCGACTAGCCAGCGCAGCGATTCCATCTGCACACGGCGCAATTCCGACTCGCGGCCGAAGCGAGCTTCGACCTCGTCGAGCGTTGCTGGATGCACACCGGGCGGCAAGTAGCCTTGGTCACCAAACGGCGGTATCATCCTGCTGGTCTTGTTCCGATGATGTTGCTTGCCATTCGGTTGATGGTACCTCATCGCCGCGAGGTAGTGAAGCAGGGCGCGCTACCGCCGTGTCGGGCGCGCTACCGCCGTGCCAGACTCCACCGCCGGTATTCCGCGGGCGGCATCTGCCCGCCGGCCGGTGGCATTACCGAGGCATTTGGCGTTCAATCCTGAGCGGCGCTACGGCCGGTCGCCGACAGACTGGCCAGTAGCGTGCGCCAGACCTCCTGAATCGCCGCGGGCTCACCCGGGCGGTCGGCCAGGACGAGCTTGGCAGCAGTCATTTCGCGGGCCGACGGCTTGCGGGCCAGGACCGACAGGAAGACGTGCTCGATCTTCTTCTCCGGCGGCAGCTTGCTGCGGCCCAGGCTGGGCAGCCAAGCCGGCCCGGACCACTGGGCGTCCGGGTGCACCTCGATGATCTGCGGCGGATGGAGCGACGGCCGCAACCAGGCCCGGCGGGCCAACGCGCCGGAAACCGCATACGCGACAACCGGCCGGCGATGCACGGCCTGGACCAGCAACTGGGCGACATCACCCGCACGCTTCTCCTTCGCATAGTAGCGGGCGAACAGCGGAGTAGCCCCCGACTCGGGAGTGTCCAGCCAGCTTTCCGGCATCCGCTTGCTGGACAAGCCAAACGGCTCGCTGAGCACAATCCAGCGGACCAAGCCCTTGGTGTGCGAATCGTGGGCGGCCAACTCCGCGGCCAGACGATCGAGCAACTCGGGGTGCGACGGCGGGTTGTGCGGGCCCAGATCGTCGACCGGTTGCGAGAATCCGTACCCCAACAACCAGCTCCAGACGCGGTTGACCGTCGCCCGGTGGAAATCGTCGGAAGCGACGACCAGTTTGGCCAAGTCCCGGCGGCGGTGCACGTCGCTGAGCAACCCGCTGTGGGAAATCGCCTGGTCCTGGAACTCTGGATAGGCCATCCCCAGCCGGCCGTCCGGCAAGCGGTAGAACAGCTCGGCGTCCTTGGCGGCGCCGCTGGCCCCGGCGAAATCGCGATCGGTCAGCGCGACGCGTTGCGACGCTGGGTCACGTTCGACCTTCATCTGCTGGAAGAACGCATTTAGTTCCCAGAAGTCGCCTAATTCCAAACCGCCCTCCCGATTCGCATGACAGCTGGTGCACACCAGTTGCTTGCCCAGGAAGACCCGCGCAGTCCGATCGGTCGCTGCGGCGGCGTTGCTCTTGGCGCCCGCCAGCAGGAAATGCACCGCGGCGTTATGGCCCTCAACGCCCACGTCCGCGGCCCCCGTTGCGGTCAACAACTCGCTGGCCACCTGAGCATGCGGCCGATCCTCCCGCACCGCCTTGGTCAGATAACCAGCCAGCGCGTCGCGGTTGAATTCGCTGGGCGGGGAGCCCCCGGAGGCCGGACCGACCAAGGCCGTGGTCCATAGTTCCGACCAATATCGGGCATACTCGTCCGACGCCAACAGCCGATCGACCAGCGTGCGGCGATGAGTCTGTTCCTTGTCGCGCTGCCGGAGAAACTGCTTGAGTTCGTCGCTGGTGGGGTCGCGGCCGACCAGACGCTGGTAGACGCGGGCGCACCATTCCTCGTCCGGAGCGGCAGGCGAAGGCGTCACACTGCGTTCGCGCCAGCCTTGCCGAACGGCGTCATTGATGAAAGCGATCACTTCGGCATCGACCGATTTGCGATGCGCGGGACGCACGGCGGGCGGGGCTGCCGCCACGACCGTCGGTGGCAGCGAGTCCGGCGAGGCAGTCGGCCCCGGAGGCGCGGTTGGCGCGTGCGCTGCCGGTGGTCTGCTCGCCGGTTGCGCCTGTTCGGGCTGCACCCCCGGAACGCTGGGAAGACCTGGAAACTCGGGCAGCGGCGGGAGCGATGGTTCACCCCCCGCGACGGGTGTGACCTGCTCCGATCTGGCCAGCGGGCGGCTGGAAGGCCCACCAGACTGCCGTGCCGCATACCAGGCGGTCACCCCTGTCACGAGCAGCAAGCTGGCAGCGACCGCCAGGGTCACCCAGCGGCGGCGCAGCTCGGTTCGATCGTCGCGTCCGCGGTCGCCTTGGACCGGCGCACCCCCGTGCCGCGGCGGCGGAGCCGGCTCGGCCAGAGGATGGAGCGGGGGCGCAAGTGGCAGCGCCGCGGCTGCCAGGCGGAGCGTGCCGTTGTCGGCGGCGCGGGCGGCCTGAGCCGGCGACTGCTGCCGAGCTTCCCAAGTCTGTAGGATCTTGGCCGTCAGGTCGGGAGGATAGTGGCCGCCAAGGACCTCCTCCAATCCCGCTTCCAGAATCCTGTCGGCTTGTTCTTCGTTCACTGTAGTTTGCCTTCAATACACTGACGCAGCAGGTGCTTGGCCCGCTGCATCAAGTTCTTGGCACCGTGCTCCGAGATGCCGAGAGTCGCGGCGATGTGTGCCCGCGACTCTCGTTCTCGGAACCGCAACTCGAGCGCCAACCGAGCCCTGGGCGTCAACTCCTGGAGACAGTCCCGTAACGCCTCCAGCTTTGCCTCTCCACTGTCATCTCCGGCCCACTCCTGCCAAGCCCGGTCGAACTCCTCTACGTCCTCGACGGCAATCACCTTCACCCGTCCACCCCGCCGTTGGACGGAGATGAACAAGTTGAAGGCGATCTTGCGTAGGTACGCCGCCGTCGCGACGGCGCCAAAATCCGTAAACGGATGCTGCAATACGGCGAGAAACGTCTCCTGCGTCAAGTCATCGGCTTGAGCCGGTTCGCAGCCCAAGGCCCGCAGATAACGCCAGACCGCCACCTGATTCTGCTCGATCAATCGAGCCGCATCGAAGCCAGTCGTGTCGGGCGTCGTCGACGCTTTCATGTACTGCCGCAATCACATAAGCGGGCAAGAGGCCGAAAAGTACTCATCACGTTCGCCGAAACGTCCGGCAGATATTGCCTCGCCAAGCCATCGCCGAACGGAATCAGGAATCGAACAGGATGTCGTAACTACTTATTCAAGAGTGGTTTATGTAAAGC
>CAIYOB010000788.1 GCA_903927685.1 uncultured Planctomycetaceae bacterium
AGCGGGCCATGTGGCAACGTGACCAATTATGCCATACTGCCGGTACGGGGGGAAGAAGGCTACGGGAGGAAGGTTAGGCTTAGTCTCCGCCGTGGTCAAACGCAACGCCGACCACCGGTACGCGGAGAGGACGAGTCCGCGCATCCCGGAGGGATGCCAGTGCCGACGCGGTGCCGAGGAGTTCGGCCCGGACCTGCGACGAGCACGCGCCGGACGTTGTTTGTCTGGCAGGCCTCCGGCGTGCGCAAACCGTTGGGGGCCACCGTGTCCGGTGGTGTCGCCGCGCTCGACCACCGGCTACCTTCTGGGAACCCTCCGGGTTCAGGACGCGGCGTGCGACCGTCGCGGGCAGGAAGCGGCACGGGTCTTGTTTCGGGCACCTTGTCGGCTTCAGCCGACACCCGGTCTGCCACCAGCTTCAGCTGGTGGACCGCGGGCTGCCCCCTCCAACCAACGAGCCGGCTTTAGCCGGGCTTCTCGGTCCGAGGTTTCAACCGAACCACGGAGCAGGGTGGGCGAATGTCTGAAGACCTGGTGAAGCCCGGCTGAAGCCGGCTAACGGAGAACTCCCGGTCGGGCCGCCCACCAGCTGAAGCTGGTGGCAAACTTGGAGCCGACTGAAGTCGGCTGAAGGACTCGAACCCAGCCCGGGCGGTGCGGGCGGGGACCTCTTTGCGGAATCTCCACGGCAAACTCGCCTCAATCCGCTTACGATCATGCCTGTCCGTTCTCTTTTTCTCCCCAGTTCATCCAGGTGCGGCGGGGGCACGCCGGGGTGGCCCTCTCCACGGGCCTCCGGCACGACCGGCCCCCACCGCGCAAACACTCGCCACCGTGCCCAGTATAGCTTGAGCCTTGACGGCACACTGGTCCCGGCGAGGCATTCTGGTCCGCGTGTCTGCCGGCGCTGCGTTCGCCGAGGGCCTGCGCTCGCCGAGGGCCGCTTGCCGTGCGCTGGAGAGCAGGCGATAATGGCCAAGTTCGGCAGCGTGAGGACCGACGATGGAAAGTGCAGGGAGCAGCAACGAGGCGGGAAGGCCCCGCCATTGGATGCAGTTCACGCTCCGTCAACTCCTTGAATGGTTTTGGGCCGGGCGCTGGGAAAACCGGCATTGATTCAATCGTCGGTGACGGCGCTGCTGGTGTTCACGATCACTTACCTGGCCTGCTGGATGAGCCTGGGTGACAGCCACGTCATGGAACTCCGGCCCTCGATGCTTGCGCGGGCGGAAATGGAGTGGCTCCATGACACGCTGGCGAAGCACGCCGAGGCGGATGGAGCCCTGCCGGACCGTCTGGCGGATGCCTCCGGACTTGGTGGTCGGGAGCTTCAACTCGATTCGTCCGGTCAGCCTCTCGATCCTTGGGGGCATCCGTATCACTACCGGCCCAGCGGGGACCGTTTTGAGCTCGCGAGCCTGGGCCGCGACGGCCGAAGCGGCGGTGTCGGACTGGATGCAGACGTAACACTCGACGGCGGCAGCAGTCCGCCGCAGACGCGACTGCCGATCTCTCAGTTTTTGTTCGAGACGACGGGCAGCCGCAGCGTGTTCCTGGTCGCATTGGTCGCGAGCGTGCTTTCGGGCAGCCTATGGCTCCGCTCGACCCGGCGTGAATCGCTGCCGCTGAGAGCCGCCGTGGCAGGGATCGCCGCCGCCACGCTATTCACCGTGCTCGTGGCGTCGTTCCTGGCGGCCTTTCATGTCGCGGCCTCGCAGTCAGGGCACTAGCACGTGAGATTCCGCTATCTTCGGGATCCCCTGTTTCTCCTGTGCCTGGTCGTCTACGGCGCCAACCGGTTGCTGGAGGATTGGGGAATCAGCCCAACCTTGTTTCGTTCGTATCTGAATGACGTGATCTGTATCCCGTTCTGGGTCCCGATCATGCTGTGGGCGGAACGTGCGTCAGGACTCCGCCCGCATGACGATCCGCCGCACGCTTACGAGATGGCAATTCCCCTGGTGTTCCTGGCCGCGGTTTTCGAGGTGATCCTCCCGTCCACCCAAGCCTGGCAGGGCTTGACCGTGCCCGACCCGAACGATGTACTGTGCTATGCGGCGGGGGCCAGCATCGCAAGTTGGTTTTGGCAGTGGAGGTATCACCCTGGCGATTCTCGTTGGCCTGGCGGCGAGGGGGCGTGCGGGCCAGGCGAGTCGACGTTACCCGGGTCCGAGTGAGTGAGCGGCCACGTGGCTGGGAGGAGAGTGGTTCATGGTGCATCGCGACTGGCCGCTGGCGGTTCTCTGGGCCTGGTCCTGGCTCTTCGTCTGGTGCGGAAACGCTCCCCGTTGCCCGGCAGCGGACGCAGGTGGGAGCGCCGCTGTAGACGCGGGGATGGTTGCGAATTGGGCGTTCACTGCCGTCGGCGCCGAGGGGGCTCCCGTCTTGGCCGACTGCGCGGGGGCCTGTCGCGACGTTCTCCGGCCCGTTGGCGGTCCCGGGCCGACCAGCGTCCTGTCGCTGGGCGTCCAGGCGGATGACCCGCAGTACCTGGTCGCGCCCGTCTCGGCTGACCTGCGGCTCGGTGCGAACTACACCATCGAGGCGTGGGCGCTGCCGACCCGGGTCGCCGGCTGGTGCCGGATCGTGCTGCGCTGGGGCGAGGCGAAAGACTGGGCCTATCATCTGGCGATCCACGACGGCATGGCCAGCCTGTACCACGGGCAAGCGGATGGGACCTACCGCTCGTGCGAAGGCGGACAGATCCGCGCGGGCCAGATGGTTCACCTGGTCGGCGTGGCTCGGCGGAACGAGCAGGCTCCGGCGAACAGCGTGCTGGAGGTGTACCTGGACGGCAAGCCGGTCGCCACCGCGCCGTTTGACGGCACGGCCAGATCCCTGGATGCGGTGGACGTTGGAATTGGCGACTCGGCAACCGCTCCGTCGCCGCCGGCACGCTTTCGCGGCTACTTGGCGCAGGTCACGCTCTGGAACCGGGCATTGTCGCCGGACGAGGTTCGTCGGCGGGCGGCCGACTCAGGGCTCGCGCAGCGCGCGGCGGCGTTGCAGGCCCAATGTCGCGAGGAAGAACTCCAGCGGCTGGTGCGTCAGTTGGCGGAACGAGAACAACTGTTGCAGCAACTCGCCCAGCAGGGCGTCGAACGTATCGTGTTCGCCGAGCGTGCTCCGGGCCGCGACTATCAGCGCCATTACTATGCCAACTTCGGCTACTCGTGCGTCGAACCGGACTACTGGCTGCACGGCGCCGACGGCGGCCGCTTGCTGGTCTTGGATGTTCGGCAGAAACGGCTGGACGTGGTGCTGGACGATCCGGGCGGGGCGATCCGTGATCCGCAGGTTCACTACGACGGCCACACGATCCTGTTCTCCTACCGCCGCGCGGGCACGCACCACTATCACCTGCACGAAGTCAACGCGGACGGAAGCGGCTTGACGCAGCTGACCGACGGCCCCTGGGACGATGTTGAACCGACGTACCTGCCGGACGGCGGCATCGCGTTCAGCTCGACTCGCTGTGCCCGGTACATCGGCTGCTGGCTGGCCCCCAGCGCCATCCTGTTTCGCTGCGATGCCCGGGGAGGCGGCCTGCGGATGCTGTCGTCCGGCAGCTTTACGGAAAACACGCCGCGGGTTCTGCCGGATGGCCGGATCCTGTACACCCGTTGGGAATACGTCAATCGCGACGCGGTCAGCTTTCATCATCTCTGGACCATGAACCCGGACGGGACCAAGCCCATGGTCTACTTCGGCAACCAGCAGCCGGGCAGCGTGTTCATCGACGCCCAGCCGATTCCCGGCTCCCGCGCCATCGTGTTCATCGACTCGCCCGGCCACGGCCAAAACGAGCATGCGGGCGTTGTCGCCACCGTGACGACCGCGGCGGGGCCGAATGCGGTGTCGACCGTCCGGCGGTTGACCAGCCAGCCAGCCTATCGCGACCCCTACCCGATCCAGCCGGGGTTGTACCTGGCAGCCCGCGACAACCAACTGGTCGTGCTTGCCGACGACGGCTCGGAGCGGGTCCTGTTCGAGAGCCAGCAGATGCTGCACGAGCCGAGTGTGATTCAGCCGCGCGACCGGGAATGCCTGTTGTCCGGGACGGCTGAAACGCCGGAGGCGACGGGGACGGTCTTCCTGCAGAATGCCTACGCCGGGCGGAACATGCAGGGCGTCGCGTCGGGGGCGATCCGCCGCCTGCTGGTGCTGGAGGACTTGCCCAAGCCGGTGAACTTCCACGGCGGCGGTTCCCAGCCCATCGGCCACGGCGTGACGAGCACCATCAAGCGGATCCTGGGCACGGTGCCGGTCGAGAGCGACGGTTCGGCCCAGTTCACGGTCCCGGCCCGGCGGAGCATTTACTTTGCCCTGCTGGACGAACGCGAGCGCTCGATCAAGCAGATGCGGAGTTTTGTGACCGTGCAACCCGGCGAGACGGTGGGCTGTGTGGGCTGCCATGAACCTCGGACGCAAGTCCCCGATCTGTCCGCACGCGCGTCGATTCCCCTGGCGCTGACTCGACCGGCCAGCCCCCTCGAGCCGATCGCCGGTGTGCCGGACATCCCCGATTTCCCGCGGGATGTCCAGCCGGTCCTGGACCGCCACTGCGTTCGCTGCCATCGCCCCGAACAATCGGACGGCGGCATTACGTTGTGCGGCGATCATGGACCGGTCTATTCGCTGGCGTATTACGAGCTGTTCCTGCATTGGCAGATCAAGGACACCCAGGGCGAGCCGCGGCACGGGACGGGCCGGCAGCCGGGCAATGATCCGCCGTATGCGACCTACAGTTCGGCTTCGGCGCTGATGAAGTACCTCGACGGCAGCCATCACGGCGCGCAGCCCGGCCCTCTGGAACAGACACAGGTGCGGCTGTGGATCGACGTCGGGGCCCAGTACGCCGGCACCTATGCCGCGCTGGGAACGGGCCAGATCGGCGGATGCTGGCGCAGCAACGAACCGATCCGCATGATGGCCGACGACTGGCCGGAGACAGCGCCGGCGGCCGCGGCGATCGAGCGGCGTTGCGGAGCCTGTCATCCGAGTCAGCAGTTGCCGCGCCATGTGACCGCCACGATCCCGCTCGATCCGTGGGGCGACATGCTCGCCTGGACGCGGCCGCTGAGCCGCTATTCGCGGCATCGCATCTTCAACCTGTCCCAGCCGGAAAAGTCACTGGTGCTGTTGATCGCCCTGGACAAGGCGGCGGGGGGACTGGCGGCAGAATCGCACTCAGCCGTTCCGGGCCAGACGGCCAGGCCGGCTCCGGACGAAGACCGCTCGCAGCCTCCGCGCCCCATCCATCATCCCCTGGTCTTTGCCACGGCCGACGACCCGGATTACCGAGCCATCTTGACGCACATCGATGCGGCGCGCCGCAAGCTGGACGCGATCAAGCGATTCGACATGCCGGGCTTTCGGCCGAACGAGCACTACGTCCGCGAGATGAAGCGGTACGGAGTCCTGCCCGCGTCGTTCGACGCGGCCACGGTTCCGGCCGATCCTTACGAGATCGACCGGCGATATTGGGAGTCCTTGTCCCGAGGGTTCTGAGCGGTCAGTCGAGCCGAGCCTTGGCTTTTGCTTTCGCCTTCTTGCCACCCTTGGCCTTGCCTGCCGGCGCGGCCTTGGGATCATTCGGCGTGGGCATCGGGGCGTTGATCGATTTACGCCAGGCGACCAGTTTGGCGTGCAGTTCCCGCGCCTTGTCCGGCAGCTGGGTCGCCAAGTTCTTCGCTTCGCCGATGTCGTCCCGCAGGTTGTACAATTCCAGCCGGCCGTCTTCGAAGAACTCCATCAGTTTCCAGTCGCCGGCCTGGATCAGGCCGACGGGTGTGGTCCGCCACTGGCCCTGGCCGATGCCCAGGTAGCCCGGGAAGTGCTGATAAATGGCTTCGCGTTTCAGCGTCGCCCGGGCGTCGCGGAACAGCGGAGCCAGGCTTTCGCCATCCAGCGTGTAGCCCGCCGGCGGCTTGGCTCCCGCGATGTCCAGCAGCGTGGGATACATGTCCACGTGAATCGCGGGCACGCCGCACGTCGAGCCGGGCTGGGTCACGCCGGGCCAGCGGACGATGAACGGCTCGCGCGTGCCGCCTTCGTACAAGCTGCCCTTGCCGCTCCGCAGCGGCGCATTGTCCGTCGTGTCGTTGGACTCCGTGCCGATACCCTCGCGGGCATAGCCGCCGACGCCGCCGTTGTCGCTCGAAAAGATCAGCACGGTGTTGCCGGCCAGTTCGAGTTCATCCAGTTTGGCCATCAGCCGGCCGACGCTCTCGTCGACGCTGGCGATCATGGCGGCATAGGTCGGGTTGCGGTGGCCGCCGACCGGCGATTTGGGTTTGAACTTGTCGATCAGCTCCGGCTTGGCGTCCAGCGGCGAATGGACCGCAAAGTGCGGCAGGTACAGGAAGAACGGCTGGTCCTTGTGCCGCTGGATGAAATCGACGGCCCTGTCGGTCAGGAAGTCGGCCAGGTACTGGCCCGCGGGATACTCCGTCGGCGGGTTGGTCGCGAAATCGAAGTGTTTGCCCATCGAGACAATGGCTTCGTCAAAACCTCGCTGGCTGGGGTGGTACGCGCCCTGTTGCCCGATGTGCCACTTGCCGAACATCCCGGTGACATAGCCGGCGGACTTCAAAGCTTCGGCCACGGTGATCTTGTCCAGCGGCAGATTCTCCACGTTGTCCACGGGCCGCAAGGGGCGGGTCTGCCAGTCAAAGCGGCCGATCCCGCCGACGGTGTAGACTCCCGTTCGCGCTCCGTACTGGCCGCTCATCAACGCCGCCCGCGTCGGCGTGCAGTTCTGGCAGTTGTGGTAACAGGTCAACCGCATGCCCTGCGACGCCAGCCGATCGAGGTTCGGGGTCTCGTAGTACTTCGACCCCTGCACGCCGAGGTCCGTCCAGCCGAGATCATCGGCCAAGACGAACACAATGTTCGGGCACGAAGCGTCGGCCGCCGGCGCCGGATCGGCCAGAACGCCCAGGAAACCGAGTAACAACGCCGCTTTCAGGATCTGTCGCATGCTGAGGGCTCCCT
>CAIYOB010000789.1 GCA_903927685.1 uncultured Planctomycetaceae bacterium
CCATGCTGCAGGTCTCCATGCACGACGCCGTGCTCCGACAATTCCCGCACCAGACGCTGCCACATCTCCGCGCCGGCGAGCAGCGTTCCAGGCTGGGCTTTTTTGCACTGTTTCCGGAGCCAATCGAAGATCGTTGTGCCGGACACCCACTCCATGAGCAACAGCGGATACAGTTTGCCGTCGCCAGCGGATCGGATCCCTTGCTCGTCGTACTCGAACCGCACAATGCTGGAGATCGCACGGCCCTGCAAGTAATCGCTGATGGCGCGATAATGCTGCAAGCGTTCGTCCTGCCGCCGATTGAAGACCCGAATGGCGAACTCCGTTCCATCCGGACGGAATCCGCGATACACGGCCGCGAAATTGCCGCTCCGCGCTTTGGGCTGCCCCAACTGGTTCATTTCCACCGAACACTGCCGCAACTCGGCATCGCGAAACCCCACGGAGGGGTTCTTCAACATGCTCGCGAAATCGGATTGCAAGGGCCAGGACATAAGCATGCCACAGATTCAAGATCAAACCCTGCGACCTGGCGGTCGATACGAGCGTCTCCCATATCAATTCCCGCTGGCCTCCAAACTGACCCGAATCAGGATTTTAGCAGCGTTCGAGCGCAGAGCAACCACCACTGCGGTAATGCCATCTTTGCCACCCGAGGGAATTCTTGCGTCGGCCAAGGGCGGTAACGAGGCGGGCTCGGTCCGCTGGCCCCCATGCCCTCGAGCGTTCATGTTTTCGGCTCGCCCTGCAAGTGGATTGGCGCAATCTGAAGCCAAAGTGTCCATGACGCGGCGGCTCCGCCGGGAAGATTCAATCGCAGCGTCAGCGGTGCGGCCTGTGTGCGCGGCGGTGGCGCATGCGTGGCATCGGCTCGCTCCCCGATTCTTCGGAATGGCGCAGCCGCTTCCTGCCGAGGCTGCTGACAATGAATGGTCGGTTTGCCCGACACCACGACAACATCCCCGACCTTTGCGTCCGCGTGCTTGGACACCAAAGTTGCCGCCACCGTCTCCGGATAGTCGACGCCCGCCAAATGTTCCACGGGCGAGACGCCGAGCGTCCGCGTTCCGTTCGCGTCGACCGCGACATCAGTCACCTTGAATCGAACTCCCATCAGGCGATCGGCAAGCTCGGATCCGAACTGATCGGCGAACGCTTTAAGCTGCCGATCCCCGACTCTTGCCTCGTTTCTCCATTGGTGGGGAAGACATCGCCAGGCGCTCAGCAAGTCACCCAGGGCCCCCAGCGTCGTGGCCTCCGTCGGAGCCCACGTTGCGATCACCGGTACACTCCAGTTCTCTGCGGCGACCGTTTCGACTCGGAACGTGAGGACCACCTTGTCCGCAGAACCGTTCAACCATTTCACCGCTGCGTCCGCGTGTTGCTCACGAGCGGGAAGGGACGCCAGCCTGCTCTGTAACGGGTTGAGCTTGCCCTGGGCCACCTTCAACGCCCTGCTCAACTCCGCAGCTTGATTGAGCCACCCCATCCGTTCTGCATCCGCCCTGGCGCTGCCAGCACGGCGTTGCGCTGCGGCAAGTTGGCCCGGCAAATCGGCCAACAACTGCTGGGTTTGTTGCAGGTCACGCCGCGTCTGGACAATCTGTGCCTGCAGTGTCCGTTGAGTCTCGGAAAGGGACTTGCTGGAAAACACCACCCGAGCCCCCTCGGGCTGGATGAGCAAGCGTGGCCGCACCATCAGCGTCCGGGCTTGCTCACCGCCTCCACGCTGGAGCTCGATCGTGGCCCCCGGCGAGCCGGACAGTTCGAACTCGATCGCATCCCCGGGGCGTCTGATTCCATCACCTTCTAGGGACTTGACCGGCTCGCCGTTAACCGCCACAGCGACGATCGCGAAATCGTCCAGGCCACGCAGAGCGTCGCTCAAGTCTACGCGCTGGACCTCACCTGCGTCCAGCGTCTTCAGGTCGACGCGCACAGGTGGGAGCATCAGGACTTTGGGTTGTGCGTTCTTTTTGAGCCACTCGACGTCGTTCTCCGAGAGCCGCTGGGCCGCAACCACCACGCGCGAGCCATCCTCGGCTTTCTTCAAGACGACTTCCCGGCCGCGAAACTCGACCAACGCCGCCGATACCTCATACTTGCCCGTCTTGTCGGCCCAAATCCGTGGCTCCGACGCTCGTAAGGTGCAGGTTGCGAGCAACATGGCCATGATGCAATAAGGTGTTTCACTCATAGCATTCCCTTATCTTCTCCGAATGCGTGCAACTGACATTCCGCACAGCTACGAGTAGGAATGCCATCCTGCGAAAATACCCCGCGTTGGCAGAGGCTTTCCTGTGATACCCCCCACCTTAGACGCAGGCCACCTGAATATACGACCAGCCTGCAGGAAGCAGCTTAGCACAGACAGTTAAGCGATGCAACTATGTCACTGTACTTCAAGAGTGGGTGTCGCTTGAGACGGCAGCGATGCCTGTGTGTTACCTTTCCTCGCAACAAGAGTCGCGGTGGAGTCTTCACCGAAACGGACGCGGGGATTCGTTGTTACAGAACCAGGTGCTTCAACAATCCAGTGACGCTGACCACGAGGATGGTGGCCAGGACGGTCAGGCGGAAGGCGGTTTCGTTGATGTGCTGCTTGACCAGCAGCCCCAGTCGGGCGGCGGCCAAGGCGGGCAGCAACGCGGCGGCAGCCAGCAGGAGCATGTGGCCGGTGACCATGCCGAAAGCGACGTAGCTGGTCGCCGCCGTCGTTGCCAGGCACAGGAAGTAGGCCAGCAGGGA
>CAIYOB010000790.1 GCA_903927685.1 uncultured Planctomycetaceae bacterium
TGACCGTAAGCGGGATTTGCGGCGAGCCCGCAAGCCAAGAGAGCAGCCGCCAGGGCGGCGGAGCAAAGCGAGGTCTTCACGTTCAGCACTCCTTGCGTAGAAAAGGTCTTCCATGACGGACGGCGACCATCGCGGGGATCGCGCCGCCCTCGCCCACGGCCGCACCGCGGCCGGCTGCCAAAGGCGTCAATGCGGGCGGTATTTTGCCCAAGTCGGTCGAGCAGGTAAAGAGCAAAAACAGGCCAATTTTTTTGGTTCTTCCGGACGAATTCGGTTTTGACAGCCGGCCGGGAATCCGCTATTCTTCCCCGCCAGTCCGGGCCGCTCAGGGACGATCGGCCCGCCCCCAGCTTCCCGCCGCCCTGCGATCCGCGTCCGGATTCAACGCCCCCCGCGCATCCCAGCCGGCGGCATCCTGCCCCGACGCACAAGGAGGTGCTTCTGTGCCCAGTTGCCCCGCCGCCCCCCCCCGCCCCAGCGTGTTGATCGTCGATCGCTCGGCCGATTCCCGTGAAGTCCTGCGCACGGTCCTGGAAAAACGCGGCGTCCGGACTTGGGAAGCCGCCGAAGCCCGGCACGGCGTCGAATTGGCGCGCCAGCACCATCCGCAGGTCATCGTCCTGGACCTGGACGCCGGGGATGCCGAGCAACAGGAAATCCGCGACCAGTACCAGGCCGAATCGAAAGAGCACGACACCTGCCTGGTGGTCATCGGCCGGTCCCACTCCTATGAACAAATCTTGCCCAAAGACCGAATCCTCGCCAAACCCTATCATTACGCGCCGCTGGTACGTACAATCGAGTCGCTGCTCAGTTCCGTCGCCGGCGGGTGACCGCGACGGCCGCAGCCGGACTCGATGGACGTTGTGCGGTCATGGCATGTTTGTTCGTCATTCAAGGTCGCGATCAAGGCAAACGCTTTGAACTGCAGGCGTCCCAGACCGGGATCGGCCGCGAGGCCGTCAACGCCATCCGCCTGCACGACGTCGAAGTCTCGCGGCGGCACGCGCAGGTCGTGTGCGGGGAGGGCGAGTTCCAACTGGTCGACCTGGGCAGCTCCAACGGTACGTTCGTCAACGAGCAGCGGGTCGAACAGCACGTCTTGCAGAGCGGCGACCGCGTCCAGGTCGGCCGCACCTTGATGATCTTCACCGGCAACGAGGACCGCTCGTCGGCCGACTTGGCCGCCGAGGTCGACATCGTCCAGCGCGGACCGGCCTCCGAGGGCTCGCGGATCGTCTCGTCGATCAGCCGCGAGCAGGGCAGCCATATCTTCACGGACGCCGAGGTGTCCGCCAGTCCCTGGCTGGCCCGGGCCCGCAGCAACCTGCAGATCATGTACCGCACGGCCCTGGCGGTCAGCCATACGCTGGATATCGACCAGTTGCTGCAACGCATCATGGAGCTGATCTTCGAGTGGGTCGAGGCCGACCGCGGCTGCGTGATGCTGCTGGACTGGGAATCGGGCGAGGTGCTGCCCAAGGTGTTCCGCAGCCGGCGGGAAAACCGCGGCAGCGAACGCATGCGGATCAGCCAGACGATCTTGGATTACGTCCTGGAACATCGCGAGGGCGTGCTGACCAGCGACGCCCGCGAAGATGAACGCTGGGACCCCGCCGGCAGCATTCTGAAGCTGGGGGTGCGGGAGGCGATCTGCGTGCCCATGCAGGGCCGCTATGGAATGGTGGGCGTAATCTACATCGACACCTACACGCCTCCCGGCCAGGTGGTGCAGAACCGCCACGTCAACCGGTTCTCCGAGGAACACCTCAAGCTGATGGTCGCCATCGGGCATCAGGCGGCCCTCGCCGTCGAGGATACTTCGTACTACTCGGCGCTGGTCCAGGCCGAACGCCTGGCGGCCGTCGGCCAGACCATCGCCACGCTGTCCCACCACGTCAAGAACATCCTGCAGGGGATCCGCGGGGGCAGCTACCTGATCGAAGAGGGCTTGAAGAACACCGATACCGACTTGATCCGCAAAGGTTGGAACATCGTCGATAAGAACCAGGAGAAGATCTCCAACCTGGTCATGGACATGCTGACGTTCAGCAAAGAGCGGCAGCCGGAGCGCGTGCCGGCCCAATTGAACGAAGTGACCGGCGAGGTGGTTGAGCTGATGCAGGTCCGGGCGGCCGAAGCCGGCGTCACGCTGCGCTGGTTGCCCGACGCCCAGATGCCCGTGCTGCAGTTCGATCCCGATGCCCTGCACCGCGCCATCCTGAACGTCGTCACCAACGCGATTGACGCCTGCGAGAAGACCCCCGGCGGCTGCGTCGCCGTCGCGACCGCGTACGAAGCGGAGGCCACGATGGCCCGGATCACCGTCGAAGACAACGGCGAAGGCATCGCGCCGGAACATCTGCAGAAGATCTTCTCGCTGTTCGAGTCCCGCAAAGGCAGCCGCGGCACGGGGCTGGGACTGCCCGTCAGCCAGAAGATCCTGCGGGAGCACGGCGGAGACATCTACGTGACCAGCACGCCCGAAGTCGGCAGCAAGTTCCTGCTGGAGTTCCCCGCCGTCGCGCTCAAGACCGAAAACCCGTCCGCCGACGGCGGCGGCCTGGACACCTTGGCCGGCACGCCGCCGCCGGACTGGGGCGACGATCCGCTCGACGACGTGACGCATGACCTGCCGCCCCGGGGCGACCGAACGTAGGACCGCGACCATGCTGGACAGCCACGACCGCGAGAAATTCGCCACGATCTATCGGCTGCTGGCCGACGTCCTGGAACACGAGGCCCGCGCGGACCACAGCGACGACGCCATGTCCTACCGGCTGGGAGATCTGGCCGCCCGCGTGTTCATAGGCACGCCGGCCGAACCGCCGGACGAGGTGCTGGCGGCGACCGTCGAGGCGCTCCGCACCGGCAGCCCCGAGGACCGTCAACAACTGGCCGTCCGGCTCCGCACGCACGCCGAACAACTGGCACGCCTGCCCAGCGGCGAGTCCTGAACGCTGGGTGCTGGACGCCAAGTACAAGCGCGAGTTCGCCGACGAAAGTCGCGCCGACCGATTCCAGATGTGCGCCTATGCCGTGGCGTTCCATGCCGATCGCGTCACGTTGGTTTACCCGACATCCGCCGTAGGTGCCACGACGCGTGAACTGCTGCGCGCGACCGTGGGTGGCAAATGCCTGCTGATCGACTCGCTGGCCCTGCCGATGGCAGCCGGCCCCGCAGCCTGCCGCGCGGCGTTGGCGTCCATCGCAGTTCGTCTCCCGTAGCGAGGATGGACGCCGGCAGTCCGGAAGTGCAGGCAGGGGCACACACTAAGTGAAACGATGTGGTCTTTCCCATTTATAATCAACCATCTATAACCAGCCCCCGCGAGGCTGACGGAAGTTGGTTATAAAAGGGTGGTTATCAATAAGGCACTAACGTGACAAGCTCTTCTGGCGATCCGGTTTTCATCCCCGACCAGCCGCGGCGTGGCTCGCTGTTGGTCATCTTCCTGACCGTCTTCATCGACCTGCTCGGCTTTGGGATTGTCCTGCCGCTGCTGCCGATCTACGCGGCCGACTTTGCCATCGATCCCCACGGCTGGCGATTAGGCATGCTGATGGCCAGTTTCTCGATCATGCAGTTGTTGTTCGCGCCGATCTGGGGTCGCGTGTCCGATCATTGGGGCCGGCGGCCCGTGCTGATCGTCGGCCTGTTCGGTTCGGTTGTGTTCTATGCCTTGTTCGGCGTCGCCACGGTCATGAAGAGCCTGACTCTGCTGTTCGTATCCCGCATCGGAGCGGGGATCGCCGGCGCCACGATTCCCACGGCCCAGGCGTACATTGCCGACTCGACCTCGCTGGAGAAACGCCCCAAGGGCATGGCGCTGATCGGCGTCGCCTTCGGATTGGGGTTCACCTTCGGTCCGATGATCGCCTACCTGGCCGTTCCTTCCGGGCATGGCGATCCCGGGCCGTGGCCGGGCTATGCGGCCGCGATCCTGTCAGGCGTGGCCCTGCTGTTGGCGATCTTCAAGCTGCCGGAATCCAAGCACGCCCACAGCCAATCGGCAGTGCGGCGGATCTGGGACTGGCAGGGCTTCTCCGACGCCCTGCGCACGCCGTCGATCGGCCTGCTGCTGGCCGCGTCCTTCGTCTGCATTTTCTCGTTTGCTGCGTATGAGACCACCTTGTCGATCCTGGTCAAGAACGAGTTTCAATTCAGTTTTCGGCAGGTCTGCTTGACCTACGCCTATATTGGCTTGATGCTGGCGTTGATCCAAGGCGGGGTGGTGCGGCGGCTGTCGGGGCGGTTCAGCGAGGCGAGCCTGGCCGTCGGCGGCGTGGTGTTCGAGACGCTCGGCTACGGCTTGATGGCCATGGCCGTGCCGCTGCGGTCGCTCGGCCTGGCCTTTGCCGCCGCCGCGCTGGTGGTGACCGGGTTCTCGATGATGCACCCCAGCCTGAATTCCCTGCTGTCCCGCCGCAGCGATCCGAAGAAGCAAGGGGCGATTATGGGCGTGGGGCAGAGCGTCAGTGCGCTGGCCCGGATCATCGGTTCCGGCGTCGGCATTCCCCTGCTCCGATACAAACTGGAGATGCCCTACTATGTCGCCGCCGGCCTGATGGTCATTGGCATGCTGCTGCTGATCGCCGCCGCCCGCCGCGGCCGGGACTTCCAGCCCGAGTCGCTGGCAACTCAAAACGTCAGCGAGGGCTGACAAGGGAGAGAGCCATGCACGGCCACGGTGTCCCGTACCGCACATTCACGCCCTTTCAATTCGCCGTCCTGCTGCTCCTTTTGGCCGCAGCTCCGTGCCAGGCCGACAAATTCCATTACCGCAACGAGGACGGCCAGGCGGTCGAACTGGAGGCCACGCTCGTCGGCTCGGCGCAAGGCGTCTACGTCCTGGAAACCGCCGACGGCCGCTATCACCTGGTGCCACGCGCGGCGGCGGAGAAGCGCGTCGCGTCGCCGGGTCCGGACGCTTTGGACGGTCCGGGCATGGCGGCTCGACTGGAGCAAGAGTTCACGCCCGCGCGGTTTCGCAGCTTCCTGCAAACGCCCTTTGTCATCGGACTGGTTCTGGGCTCGCCGCTGCCGCAGGCGTCCGAAGGCGCTGCCAAGGCGTTCCTGCGCGACGTGGCCGTGTTCATGAAGAACGTCGAGGGGGCGTTTGCGCGTTACGCGCGTGAAGCACGGGTCGAGACTCCGGCGGCCACGCATCCCGTGGTCGTGCTGATCTTCGAGACGCGGGAGGATTTCGTAAAATACGCGTCCGACGCGACCTCGGGCGACGAGGATACGGCCCAGCGGATCGCCGGGTTCTATTCGAAGCTGACCAACATCCTGGCCATCCGCCTGGAAGAATGTCGCACGTTCGACACGCCCCTGCACGAGGCGATCCACCAGCAGGTTTATGTGCGCAAAATCCTGCAGCGAATGGCGCCGATCCCGACGTGGTTCGACGAAGGACTGGCTACCGGCTTTGAAGCCAACAGTGGCAAGATCAACATCGGGCCGGGCAAGGTCAGCGTCCGCTACGCCAACCAGGCCGTGGAAGCCCAGTCCGCGGACTGGTCGCAGTTGGTCAGCGGCGACCAGTCGTTCCGGAATCCGGCCACGGTCGACGGCGCGTACGGCCAGGCCTGGGGTTTGCACTGGCTGCTGGTCACGCGGTACAAGTCCGAATACGCTGCCTACATGCGGCTGTTGGGCCAGAAGAAGCCGCTGCAGGAGTGCAGCCCCGAACAGCGGCAAGCCGACTTCCAGCAAGTGTTCGGCGACAAGCTGGCCGAGATGCAGGCCCAGTTTCCCTCGCTGCTGGAGGCCGCCTGCCGCAAGCAGAATGTCTCCTTGAAACCGCCGGAACAAAAGGGCATCTCGCTGACCGAAGCGAACTTGGGCCAGGTCCAATTGACCGCCGTGCGCCATCAGACGGTCGGCGCGGCAGGCCCCGTCGCCGACCGCTTGGAGGTCCAAGGCACGCTGCAGAACCTGTCGCCGCTGCGTCCGATGGCGTTTCACGTCACCGTCGAGACCGATGCGGCGACCTATGCCGAGTGGTTCGTTGCCAAGCTCGAGTTGCTCAAGAGCACCTCGCTGCCGGCCCAGAACGTCGTCAAGCCGATGCGGGTTCCCGCCGTCGCTGCCGGCCGGATCGGTCCCGAGCCCCGCACCTTTCGCGTCCGCATCCGCTCGGCGCCGGCCGACAGCGATGAAGCACGCCGCTGGAGTTCCGGCCAGCTGCCGGTGCCCGTGTTCGGCGACTCGGACTCCGGCGGAGCGACGAGCCAGTAGCGGCCCCTGCCGCGGGTGCCTGGGGTCGAGCGCAGCGAGCCCCCAGAGCCGAAAACTGGGGGCTCGCCACTCGTCCCTCGTGGCTCGAGCCCAGGCACCCGACCCTCATTCAGAGGACTGGCGACGCATCATCACCCGCCGTTTTCCCGCAACGTCAGCAAGCGGTCCGATTCGCGCAGCGGACGATCCAGGTCCGGCGGCATTTGCACCCCGCCGTCCGCCAATTCAACGGCGACGATCTGGACGCCAAACCGGCTGCGGAACCCGCACTGGCGAATGGTCTTGCCCAGCGCGTCCAGGGGCACCAGCAGCCGTTGGATCGGGGCGTCGCCCGCCGGAGACACGGCGGCCAGCAGACTGTCCAGGCGGGCCTCCTGGTCGATGGCCCGCAAGCCCTGATACTCTTCCAGGATCGCCTTGCGGCCGGCCTCGATCCGTTTCGCCGTGGCTTCGAACACGCTCGCCCGCGTCAGCATGCCCAGCCAGCGGCCGCCGTGATCCTCGGAGACCACGGGCAGGACGTGCAGGTTGCCGTGGCGGAAGACCTCCAAAGCGTGGTACAGGTCATCCTCCGGCGCCAGCGTGGGCACGCCCTCCGTCATGATATCCACCGCCAGCACGGTCCGGGCCAGCGAGCGATCCAGGGCGGAACGTTCCAGGCCCGGCAGCGTGACCACGCCGCACAGGCGGCCACCGTCCACGACGGCGAAGATCGGCTGGGCCCCGGGCTGAATCAGCCGGACGATGTCGCCCAGCGGAGTCTGGGGCGCCAGCACGTACGGCCAGTTCGCTTCCAGATGATCTCGCACTCGCGAGGACTCGAGGATGCGGATCACCGCATCCGCCGCGTGGACCGGCGACTGGGCCGCCGTCGGCACCTGCTCGCGGTTCAATCCCCACCGCCTCCCGATCACATAGGCGGCGGCGCAGACCAGCATCAGGGGCACGATCAGGCGATAGCTGCCTGTCATCTCGGCCACCATCACGACCGCCGCCAGGGGGACGCGCATGGAAGCCGCCAGGACCCCGCCCATGCCGACGGGAATCAACGCCCGCCGCAGTTCCTCCGGGAACGCGCCCGGCAGCAACGCCTCGAACAACGCGCCGACCAACGCCCCCGTGACGCCGCCCAGAAACAGACTCGGCCCCAGCAGGCCTCCCGCGGCGCCGCTGCCCACGGTCGTGCTGGTGGCCCAGCACTTGACCACCACCACGGCGGCCAGCACGCCGCTCCAGTGCCACCACGACAAGCCGGCCTGGCCGGCAAACAGGCGGCCGTCCAAGGCCTGCTGGACAAAGTGGTAGCGGCTGTCGATGACCGCCGGGACCAGGCATGCCAGGGCTCCGGTCGCCAGTCCGCCCAGGGCGGGCCGCAGCACGCGAGGCAGCGGCAAGGCCGGGGCAAGCCGGCCTTCGACCAGGCGAAACGAGACGCTGAACAGGATGCTGACCAGTCCGCACGCCAGGCCCAACAAGCCGTAGGGGAGCAACTCCAGAGCCGACTCGAATTCCAAGGTCCCCGTGCCGGGCAGCAGGGGCGTCGCCAATCCCCACAGCGACATGAAGACCGTATACCCGACGACTGACGCGACCACGGACGGCACAATCGCTTCCGATTCGTAATCGCCTTCGCTGTACGGAATGCTGACGGCGAACAGGGCTCCGCCCAGCGGACAACGGAAGATGGCGCCCACTCCGGCCGCACAGCCGGCAATCAGCATCAGCCGCCGCTGCCGCGGCGTGACGCCCAAGGCCCGCGACAGCGATGATCCAAGGGCGGCCCCGAGCGCCGCCACCGGGCCCTCGGGACCGGCCGAGCCGCCCGAGGAGATCACCAGCACGGAGGAGGCTGCATACGTCGCCGGGCCGCGGAGCGGCATCACGCCCCGATCGTGATGGAACGAACGTGTCAACGCCTCGGTCCCGTGCCCCTTGGTCCCCGGACAGAGCCAGCGGAGCAGCAGGCCGGACAGCAAGCCCCCCAGCGCCGGCAGTAGGAGCATGCCCCCATGAAACTGGCCCAGCGTGCCGAGCGACTTGGGCAAGAAACGCCCGATCAGCAACTCGGTCCCGTCATGCAGCCCCCACTCCATCGCGGCCGCAGACAAGCCCGCGGCCACGCCGATCAGCGCGGCCAGCAGCAGCGGCCGCGCCCGCCGCCAGGCATATTCCGTGGACTCCGCAAGCTCGTTGGACATTCCAGACATTTCCCGCGTCGTGACTCCGGTCCTAACGCGTCCTGTGACCTACAGCGTGGCCCCTAACCGGCCTCGATCAATTGCAGGCAGATCTCGCGGACCAAGGCCGGGTTGGCATTCGGGTTCTGCCGCTTGGCTTGACCGATCAGCGCGCCCAGCGCCTTTTGTTTGCCGGCCTTGACCTCGGCGACGGCCTGCGGATTGGCGGCGATCAGGCCCTGGCACAAGGCGACGATTTCGCCGCGGTCCACGCTGGCGATGCCCAGGCTCTGCATCGCATCGGCGGCCGATTGACTGGACGCGAGCATCTGGTTGAACACGTCCCGGGCGCGCGAGTTGTCCAGGTCGCCGCGTTGGACGATTTTCAATAGCTCGGCGAGCGCCGCGGCGGACACCGGAAACCGGTCGATGCCGATGCCACGCTCGTTCAGCGTCCGCAACACGTCCTGCTGGACCCAATTGCTGGCCCGCTTGCCGTCGCCCGTGGCCGAGGCCAGGGCGACGAAGTAGTCAACCACCGGCCGGCCCTGGTTGACGATCACGTCGGCATCGTAGGCTTCGATCCCGTACGCGTCCTGCAGGCGCTGCCGGAGCGCCGCCGGCAGTTCGCCCAGGCCGGCCCGCACGCGCGCGACTTCCGCGGGCCCCACAATGACGGGCGCCAAGTCGGGATCGGGAAAATACCGGTAGTCGCTGGACTCTTCCTTCTGCCGCTGCGGGCGCGTCACTTGGGCCTGGTCGTCCCAGCCGCGCGTCGTCTTGTGCCCGCCGGGTTGGCCCAACTGGCGGCCGGTCTCTTGCCAGACGTCGTACTGCCGCGCCGCCTCGTAGGCCAACGCCCGCTCGACCGCGCGAAAACTGTTCATGTTCTTGACCTCGACGATCGGCGTGGCGATCTTGACCGGCGAGGTGTGGAGGTGCAGATTGATGTTGGCATCAACCCGCAAACTGCCTTCCTGCATGTTGCAGTCGGAGACGCCGATGTAGGTCAGCAGCAGTTTCAACTCGTCCAGGTACGCGCGGGCCTCCTGCGGCGAACGCAGGTCGGGGTGGCTGACGATTTCCAGCAGCGGCGTGCCCGTCCGATTCAGGTCGATGCGGCTGTCCGCCTTGCCGGCCACTTCGTCGTGCATGCTCTTGCCAGCGTCCTCTTCCAGGTGCGCCCGGATGATCCCCACGCGTTTGGGCTCAAAGGCCCCTTTCGAGTCGCGGATCTCCAGCCAGCCTTCGCGGGACAGGGGCAA
>CAIYOB010000791.1 GCA_903927685.1 uncultured Planctomycetaceae bacterium
AGCGAGAGGGCGACTGTAACCCGAAGCGCCAGCGAGAGGGCGACAGTAACCGGAAGCGCAAGCGAGGGGGAGCCGCCCTCTCGCTGGCGCTTCGGGTTGCAGTGCCGGAGCCGCGGCCTGCGTTTGGTGCGACCTATTTGAACGGATCGTCGCCAGCCGCCGGAGCGGCGGGCGCGGGCGCAGCGGGCGCGGGCTGAGGTGCGGCGGCACCGCCGAAGGGGTCGGCAGCGTCGGGTTGCGGCTGGGCACCGCCAGCACCGAACGGATCGGCACCGCCGGCCGCCGGTTTGGCGCCGCCCTGTCCGAAGGGGTCATCGCCGGCTGCGGCGGGTTGCGGCGCGGCCCCGGCAGCAGGTTTCGCCGCCGGCTGGGGCTTGGCTTCCAGCCCCTCCTGCTTGATCTGCGGACGCTGTTTCTGCTCGACTTCGGCCAAGTTGACGTGCACCAACGGGAACTGCAGGTCGACTTCGTGCAGGCATTGAACCACGCCGGTCGCCGTCGCGACCAGGATCCGGTCGGTCAACGTGTTGGTGTAGAAGAAATCCAGTTGGTTCGCGCCCATCAGGGCGATCCGCCCGCCGGTCTTGACATCCAGAATGGCCAACCGTCCCGTCATCGTCAGGCAGTACAGGCGATCCTTGCTCGCCGAAACCAGGCGCCGGACTTGCGGAGCCGACCACTTTTCCTCGCCGCTTTCGACGTCCAGGCAGTACAGGCTGCCCTTGTCGGTCACGATGTAGACGGAATTCCCGACGGGCACCGGGCTGTTGCTGATCGGCTCGCCGGTCGAGAATCGCCACAGATCGTCTCCACTCAATTCATGCAAGCAATACACATAGCCGTCGATGGACGTGGCCAACACCTTGTTGGGGCTGGAGTAGGCCGGTTGCGAGACGATCGTCTGCTTGGCTTCCATCCGATAGCGGAGTTCTTTTTGCAGGGTCTGAGACGAGTACAGGAAGCCGCGGTCGGTCGGCCACAACACGCTCAACGGTGTCACCACCGGCTGGATCAGGACGCGGCCGTTCGAGCGGAAGATGTCGGGCAGCGTGCGTGTCTCGTCAATGTCGTACAGCTCGATGTCGCCAGTGAAAGTAGGGACGACGACATAATCGGTCGTCAGCGCCGGCCCCGCTGAGGCGACGCCCTGGATGGAACGGATCCAGGCCATCTCGCCCGTCTGGCGTTTCAGCAGGTGCAGCGTCGAGCCGTTCAGCACGCCGACAAAGTCCTCGTTGATGCCGGGCCGTTCCAATGGATAGTCCCGATTGCCGACCAGCGTGCTCCAACGGGTCCGGCCGGTTTCCGCATCGATTGCATGCAGCACGGCCCGGTCGGTGACGGCATACAACGTCGTTTCGGGCACCTGAATCGTCTGCAGCTTGCTTTCAATCTCGCGCAGCTTGAGTTCTTCCATGAACGCCTGGGCTTCCTTCTCCGCCTTTTCTTTGCCCAGCGTTTCTCCGAATCGGTCCGTATCACGTTCCGAAAAGTGCCGCTTCCGGTCCTGGTACTGGACCTCGAACACCGTGTGCGACTGGGTGGCGCTGACGAAATAGGTCATGTCGGTCAGGCGAGCCCGGGCGGGATCCAGTTTGACTTGGGTGAACCAAGCCCGTTCCAAACCGTACTGCCGCGCCTCGACTTGAGAGATCAACGCCGAATCGCCCGGGTCGCCTCCGACAACAGGCGCGGACTGGACCGCAAGGAAAAACCCGACGAAAGCAGCAGTGGTTCGGGACATGACGGTTTTCCGGAAAATGCCGAGCAGGAAACGGGTCAAGGGAATCCCTCTACGTTAGTCTAAGCGGCCATCCGCGGCCTGTCAAAAATTGCGGAGGCACGAAACCGGAACCCTAGGGCGCTGGGAGGACGTCGAGCAGCCCCTGCCAAATCACCGGCTCGCCGTCTCCCTCATAACCGACAAGGTCCCGGGCTGGATTGGTGACGATCGCGCCCAAGACCACGAGCTTGGCGTCCGGGGGGCATTCAGCGCCGCTGCCTGCGCTGCTGTAGACAGCCAGAGGCGGTTCGCGGCCGGGAATCAGTAACTCGACAACGCGATACGAGCCCTGTTGTCGCGTCTGCTTGACGGTGCCGACCAGCAAGACCCCGTTGTTGTCGCGTGCGGCGGTATTCAACCAACCGCCTGCTGCCCTGCCCAGCGTGACCAACTTCTCCTCCTCCGCCACGACGGTCTTGAGCAAATCTCCCGCCGCTTGCAACTCGGACGCTTCGGCCGGCGAGCGATAGGCGGCGGTCTCGCCCAACTTGGCTAGCGCTACATACGCCTGTCGCAGCAGCGATCGCGAGTCGGCTTCGGTGGCGGCTGTCAGGGCTTGCACCACCTGCCGCGCTTCATCCACCGCCGTCCGCAGTTCCGCCTCCGTCGTCCGCGGGGCGTTGGGCAGCGGGCTGGTCGACGGCTGAGACTCGCCGGCGGGCTCGCTGTCCGGTTCCATCACGGCAGACACGTCGGGGTCGGCAACAGGAGTGTCCGTTGGCATATCGAGGTCCAGCAGGTCCTCGATCGCCTTGTCGTCAACTTCGGGAAGCGTATCCTGGTCGGGGGTGGGCTTCACCGCCGGTGCCGCGCCGCCCATCCCCCAGGTGGAATAGGGGCCTTCGCCGCTGCTCGCCGCCGGGGACGATTTCTTATTCCCCGATCGGCTCGACTTCTTCGCGGTCCCGCGGTTCGACTTGGCGTCCGGATCCGCCCCACCGCTGGTGTTCGGATCGACGAAGGACCGCTGCGGCAGATCTCGGGACTGAGCGTTTCGGCTGTCGCCACCAGCGACGCCGATGGGTTCTTTCTCCGGGCCTCCGGTTGCTTCGCCTGTCGGTTGCCCACCACGATAGCGTTCGGGCACGATCCAGGGGGCGAAGCGCGCGACCTTGGGCGCCAGTGCGAACATGTCCGCTCGCTGCTTGGGCCAAGCCTGCGACGAGCCGACCCACCACAAGATGACCTGGGCAATCGCCAGTCCGGCGACTCCGCCCAAGACGATCTTGATGCCTTCGACAACCGGATTCTTGGGCTTGCGTTTCGCCCGCACGACCGGGCGCCGGCCGCGCGGAGCGGTGGTCGCCGGAGCGGCCGCGGTCTCGATGCTCAGCGGGGCAAATCCACCGCCGTCCGCCGTCCCTTGCCGGGCCGGCGCCGCGAAACCTTCCAGAGCCGCATCTGCAGCCGCCTCGGCGTCGGCGGCCCCCGGATCATCCACCACGATCAGCGCCGGCGGCAGCTTGTCCAGCACCTCCCCCAGCGGGAATTGCTCTTGGCACAGAGGGCAGCGGACCACGGCCAAGCGGCTGGCGCGGCCGGGCAGAGCGACGGAGTCGCCGCACTTGGGACAGGCAACAATTGTCATAACAGGCTCCAGGACGTATTCCAGCGACGCAACTTCGCTTGCCTCGCTATTTTAGCTCCCTGAATGCCGTTCTCGCTAGCTGTCAGCCGCCGAAATGCCCGTTACCGTGCGACGGACGACGCCAGTCCCGCGCGACAATCCTCGGCAAACTGAATCTGGTTGTAGTCGAGCAAGGAGCCTTTTTCAAAGTGGACATTCTTGACCGCCATGACATATTCGACCAGCGAGCGGTGCAGTTGTACCTCGGCGTCCGTGACGCGTCGCCACGATTCGAGCAGTTGATCCCAATCCACCTCCTGACCCGTCCGCTCGCGTTCCTGCAACGCATCCAGATCCTGCTGGGCGGCGACGCGGCGGTTGTAGTTGGTCTGCACGATGGCGTACGCCCGCTTCGTGTCCGCCAGCGAGTTGCCCAGGTCGTGCAGGATTTGCCGTTCCTGCTGCTCCAGGACGGCCCGCTCGCGGGCCAGTCGCAACAGGGCGTTCTGCACGCCGGCATGGGCTTGGCGGAACCCGTTGGGCAGGGTGAATTCCATGCCCAAGGCCCATTCCTGAAAATCCCCGGTCATCAAGTTGGCCCAGGCGTCGCTATACGCCGTGCCGTTGTCGCCGCCCATCAAATCCTCGCCGAACCCGCGCCAGCGATAACGGCTGATGACATCCAGTCGCGGCAGGAGGAAGTTCTTGCTGGCGAGCAGTTCCAACTCGCGGCGCTTCACCATCCGCCGCTGGCGTTCGAGTTCCGCTCGGCGGACCAGCGCCTCGGTGCTGATTTCCTCCCACTGGAACAGGACTTCGGCCGTCGACGGCTCCTCGATCGGGCGGATCAGACGCCCGTCGGCAAGATCGATCCCGATCAGCAGCCGCAGGTTGCGTTCGGCGACGTGCACGCCCATGACGCCGCGGAAAGTGCCCCCGGTCGTGCCGTTGCCCGTGCGCGTCGGTTCCCAGAGCCGGCCGACCAACGTATTCTGCACCTCGGCCTGGAAGCGGTAGTACTGTTCCCGAGCCCGGGCTTCGTTGTCGCCGCGCACGCGCTGGCTCTCCTGCAACGTCCGCAGCCGCTGCCAGATTTCCAGGCTGGCGTCGCGGGCGGTCAGCTTGGCGTCCAGGTCGCGATAGGCGAAATACAGTTCCCAGTAGGCGTTCTCAACATTGCTGATGTAGTCCCGCAGGGCGATCTGAAACTCGGCCAGGCCGACCTCGGTGTTCAGCCGGGCGATGGTCACGCCGCGGGGAGCCCCCAGGCGGCCGTTTGGGCCGTAGATCCGATTGAACTCGACGCCAGCGCCCTGCAACAGCGGCTGGCGGACTTCGGCTTCGACCAGCCAGTTCCAGGCGTGCGGGAAGCGGTTGCCCGCCCCATTGTTCGCGTCGTAATCGATCCGGTTGCGGACGTAGAACCGGCTGCCCGTCGCGGCCGCCTTCTCGATCTGGAAGGGGATCACCGCCAGGTCTTGTTCCAGCAATTGCGTCCCGCCGCCAGTGAACAGGTTGTTCAGTGCCCGGTCGTTCTTCTCCACCAGCACGTTGCTGGAATACACGGCGTCGAACTCGCTGAGTGCCGCCTCGGGGCCCAGATTGGGATCGGTTTCGCGGATCGACGGCTGGTGAATCGTCTCGACCAGATCCGGCGAGCGAATCAGGGCACCGCCCAGCTCGCGGACCACCGTGGAATTCGCCAGGGCCAATTCGACGGCTTGCTGCAGGGTCAAGTCCCAATACTGCTGCGGCGCGTCGTCGTCGATCATGATCGGCGCCCCCGCCGTGGCAGAGGTTTGAGGCGCGGGACAGGCGGCATCCTCGAAGGCCGTCTGCTGCAGGATCTGCTGGTAGTGCGCAACGTCGTCCCACAGCGGTTCCTGGGAACGGTTCCAACGGCACGCCGGGACGGCGACTGCCAGGGCCAACACGGCCCAGCTCGCCCAGCGTGGCATTGTGCTCCGTCCGCCCTTGATCATCGCCGTCTCCAACGTGACAGGACCGTCGCCGACCACGGCCAGGCAACGGACTGCTAGCAGGGCTTGCCCTCCGCAGGCGCCCTCGTCGTCATATCATCGGCGCACCGCAGCCCGAAAAATCGCTATTTCCCGCACGGACGGCAGAATCGGCACATTTCGCCGGGCGTCCGACCGGGACTTGGAACGGGTGCGCGGAGTCGCCCCCCAATTCTCAAACTTGACGATGCAGTCGTGACGGACCGGGTTGCCGCCTTGGGCTGGTGTGAGTACAATGCCCGTACATCATTTCTAGCCAGCCGTTTCATGTCTGGAGGATTCGCCATGCCACGCGCGACCGCGTGCAAATTGACTCGGTTGAACATTCGCGTCAGCGAACATGAGAAGGACGTGCTGACGCGTGCGGCCGGCGCCCTGAATACCAACGTCAGCAGCTTCGTGGTTCAGCGGGCGTACGCCGAGGCTCAGCGGGTTCTCGCTGAGCAGAGCCAATTCCGCTTGTCGGACAAAGAATGGCGCGAATTCAACAGGGTTCTTGACGCTCCGCCCAAAGACATCCCGGCCTTGAGAAAACTGCTAACCCAACGAGGGGTGTTCGATGACTGATGCGGCGTTGGGCAGCCCCCGGGCGCTGCAACGCGATGATCGTTGGGAAGACTTTGACTGTGGCAGCGAGCCCCTGAACGACTATCTGCGGCGGTTTGCTTGGACGAACCAGCAGGCAGGCGCAGCCCGGACCTACGTCGCGACGCGTGGGAAACGGGTCGTAGGCTACTACACGCTGACATACGCCAGCATCGAACATCAAGCCGCCGCTCCGCGCATTCGCCAAGGTTTGGCGCGGCACCCGATCCCCGTGATGCTCCTGGCGCGGCTCGCCGTGGACCGTGGAGAGCAGGGCCAAGGCCTGGGCCAAGGGCTTGTGAAAGACGCCTTGCTGCGTACGCTCCAGGCTGCCGACATCGCCGGTTTGCGAGCCGTGATCGTGCACGCCAAGGACGCCGCGGCCAAGGCGTTCTACGAAAGATTCGGCTTCCAGCCCTCGCCGCTGGACGGACTGCACTTGATGCTGCTGTTGAAGGACATCCGGAAGACGCTGATGGATTGAACGATTCGCCGCGGGGAGCGATTCGAGCTGGCCGCAGCCCAGACGCCCATGCGTTCCGACGACGTCCGGTCAGCGGAGTCAACAAAGTACTCGGCCTGACGGCCAGCCGCAAACCGGCGCGCCAGGGTCGTCTTTCCGCACTGTCGCGGTCCGAGCAACAGCACCACCGGATTGGCTTGGAAGCGTTGTTCGATGCGTGCCAGTGGATCGGGTCTTTCGATGAACGTCATGACTCGTGCATTTTGAGCGAACGATGCACAATTTGCAGCGCCCCCGTGTCGGGCGAGTGGCCCACGGCACACGATCGAGCCGGGCGGGAGTCCTTCGCTCCGATAGTGCCGCTACGAGTCACCGCGCCGTTTCGTGCACCGTTCCAAGATCGTCTTCCATCCGTTCCGCCGGTTCACCGCTTCGGCGAGCAGCTCCCGGAACTCGTCCGGATCGCCGTACTCTTTCGGCAGAGGCGGCCGCTGGTTCAGATTTCCTCGGTGAAGTAGGCGAGTGAGACGTAGCAGGTGGTCTCCTCGGACATCCCGAGGACGCTCCCCATCCAAGCATCCAGAGGCTCGGCGCCGATCCCCCCCAAGATAAATTGCGCCATTCCAGCTGGGTGCGGCACTGCCGTCGGCAAGACTGGGCCGGATTACTCGCCCACGGATACCGGGGCGACGCCGACGGCTTGGCCGGCCACGGGGCCGGTATCGAAGGTGACTTCGACCAGGTACTCGGCAGGGCCGTCGCTGGGGACTCGGCACGAGTGCGAACCGAGGCCGCCTCACGAAAAGCCGCTGACGCCGCGGCTGATGACCCGGCCGTCCAGCGACATCAGCCGGATCTCGGCCGCCGCTTCGGCTTGGCGGAAATCGTGGCCCTTGCCGACTTTGCACGACGACAGGACCAGCCCGTCGGACGCGGACAAGCGGGGCGTGATGGTGACGTTGTCGCCAGGGCGAATCTGGACGCCCTGACGGTCCAGGGTGACTTTCATCGACAAGTCGGGCAACAAGACGATCTGCGTCCGCTCGCCAACTTGCACGCGGTGCTGCGGGCCCTGGTCCTCGTAGAACGAATAGCTCCAGGTCTCGCCGGCGGCATCCGGCAGCTCCAGTTGCAGCGACGAGACGCGGTACTCGCCGGTGGGCACGTCCACG
>CAIYOB010000792.1 GCA_903927685.1 uncultured Planctomycetaceae bacterium
CGTTCGAGCAAATCGGAACGCTGGTGGGCATGTCGAGCAGTTCGGCGCACCGGCAGTATCAAGCGGCGCTGGCCGCCATTCGGACGAGGTTAAACGTGTCATGTTCAGAGAACCCGAAGACGAAGATCTGGTGAAAGTGGAAACGTGGCTGCGATCGCTGGACCTGGCCGCCAGCCGCCTGGATTTCGCCGAGACGATGTTCTTGGCGGGCCGCGCGTCGGCGACCGCGGAGCGATCTCGCCCTCGGGGACGCCACGGACTCTGGCCTTGGGCGACGGCGGTAGCGGCGGTCACAGCCCTGGCATTCGCCTCGCTGTGGGCCGCGGGCGGCAGGCCGCCCGTGGTGGAGCGAGCGGTGGACGAGCCGGAGCGGCCGCAGGTCGTGCAGGCTCAAGCCGCATCGCCAGCCGCGAATCCGACCGTTGGGGCGACCGGACCGCGAGCAGGGGATGGCGACGAGGCGCCCCTTGGCGGCCTGGCGGCCCGGAACTGGCAGGAGTACGCAGAACTCCGTCGGCTCACGCTGCGCCAGGGGCTGGGCGGCCTACCGGAAGTCCGGTGGCGTTCCAGCCCGGATCGCAGGCCGGTCGATGGGGACCGGTTGGACGACCCTGCGCTCCGGCAGTTGCTGGGGGGCTAACCATGCGGTTGAGGATGGCAGGTTGGCCATCCTCGCTCGCCCGCGGCCAACGGGAAACGCGTCGAAGCGAATGGGACAGCACAAGAGGACGCATAGGTTGCCACAGGAGTCACAAGATGCCCCGCCAATCGCAAGTGTCACATGCACCTGGAGCCGGATCTGCGAGAATTCGGATGTCACGAAGCAGGTCCGGCGTCTCGGAACCTCGTCTACGGATCCGGGGCAAGTCCGTCGTCTTGGTTCGCGACGACCTGCGCCGCCTGCTGGGGCTGATGGCGGGGATCCTGGCAGCGGCATGGCCGGCAGCGCTGCCCGCACAGGTCGTGGGGGTCGCGGAGCGAGTCGAGGAATTGGCGGTCCAGCCGGCGGCGGCGCCGCGCCCGGCGCTGAAGTACCGCCTGCTGCCGGCGCTTTCCGAGCAGACCCCCGGCGTGGCGGCGCCCCTGTACGCACAGGCATTCTTGGCCTTGCAGGAAAGAAAAGTCGACGAAGCGACGTGGGCGAAACTCCAAGGCGAATGGCCGAACGCCGCGCTGGAGGAACTGCCCAAGGAGGAGCTGCGTCAGGCCCTCGAACAACTGCGACCCGTTCTGCAGGTCGTGGACGAGGCGAGCCGGCGACGCCGGTACGGCCTCGAATTGACACCCGACGAGTACGCCCGCATCCTGCCTGCGCTGCGGCCCCAGCCCGAGGCTTTTCGTACGTTGGCGCGAATCCTCATGGTCCGGACGCGGCTGCACATCCTCGACGGCGACTGCGAGGGAGCAATCCGTTCGCTGCGGAGCGGCTACGCGATGGCCCGGCACTGTGCCGAGCAGCCGACCGTCGTGCACGCCTTGGTCGGAATTGCGCTGGCCGGGATCATGAACCACTCGGCGCGGGAAGTCATCCAGATGCCCGACGCGGTCAACCTGTACTGGGCCCTGACCGCCTTGCCCGAACGCTTCGTTGACCTGGGCCCCGTATTCGAGTTCGACGCGTTGGTCTTCGAACAGATGTTCCCGGAGTACGTCCACGCCAAGGCCGAAGGAGCCACGCCGGAACACTGGCAGACCATGCTCGACAAGATTGTCTCTTCGCCGCCGTGGAGCTGGACAGCCAGGGTCTGGCAGGAGCCGACCAAGGCCGCCGACAAGTCCTCGGACGCCAGTAAGCCGGCCCTCGACGCGTTGCTGGCCAAGGCCCTTCCCGTCGCCCGGCGGGTGCTGCGCGAGAGCGGCATCTCCGAAACGGATGTGGAGCGGATGTCACCCGCCGAGATGGCCGCCCGAGCGGCTCTGGAAGCTTACCAGACGCATCGGGATGAGACGGCGAAATGGTGCTACCTACCTTACGCGCAAGCTGAGCGGCCTATCCAGGAGGACGCGGACAAGCTCGCACGATTGGCCCACGAGGCCGGTATGCAATGGGACGCCGTGTCGGAAGGGGGCATCCTGATGCAGGCGGCGGCGCGGCTCGATCGCGATCTGGCCGCCCTGCGGTGCCTGGAGGCCATCCGGCTGCATGCCGCCAGCCACAGCGGCCAACTCCCCGAGCGTCTGGAAGACATCACCGAAGTTCCCGTTCCGCCCAACCCGCTCACCGGCCAGCCCTTCCGTTATCGGGCGGAAGAGCGGTACGTGATCCTCGACATCGACGGCGGCGCCGTCGCCTACCAGTGGTGGATCCGCCTGGCCGATCGTTGAGACCGCCTATCGACCTGGCCCGCAGCCAGCGCCCTGATGGGACGTGTCCGGCAAGCGGCCGGCAAGAAACAACTCCGCACTTGCGTCGAAGAGCGGACTTCAGCTCCGCTTGGGCGGAAACTTGGCCGCTCACCGCTCCGCCGCGAAGAACACCAGCTCGGACGCTTCCGTGCCCGGCAGGGACACAACCAAGCCCGATTCCATCAGTTCCTGGCCCGTTTTCACCGTGGGCGGCTGCGTGCCATCCTCGACATCGAGGCGGTACATAGCCCGAGCATCCAAGCCCTTCAGCCGGATCGTTTCCCGAGCCGGCTCGGCACTCGGCTTGAACAGGTACACCACGCCTTTCCCGGTCGCCGGATCGTAGTACTGAATGCCGTCCCAACGGCGGCCGTCAGGACGCGGCAGGATGTGATACAGATCGGC
>CAIYOB010000793.1 GCA_903927685.1 uncultured Planctomycetaceae bacterium
GACAGGTCGTGAATGGCCCGCGAAACGTGGCTCTTGCCGGTCCCCGTCTCGCCGGTCAGCAACACCGTCGCATCCGACTCGGCCGCGGCCTCAATGTGATCGTACAATTCGCGCATCGCCCGGCTGGCAAAGACAAAGCCGGCGACCACCCGCTGGGACGCCTGGGACATTTTGGCGGCCGCAGGAGGGCCTTTGGCGGAATTGGCGGTCTGTGTCGGCTCGGCGGACGGCTCTTCTGTCGCCGGCGCCGGCGCTGGAGCCGGCGCTGGAGCCGGCGCTGGGGCCGCGCGGGTTTGGGCCTCGGGAGCCGCGCACTGGGCTCGCTGGCGGACGGCCAGGACGTCAATCAGGGCGGCCAGACGCGACAAATCCAGCGGCCAAGCCTGGCAATCGACGGCTCCCCACTCGAAGAACCGTAAGCGCTGGTAGACGTCGTTTTCGGACGTGATGACAAACACCGGAACCGTCAGATGGCTGGACTGCATGTCGTGCAGCAGCGCGGCCACGGTGGCCTCATCCGCCGCCTCTTGAACGAAGGTCAAGCCGGCGATGACATGGCCCCGTTCCATCTCCTGGATCGCCTCCAGGGGCTTGGCTACCGGGTGGATCTTGAAATGGGGCAGCAAACTCGCCAGTCCGGGTGCGATCACGTCAACCAAAGGCTGAGCCGGACCAATGGCCAGGATCCTCAGTTCGTCCATGGACAACTCCTTTCTGGGATGCGTCCTGAAGCACCACCGCGGATTCCGTCCCACCATCACTGCACGCCGGTGTCGGCGTGCCTCAATCCGTTGCTCCCGCGCCTGCTGTACACCCCGGTCATCGAGGAGCCAGTGCAGGCTGTGGCTGTAAACTACACGTTACGCACGGTTCGCGCAAATCGGGAGTTCACCTGAGGCACGCAGGGAAAAGTACCGTAGGGCGGCTTGACTTCTGCGATACTGGGAAATATGGGGAAAATGTGGCGACGCTTTAGAGCTTGAGCAGGGGCTTGATCGGAGTGCCGTGCAGCAGTCAGTGCTAGCATGCTAAGCGACTCCGGTTGGGGGCCTCAGTGGTGATAGAGACTTCCTTGCAGGAGGCCAAAATCATGGATGCCAGCCCTTCCTAGGCTGCGCCAATCAGCTATCTTGTATTTGAATTCGCGTGGTGCTCGGTGCTTCTCCCTCGGGCAACCAGAAGCCCCTCGCGTTGTGTCCGTTGTACGCCGCGGCGCCGGTGCCTCGAATGCACCCAGGGTCTCATGAAGCTTTATCCTCACGGAATGTACGGCCTGTTGCTGCTGTGGAGTCTCGGCCTGTTGGTCGGCGGCGGCTGGTTCTACCAGTCCCAGGAGCGGCGCATGCGGCAGGCCGTCGAGGACCATCTCCACGCGGTCGGCGATCTCAAGGTCCAGCAGCTCGTGCACTGGCGGAACGAACGTCTGGGGGATGCGGCGTTGGTGTACGGCACGCCCTACGCGACCCGCCGGGCCCGGGACGTCATCGCCGCCCCGGGCTCGCAGACAACGCGCGAGATGTTCACGGGCTGGCTCGACCCATTGATGGCCAGCGAGCCCTACGAGCGGGCCGTCCTGGTGGACGAGCAGCTCCAGGTCCGGCTGGTTCATCCCCCGCGTGCGCCGCGCGAGTTATGTGCCGAGGCGCAAGACGCGGCGGCCCAGGCGCTGCGCACCAGGCAGGTCGTCGTGGCCGATTTGCATCGGGCGGCGGACGGCGAGGTGCACATGAGCCTGGTGGTGCCGATGGTCGTCCGCCACGCGGGCGACGTTCCGGCGGCGGGGTTGCCGCCCAGCGCGACGGACAGGAGCGTGGCGGCGCTGGTCTTGGAGGTGAACGCCAAGCAACGCCTGTTCCCATTGCTGCGGGCTTGGCCCACGCCCAGCCGCACCGCCGAGACGCTGTTGGTGCGGCGGGACGGTGACGCCGCGCTGTTCCTGAGCGAGTCGCGCCATCAGCCTGGCTTGCCGCTGCAATTGCGGGTGCCGTTGACGGACACCGACATGCCGGCCGTGATGGCGGTCTCCGGCAAGACTGGGGTCGTCTACGGCCAAGACTATCGTGGAGCCGACGTGTGCGCGGTGATTACGGCGGTTCCCAAGTCGCCCTGGCGTCTGGTAGCCAAGATCGATCGGGCGGAGGCGTTTGTCGCCGGGCGCACACGGTCCCTGCTCCTCCTGGCCGCGATGGTCGGATTTGCGGCCTTGGGGGTGGCGGTCGTCATCGCGCTCGCGCTGCGCAAAGGCCGGGCGGACTACCGGGCGTTGTACGAAGCCGAGTCGTCGCGGCGGCAGAGCGAGGCGATGTACCATTCGCTGGTGGACCAATTGCCGCAAGCGGTGTTCCGCAAGGACGACGCGGGCCGGTTCACCTTTGCCAATCCCCGTTTCTGCGAACTCGTGGGGCGCAGCGTCCAGGATCTGCTCGGCAAGACGGACGCTGATCTGTTTCCGGCCGAGTTGGCGGAGAAATACCGGCAGGACGACCGGCGGGTGATGGACAGCGGCGAGGTCTGGACGGATACCGAGCGGCAGATGACGCCCGACGCGGCGGCCGACCGTTGGGTCGAGGTCGTCAAGTGGCCTCTGCGCGACGCCGACGGACAAGTGATCGGCATTCAGGGCACGTTCTGGGACGTGACCGAGCGTGAACGCGCCCAGGAGGTTCTGCGCGCCAGCGAAGCGCGGCTGAACGAATCACAGCGAATCGCACATTTGGGCAGCTGGGAATCCCAGCTGGTCTCGCTGGAGGACCTGTCGCAGAACCGCCTGACCTGGTCGGACGAGACCTTTCGGATCTTTGGCTACGAGCCGGGGGCGGTCGAGGTCACTCGGGAGGTGTTTTCGCGGGGCGTGCATCCGGAAGACCTTCCGCGTGTCTGGGCGGCCGTCGAGGCGGCGGTCCGCGAGCATCTGCCTTACCAGGTCGAGCACCGCGTCGTGCGTCCCGACGGTTCGGAGCGACTGGTCGTCGAGCACGCCGAGGTGCTCTGCGATCCGGTCGCCGGCCGCCCACTGAAGCTGCACGGGACGGTGCAGGACATCACCGCCGAGAAGCACGCGGCCGCCGAGCGAGAACGCTTGCTGGCGGCGATCGAGCAGGCCGGCGAGGCTATTTTCATCACCGATTCGGCAGGCCGCATCCAATACGTCAATCCGGCGTTTGAAGCGATTACCGGGTATCCACGGGACGAGATCCTGCTGCAGAACCCGCGGTTCCTCAAGAGCGGCAAGCATGACGAATCACTGTACCGGGAGATGTGGGAGACGATCTCCGGCGGGCGGACCTGGAAAGGACGCCTGATCAACCGCCGCAAGGATGGCGCTCATTACACTCAGGAGGCGACGATTTCGCCCGTGCTGGATGGGGCGGGCCGGATCGTGAATTACGTGGCCATCAGCCGGGACATCACGCCCCACCTGCGTGTCAGCGAAGAAAAGGACCGGCTCGAGGAACAGCTGCGCCAGACGCACAAGATGGAAGCCATCGGGCGGCTGGCGGGCGGGGTCGCTCACGATTTCAACAACATGCTGAACATCATCCTCGGCTACGGGGAAATGGCACTCGAGCAGCTGCGCGCGGGGGATCCGCTGCGGGAGAACCTCCAGGAGATCGTCGAGGCCGGCCGGCGGTCGGCGGCGCTGACCCGCCAACTGTTGGCGTTCAGCCGCAAACAGACGCTGCAGCCCAAAGTCTTCGATCTGAACGCCGTGATCCTGAACCTGCAGAAGATGCTCCGCCGGTTGATCGGCGAGGACATTGAACTGAATCTGCCCGGGGCGCGGGAGCCGGCCCCAGTGTTGGCCGATCCGGGGCAGATCGAACAGGCGATCATGAACCTGGTTGTCAATGCCCGCGACGCGATGCCTCACGGCGGCCGCCTGACGATCGAAACCGCCAACGTGACGCTGGACGACGAGTTCGCACGCACGCATCTGGGAGTCACGCCGGGCAGGTATGTCAAGCTGGCCGTCGCGGACACCGGTTGCGGGATGGACCAGGAGGTCCTGGCGAACCTGTTCGTGCCGTTCTTCACCACCAAAGACAAGGGCCGCGGTACGGGCCTGGGATTGGCCACGACGCATGGCATCGTGAAGCAGTCCGGCGGCCATATCTGGGTGGACTCGGAGTTGGGCCGGGGGACGACGTTCAGGATCTACTTGCCGCAAGTCGAGATGCAGCCGGAAACCGCTCCCCAACAGCAGCAACACGTCCCGTGGCGCGGCGGCGGCCGACAGATCCTGGTGGTGGAGGACGAAACCGCGCTGCGCGGCCTCGTCGCCCGCGTGCTGTCCGGTCTCGACTTTCGGGTGACGACCGCCGCTGACGGCGGCGAGGCCCTGTTGCTGGTCGAGGAGCGGGGAGTCCAGCCCGACCTGCTGATCACCGATGTGATCATGCCCGGGATCAGCGGAGCCGTCCTGGCGGAGCGGCTGAGGCAGCGCTGGCCGGAACTCAAGATCCTGTTCATGTCCGGTTACACGGACAATGCGATGGCCCAGTTCGACCAGGTCGATCCCGGCGCACCTTTCCTCCAGAAGCCGTTCAACATCCGGGATCTGTCGCTCAAAGTGCGGGAGCTGCTGGGACCGGCCCAAGGGGAATGAGGTGGCAAGAACGGATGTGTACGAGTATGTGTACGAGTATGTGTACGAGCAAATCTCCCCGTACTCGTACACTCCGGTCTCTTCCTGATCGGAACGCGACAGTCATTCAGTTGTCGGTTCCGGAGGCTCGCCACTCGTACGTCGCGGCTCGACCCCAGGCATCCTGAACTCACGGCTCCGGCTCGCAGACCACGCGGAAGCCGACATTGAAGACGCGCTGGTGCGGCTCGTAGCCCAGGCGGAAGGCCGAGCGGCAGCGCTGGGGCCGGTCGAACCAGGACCCACCCCGCACGACGCGCTGGCCCGCCGCGGCGGGATCGTTGCGGCCGTCGTCAGCACCGTAGGGATACGAGACATACCGCGAACGCGTCCACTCCGCCGCGTTGCCGTGCAAATCGCAAACGCCCCACGGATTGGGACGATAGCTGCCCGCCGCGACCGTCACCAAGGCTCCGTCGTCGAACCGGTCGTCACGCGGGTACAGGTCGGGCGAGCGGGGCCGCCAGCCTTGATAGGCCCAATCGCGCAGGCTCGCGTCGGCCATGTTGGCGACGGTCGAGAAGTCGCTCTCCAAGTCGCCGTACCACAACGGCGTGGCCGTTCCGGCGCGACAAGCGTACTCCCACTGCGCCTCGGTCGGCAGCGAGCACGGCATTCCCGTACGCTGCGACAGCCAGCGGCAGAAGTCCATCGCCTGGTGCCAGGACACACGAACCACCGGCTGGTCCGGACCGTTCAGCGGCCAGCCGAGGTATTCTTCGCTGAAGATCCAAGACGAGCGGTGCTCGAAGCGGCTGTCGTGTTCGGAATCGAACCGGGAGAACTGGCCGTTGGTGACCTCAAACTTGCCCAGCCAGAATGGTTTGTCGATCGCGACGACCGCTTGCGGATTCTCGTCCCCGGCGCCAGCGGCGTCCCCCATGACGAAGCGGCCGGCGGGGATCCACACCAGCTGCAGGCTGACGCCGTCACCCAAGTCCACGCGGCGTTCGAGTTCGCCACCGGCCGCCTGCCGCCGCTGGGCTTCCTCGGCGGACCACGGCCAGTCGGCGAGCGTCAGCGCGGGACGTACCACTTCGACCGTCGCTGGCAGGATCGGCCGGACCGCAGGCGGCTCGACCTCCGGCAGCCGCTCGGCATCGCGGGTGATCCCGCAATACAGCTTCTGCAACTCCAGCCGCCGTGTTTGCTGTCCGCCGCCGATCGGAGTCACTTCGCTCCACGTGCCGTGGCAGGGAGCGTTCAAATCGATCCAGGTAACCAGCCGGTCCCACGCTTCCGCGTCCAACTGCACGCCGTGATGGCCCTTGCGCAGCATCTGCACCAGGTGTGTCGTCCCGGCATGGAACTCCAGCGGCGGCAGCAGGTGCAGATCGCTTTCCAAGCCGCCCACGCGGACCAGGTTCCGCAGCGTCAGATAGCTCGGCTCGAATACGCCGCCGTACCGGCCCAGCAGTTTTTCCCGAGGTGTATCCCGAATCACTTGTCCACGCGGATCGCCGCCGCGAAAGACGACGAACGCGTTCTGCTCGCCGCGCAGATCGTCCAGCGGGCGACCGTCCTCGCGCGGCTGCCCGTTGTGGCAGCCGACACAATACTTGTCGAGCACCGGCTGGACGTCGCGGCGGAAGCTGAAGCCGCGCGTCGGGCCGTACCAGGCTTCGAGGTTCGACGGCTTGCGGCGGGCCGCGATGGTCTGCA
>CAIYOB010000794.1 GCA_903927685.1 uncultured Planctomycetaceae bacterium
CAGATGCCGCTGGTCGCTGTCGTAGAACGAAATGAACTGGCCCAGGGCCGCCACGTCGCGGACCACGGCCAGCGCGTTCAGCGTCAGCGGCTGCGTCGTCCCGGCGGGCCCTTGGCCGAGCTCCCATTCGCAGCCGGCCTGGGCGCCCACGTCTCCGTCGCCCGTCGCGTCGATGAACACCCGGGCCCGCCACGCTTCACGGCCGGATTTGGATTCCGTGATCACCGTCGTCAGCCGCTGGCCTTCGCGGTGCCCCGCGGCGACGCGCGTGTGCAGCTGCAACTGGACGCCGGCCGCAGCGCACAGGTCCTCCAGCAGCCTCTTCATCGCTTCCGGCTCGTACACAAAACGGCTCGGGTTGGTATGCCGCCGGGCCTGGTGCCGGTCCAGGTGCTGGGTCAATTCGCGAGTCAGGCCGGGTTTATCAAAGTCGAAGATGTAGGTCAGCAGGCCTGCCGTCCACACGCCGCCGAGGCACCCGTGGACTTCGAACAGTCGAGTCCTCGCGCCGGCGCGGGCCGCCGCGAGCGCCGCGGCGACGCCTGCGGGCCCGCCGCCACAGACAATCACGTCGGCGTCGTCCCGCAATGGCAGCTCGCGGGCCGGTTCGACAAACGTCGCGGGGGAATTCGGTGCCGACTCGACTCCGCCTGCCAGGCCCGGCAGGGCGGCGCCCGCCAAGGCGGCTTGGAGAAAGGCCCGACGATTGGATGACCAACGAAAGAGCTTACTCATGGACCTACCTCGGCAACCCATTAAACTCGTTGGAGTTCACGCTTCAGCGTGTTGTTCTCGGCGGACTCCATCCGCCCGGCACGCCGAGGCGTGAACTCCAACAGCGCACAACCCCGCGGATTGCTCAGGGCGTGGGTGGGACTGCTGCGCACGGAAACACGAAGCGCCAGCGAGAGGGCCAAACCCACTCGCGCTCTTGAGGCGACGCCCACTCGCTGGCGCTTCGGGCTACGGTCGCTATCTTAGAGGAAGCGGGTCCGAGTCGCGAGCGGGGTGGCCCGAGCGGGAGGCACCTTGCATCCCTGCGCCGGACCGGGGACACTGATGGTTTGTCAAGGTGAAGAATCGGGGGTGGATGCCTTGGGGGCAAGCAGCAAGGTACGAGTGGAGAGAATCCAGTCATGCCTCTGGGGGCTCGCTGCACTCGACCCCAGGCACCCCAACGGTTACGCTTGACGGAGCACTCGTGCATCGTCAGGGTCAGATGTCCGTTGAAACTGTTTTGCTGTCTGTTGGCGGCTGAGCCGCGAGAGGAGAACACTCGAATGATCACCAGCTGTCGCCCGACCGGGCAGGCTTTCGTCGCCTGCATGCTCGTCGCTTTGTGCCTGTCCGCCTCGTTCCTCTCCGCTGCCGACGAGGGCGGCATGGTCGCGCCGGGAGCCCGGGTTGAACGGTTGGCGGACGGGTTCAAGTTCACGGAAGGCCCCGCTTCGGACGCGGCCGGCAACGTGTACTTTACCGATCAACCCAACGACCGGATCCTGAAATGGAGCACGGACGGCAAGCTGACCACGTTCCTCGAGCCCTGCGGCCGCTCGAACGGACTGTGCTTCGACAGCCAGGGCCAACTGTGGGCCTGTGCGGACAACAAAAATGAACTGTGGCGGATCGCCCCGGACGGCCGGGCCACGGTGGTCGTCAAGGACTTTGGCGGCAAGCTGCTGAACGGCCCGAACGACCTGTGGCTGCGTCCCGATGGCGGGATCTACTTCAGCGATCCGCTGTACAAGCGGCCGTATTGGAATCGCGGCCCCAGCGAGCAGGATGTGCAGGCCGTTTATTACTTGTCGCCGGACCGCCAGCGACTGGTCCGCGTGGCGGAGGACTTGAAGCAACCCAACGGCGTGATCGGCACGCCGGACGGAAAGACACTGTACGTGGCCGACATCGGGGCCAAGAAAACCTACGCCTACGCCATCCAGCCGGACGGCTCGCTGACCGACAAGCGGTTGTTCTGCGAATTGGGCTCCGACGGGATGACGATCGACGAGCGGGGCAACGTGTACCTGACGGGCAAAGGCGTGACGGTGTTCGATCCGAGCGGCCGGCAGATCGAGCAGATCGACGTCCCGGAGGGCTGGACGGCCA
>CAIYOB010000795.1 GCA_903927685.1 uncultured Planctomycetaceae bacterium
CCGCCGACCGAGACCAGCACGCTGTCCGTGAAATCCGTGAACGCCCCGCCCAGGTCCGTCTGGCCGCTCACGGTGCCGCCGCTGACCGCTTTCAGTTCCACGCGGTTGGCCGCCAACACGGCGCCCTGGCGAACCTGGACGATGGCCGAGGACGAACTGTCCGCATCGGGCGAGCCGATCAACACCGACACATCCACATCCCGCGTCACCGCCGCCGTGGCGTACAGGTTCGCGGCCGTGATGTCGCCCTGGATGTCGATGGATGCCGAACGGGCGACCAGATCATCCGGATCGGTGACCGTCGCCGCGTCCGCCGCCGTCGCCGTGAGGACGACATCGCCTGTGGCGGTGACCGCCCCCCCGTCGCCGACGGTGATCGATTCGGCGGCCAGCGCCAAGCCGCTGCTCAGAGTCAGCGTGCCCGACACGGTCGCCGAGTCCGTCCCGCCGCCGCCGGTGAAAGCCACCGACTGCAGCGCCACCGACACATTCACGGTCAGCGATTCGTTTGCCGCCGAGCCAGTGATCACGACGTTGCCCGTGCTGTTGGCTAGGGACTGCGACTTGAGGATTACCCCACCCGGCACGCTGCGAAGTCGCAGATCCGAGGCAACCGTGACCAACTCCCACGCCGTGCTGCCGCCGGCTTCGCTGGCCGCGTCGAACAGGAAATCCGTGGCCAGCATCTGCCGCGGCTCCAACGTTTCCAGGAACATCTGCCGAGAGCGCCGTCGCGCCGCGTGCTGTCCGCGCCGGCGTTTGCGGTCGGCTCTCCGTGCGGTCGGATCAGAAACCCTGGAGGGCCGGGACGGTGCAGATGATGGCGTACTCATGGCAGATCCTCGGTGACGGAACAGAGTTGGGCCGGCGCAAAGCTCGCCGGACGGGGGGAAACGGGGAGAACGCCACGGCGCGCCCATGCGGAAGCAACGCGATTGGCAGGGCCGACTTGGCGATACACACGGACGCGGGGAGGCATTTTCGATGGACTCCGCTCACAGACTCATGGCGGTGAATCAGCGGAGAAAGCGACGTCCAATGCCTGCGGAAACACCGAAACGACGAGCCGAAGCCCGCGGTCAATCCAGGGCCGCTGGACGCCGACGCATAGAATTCGTGTGAACCGCGTTCTTGCCCACTAATTCAACCACGGCATCTTTGTATCGATCTCCCGACGGAAACGTAAATGGGGACTTTCCCTCAATCGGACTCAGGTGAATTCCCCATTCGACACCGTCGATCAAACCGAATTGGGGATGATTACGTGAGGGTCCTTGCGTCTAATTTGACGAGATCGCAAAAGGTAAAACAAGGGGAAAAACCGCAATCTTTTGCGGGTTTGCGCAACGATGACACGGACCGGCAAGACGGTTTTCGTCGCAGGCGGCAAATCCCTCGATCCCAGGGCCCGCTTGCGTTTGCCGGGCTGAGTGGCCGGATACAGTTCTCGTCGGTCGTCGTCCATTATGGAGCCTAACTGCGCAGCCTCGGCGCCGGCCAAACACGACTCTCCCGTCAAGCGTGCCGGCATCGACGCCGGTCAGTTCCCACTCGGCATCCTTGTCCGCCCCCTGCAACTGGTCATTCCCCCCGCCACTGCTGACCGTGGCCGCCACCGTGATCGAGCCGACGTACCGCACGACATCGTCGCCCCCGCCCATGTCAGCGGTCAGGGCCAGGCTGTCAACGAACCCCTCCGGGGCGCTGTCAGACGTTAGCGCGGCGGAAACATTGATAGCCAACGACTGGGCGGCAGCTGAACCCGTGACAACCACCTTGCCGCTGCGATCCGCCAACGGCAGGGACTTCAGGACGCTGCCGCCGGGGGAAATCCGCAGCTGCAGGTCCGTGCCGTCGCTGACCAACTCCCAGGCGGGACTGCCGCCGGCTTCGCTGGCCGCGTCGGACAGGAAATCCGAGGCCAGCATCATGCGCGGCTCGAGGCTCTCCAGCAACGGCTGGCGGCGCAGCCGCTTCCTCGCTTGCCGTTTCGCGTCTCGACGGGACCGCTTCGTGGGCAGCCGTTGCTTCCGTTGATTCAACATGGTCAATCTGCTTCTGGCAGGGGAGGGGCGCAACGAAGCGTCGATCCGAGGAAGGAAGCGTGCAAGGGCTCTAGGGCAAGACACGCACGAGGGACGGCTTTTTTCCGCCGAGATGCGAAAGAAAGATGAACTGAGGAAAGCTCCTCAACCTACCGACTGGTCGCGTCCCCGCCTTGTCAGGCTGCCTTGCCTTGCAGCCGAGCGATGGTCACAACCAACCGTCCTGGATTCGAACCGGTACGCGCCGTCTGCGGACCGATTCGTCAGGCGGGACGACGAGCGCCGGGAGGATAGCGTGGCCGCGAGTCACTCTGGGGCGGGAGCCAAGCCGGAACCCGACAACCCTGGCTGAACGCCACGTTCAATGCCGCCAAGCGCTGGACGCGGACCGCCACCACGTTGGCCCGCCGCTCCGGGGCCCCGCGGGTGCCGACCGCCCGGATCGCCGACAGACTCCGAACCGCATCTGCGGACGGAACCTGGTGCCAGCTGATGCAACCTGGCCTCCTGCCTGTCCCGCCTCCCTGCCACGGTCGCCTTGACGTGGCAATGCCAAACATGGGTTCCTCGTCTTGGGTAGGCTTGTCGCCTTGTCAATCCGATCACCTGCCGCGACCGCTCCGCGGTCGCAATCTATTCCTCCATTCCAGGATGGATGACGATAGCGGTTTCACGGAAGAACCTGCAATCGGGTAAATACCGCAACGTGACTTGGGGTGTTTACCCCAGGTGCAGTCAGCCTCGTTAGCTCGCTCGAGGACGCCGGGGACAAAATGCCGACTTGCGGCAGTTCTCTGCCTTGTCTGGTAGAGTACCGCGGAATCGTAGCGGCCGAAAAACGTTTCGATGGCTCGACGCACGCCATCGCTGGCCTGCCGTCGTGCTGGTCCCTCAGTTCCTGGGATCTGCCAGGTCTCAAGCAAGGTGGAAGCACGCGCCACTCACGTTGAACGATCCAAAACGAGATATCCTGCCGACCTTGGCCCGGGCCAGGGTCCCTTCAGACGGAACTCGCGAACGGATGAAAGACACACGAATGCTTCGACAAGACTGAGAGTCAGGAGCAACGTGCAACGGAGAGCCCGGAGCAACTCGTGTCGGCAGCGGGGCTCATTCCGCTAATCGCCGGAGGCGCGCCAATTCGTCCCGGAGCCGGGCCATCTCGGCCTCGGCCGCCTGCCGAGCTGCGGCCTCGCGGTCGGCACGTTCGGCTTCGCGCTGTCGGGCCTGGGCTTCGCGCTGCCGAGCCTCGGCTTCGCGTTGCCGGGCCTCGGCTTCGCGTTGCACTTGGCTGGTTCGCGTCAACAACCGCTCGCCGGTGTCCCAACGCACAAAATCCAAGTGTTTCCCGGCGATCCGCAACCGCAGTTCCAGTTCCTGGCTGTCCAACGCACCGTCTGCGTCGGGGACGATGCGCTCGTACCCGTCGCCAGCCAGCCGATAACCCTGCAAGGGCGGATCCAAGTACTCGCCATGCGGGTCGAACAGGAAGTACTCTTTGACACCCAGTCGGGCGTACAGTTGCGGCTTGTCCCGCGTGTCCGTCCGCCGCGTCTTTCGCGACGTGGTCTCGATGATCACATCCGGCGTTTTCCCTTCGACCCAGACCTTGTAGGTGCGGCGATTCCCGCGCGGGATCCCCTTGGCCACAAAGGCGTCCGGCACGACAAAGGTCCGCGGATCGCCTTGCACGTAGTAGACCAGCAGATTGCCTGACACATAGACCTTCTGCCCGCGATAGTAGTCCTCCAGCATTTCGATGTGCCGGATCATCTCCTTGCGATGGTCGTCTGTCTCGCCCATAGGCTTGCCGTCCGATTCCGGATAGTAGACTTGGCTGACTTGAATCACGGAACTCATGCGAAGGACTCCTGGCCGCAACAATACCGCGTCTTGCCACGCCTGCCACCGCGGCTGCATCTATCATAATGCCCCCGGACGCGAGGCGAAAGCAGGCCGGGCCCCGGGCTGGGCCTACCGCTCGGCCTGATGCAAGTCCTGGCGAATATCCCGCCGGAAATCCCAGGTCAGGTAGTCCAAGCTCATGGGCAAGGCGAGTTCCAGGCGGTTGATGAACTGAACGCCGGCCCGCACCCGCCGCGGCCGGCATTCCAGCAGATGGCCACCCGAGCGAAAGTCGGCCGACAGAAAATGCAGGTGCAGGCCGGGAACGCTGAGCGAAGCCATGAAGGCCGGCGTATAGAAGCCGACTAGCGTGCCTCGGACGTTCTCGTACTGGAACAGCGTCTGCTCGCGAGCCACTTCGACCAACGTCCGGTAGTTTTCCTGCTTGGGCACCGAACGGGCCTTGATCGCGGCAAACTGGCCTTCGATCCGCAACGCGTAGAACAGGTTCGGCGAGGGCAGCAGACGGACCAGCCAGTCCAGGAAGTCGTCGTAGGACAGCTCCTGGTCCAAGTCGTCATGGCTGATGGGCCGATACCGTGTGACACAGGCAAACGGGGTCAGCGCCCGGCCGTCGTCGATGATGTGGACCTGCCCGTCACCGGCAACCTGGTACACCGTACCGTCCAGCAGAACCAATTCGCCGTCCAGGTCGTTGAAGGTCCCCAGTCCGAAATCCCCGTGCTGCTTGATCTCGTCCAGCGGAACGTTCTGCTCGAACAGGCCCTCGACAAGGGCATTGACCGGGGCGCACAGATAAATCGTGTTGTCCATCGCGTTCGCGACTCCTATCAGCGTTCTGGCCGCTTTGCCGCTATTGCAACCCGAAGCGTCAGCGAGGAATCTGGCGGGAAATCGAGTCAGCCTCGCTCACGCGTCGGGTTACGATCGGCGGCCTCTGCGCTCGATCTCGTACGCTTCGGCAGGGGGCCGGTGGAGACATTGAAACAACTTCAGCATACCGCCCGGCGGGTCCGTATGCACCGGGGCATTCCGACTGGCATTTCGACTGCAGCCCGTCCGCTTGCCGACTTCGGCACTTCCGGAGACAATGGCAGGCATGACACCAACCGCTGCTGAATCCGCACAGAATCCCACGCTTTCGGGCCACCGAACGCGTCCCGAGTTGTTAGCTCCCGCCCGGGACCGCGATTGCATTCGGGCTGCGATCGAAAACGGCGCGGACGCCGTTTATTTTGGTCTGCAAGTCGGCTTTAACGCGCGGGACCGGGCCGTCAATTTCGCCCTCGAAGAACTGCCCGACGTGCTGGCCCTGCTGCATCAGCGCGGGATGCGCGGTTACGTGACCGTCAATACGCTGGCCTTTCCGAGCGAGCTGCCGAAGGTCGAAAAGACGATCCGCACGTTGGCCGAACTGGGCGTCGACGCCGTGCTGGTCCAGGACCTGGGCGTGTTGCAGCTGGTGCGGGCCGTGTGCCCCGAGCTGGCGATCCACGCCTCGACGCAGATGTCCTTGACGAGCGCCGAGTGCATCAATGTGGCCGAGCGACTGGGCGTGGAACGGATCGTGCTGGCCCGCGAACTGTCGCTCGACGAGATCCGTGCGGTCCGCAGCCAGACCCGGGTGCCCCTGGAGGTGTTTGTGCATGGCGCCCTGTGCGTAGCCTACTCGGGCCAATGCCTGACCAGCGAGTCGCTCGGTGGCCGCAGCGCGAACCGGGGCCAATGCGCCCAGGCGTGCCGATTGCCGTTCGACCTGGTCTGCGACGGCCGGGACACGGACCTGGGCCCCGTCAAGTACCTGCTGAGCCCGCAGGACCTGGCCGCGTTCGAGCTGATTCCTCAGCTGATCGACGCGGGTGTGTCGGCGGTGAAGATCGAAGGCCGCTTGAAGACCGCCGAATATGTGGCCAACGTCACGCGGCACTATCGCCAGGCAATCGACACGGCGCTGGCGGGCCAGCCGGTTCAGTTCACGCCGCGGCAGGTCGAGGAGCTGGAATTGTCCTTCTCGCGCGGCTTCTCGCCTGGCTGGCTGTTAGGCAACGACCACAAACGGCTAGTGCCCGGCACGAGTTCGGCCAACCGCGGCGTGCTGCTGGGAGAGGTGACCGAGGTCCGCGGCCAGCGGGTGCAGGTTCGCTTGGAGCGCGCGATCAAGGCCGGCGACGGCGTGACGTTCGAAGGCGACCGACTGGCCGGATTGGAGCAAGGCGGCCGCGTGTGGGCCGTGTACCAGGGCGGGCGGCGTTTGGAAGAGCCCGTCGCGCACGGGCTGGCCGAATTGACGTTCGTCCGTGAGGCCGTGGATTTTGACCAGCTGTGGCCCGGCCAGCAGATCTGGAAGACGGACGACCCGGAATTGGCGCGGCGGATGCGCCGCACGTACACGGCTGCGGATCCCCAACGGCGAGTGCCCGTGGCGATGCAGGTGCGGGCTGCCGTCGGCGAGCCGCTGTGCGTGCGGGCTCAGACGGCGACGGGGGCCCACTGTGAAGTGCTGTCGGACGAGCCCCTGCCGGCTGCTCGCCAGCATCCGGTCACCTGCGAACTCCTGGAGGAGAAGTTGGGCCGCCTGGGCGGCACGGTCTATGAACTCGATCGGCTGGAGGCCGAAATCGTCGGCGACCCGCTGGTGCCGATGAGCGTCTTGGGCAAGGTCCGGGGTCGGCTGAAGGAACTACTGGACGCGGCCGGCGTCCTGCCGCCCCCACGGCGGATTGCGCCGCCCGGCGTTCTGGACCGGCTGCGGGCCGGCAATCGAGCGGAACTCGACCCAGGCCCTCACGTAGCTGCGCCTCTCCGAGACGCGAATCTCGGTCTCGGAGAGACCGAGCCACGTGAGGCACCGCGCGACTCCGGACCGCAACTGCGGATCCTCTGTCGCACGCTCGCCCAATTGGAAACGGCGCTCGCCTGCGGCGAACGCGACATCCAGGTCGAGTTTCCCGACATTCGGCAGTACGCCCAGGCCGTAACGCTGGCGCACGCTGCCGAGGCTCAGATCTACCTGGCCACGCCGCGGATCGAGAAGCCCAACGAAGTCGGCCTGTTTCGGGCCATCGGCCGCCATGGCGCGGACGGCATCCTGGTGCGCAACCTGGGTGGGCTGGCGTATTACGTCGCCGAGGGCTTGCCGTGCGTGGCCGATTTCTCGCTCAACGCCGCCAACGATCTGGCCGTTCACCAGCTCCGCCGCCTGGGCGCGTTGCGCGTCACCGCCTCGTACGACCTGAACCGCGACCAGTTGCTGGACATGGTCGCCGCCGGTCCCCCGCAGTGGCTGGAGGTTGTGATCCACCAGCACATGCCGTTGTTCCACATGGAGCACTGCGTCTTCTGCGCCCTGCTTTCGCCCGGGACGAACCACACGAACTGTGGCCGGCCTTGCGACCGGCACGAAGTCCGCCTGCGCGACCGCTTGGGCCTGGAGCACCTGCTGCAGGCCGACGTCGGTTGCCGCAACACGCTGTACAACGCCGTCGCGCAGAGCGGCGCGGAGGTCGTCCCCGATTTGCTGGCGGCCGGCGTACGGCACTTCCGCGTCGAATTGCTGGAGGAGAATGCGGACCAGGTGCGGGAGACGATCGGCCTGTATCGCGACCTGCTGGCCGGCCGGTTGACCGGCAAACAGGTCTGGCGGCAACTCAAAGCGGTGAACCGCGTCGGCGTCACCCGCGGCACGCTGGAAGAACGCCGCAACCCGCTGGCGATCCTGTGAGGCGACGGGGGGCTCCGGCCTCAAGGGAAGGGTGGCCGGGGTCGAGTGC
>CAIYOB010000796.1 GCA_903927685.1 uncultured Planctomycetaceae bacterium
CCAGACCGCTGTTGACATCTTGTGGCAGATCGATACCGTAACGTGCACAGGCAGGCCGGGTCCCCACCCCTGTCAAGCTGCCCAAACACCGCCCCACCGGAAAACTCCCCGCCGATTTGATGAAGGAACAAGCCTCATGAGCCTTGCGACAAGACCCCTGTTGCTTGCCGTGTCCGCAGCCCTGCTGTGCCTTGTGCCGTCCGCGACGCCAGCCCAATCGCCGCCAGCGAATCGTCGCGTCCTGATTCTCACGGGCCAGAACAACCACAACTGGCAGGAAACCACGCCGAAACTGAAGTCGATCCTGGAAACCGGCGGCCGGTTTACCGTGGACGTGACCGAACATCCCGAGCAGTCCGACGCCGCCATGCTGGCCAAATACGATGTGCTGGTCAGCGACTGGAACACGTGGGGCAAGACGCCGGCTACGGACTGGCCCGAGGCAACCCGCGCGGCGTTTCTGGACTTCGTTCGCAACGGCAAGGGATTTGTCGCGGTCCACGCGGGCAGCTCGTCGTTCTTCGATTGGGCTGACTACCAGCAGATCGCCGGCGCCTGGTGGGAACTGGGCCAGACCGGTCACGGAGCCCCGCACCGATTTACGGTCAAACCGGTGGCGGATCATCCGATCACGCACGGCGTGCAGCCGTTTGCCACCACTGACGAGCTGTGGCTGAAACCGGGCGTACATCCGAAGGCCCAGGTGCTGGCGACGGGCGACGATCATCCGCTGGCGCTGGTCACCCAGTTCGGTCAGGGCCGCGGGTTCACGCTGCTGGCGGGCCACAGCGCTGAATTCATGAGCACCCCGGGCTTCCAGACCCTGCTCTGCCGCGGTGTCGAATGGGCGGCGACCGGCCAAGTCGCGACTCGCGACGTGCTGAAACCGTTGGCCAGCTACCAATACGGCCAGAGCCGGATGGTCCTGCTGGAGGCCGCCCAACTCGCCCAGGCGTTACCGCGCGAAACGGCACCCCAGCTGGCCGCGCTGCTCGCGTCCGACGCGACCCTGGACGCCAAGCGGTTTGCTTGCGAGCAGCTCGGCTTGATCGGTTCGTCCGACGAAGTGCCGGCACTGGCCGTGCAATTGTCCAACCCCGACCTGGCATTAGCCGCGCGAGCTGCGCTTGAACGGATTCCGGGCGAGCCGTCGCTGGCCGCGCTCCGCGCCGCGCTGCCGGGGTCCGCGGGCGCGTTGCGGCACGGCCTGATCAACTCGTTGGGCGCACGCCGGGACGCGCAAGCGGTGCCGCTGCTGGCCGACCTGCTGCCGGACTCGGCGGACGCGTTGGCCGCGATCGGCACAGGGCAGGCGCTGGAAGCCTTGCGGGCCGCCAAGCCGCGGCCGACGGCCGCCTTGCTGCGGTGTGCGTTGCAGCTGCAGGACACGGCGGTGTTGGAAGAGCTGACCGCGCCGGACCAGCCGAAGCCGGTCCGGGTGGCGGCTTTCCTGGGCCGAGTCAAGGCGTTGGGCAATCAAGCCGACGCGACCGTCTTGGCCGCGTTGGCCGGCAGCGACTCGGCGCTGCAAGTCGCCGCCATCGGCTTGCTGCGCGGCACCGCCCTGGTGAAAGCGGCGGCGGAACGCTGGAAGGAACTGCCTGCGGATCTGCAAGTGCCCCTGTTGGCCGCCTTGGGGGACAGTGGCGAGCCGGCCGCATTGCCCGCCGTGACGGAGGCCGCTTCGAGCGAGCTGACGGATGTCCGTCGCGCGGCCAGCATCGCCGTCGGCAAGCTGGGCGACGCCTCGTCGGTGCCCGTCCTGCTGGGGCTGCTGGCGACAGCCGAGAAAGCCGAACAGCCGGCGATTGTCGAAGCCCTGGCGCGTCTGCCCGGGCCGGGCGTCGATGCCGCCCTGCTCCAGTCGCCTCAGCCGGAGACGATTCGCGCGCTGGTCGCCCGCGGGGCGACCGCGGCGGTCCCCGGGCTGCTGGTCTTGGCCGAAGCAGGCAATCCCGAGGCGATCAGCGCCTTGGGAAAACTGGCCCCAGCGGCCGATGGCCCTCGGCTGATGGCCCTGCTGGACAACGCCAGCGACCGGCAGCCGGTCGAGGCGGCGCTGGTCGCCCTGTATCGCCGCGCTGGCGAGACCCAAGCGGTCGCCGACGCGGCGCTGCAGGCCAGCGGTCCGCGAAAGGCCTCGCTGCTGGCGGTGCTGGGCGTGCTGGGCGGCGACCGGGCCCTGGCCGTCTTGCGCGCGTCGCTGCAGAGCGGCGATGCCGACGCCCAACTCGCCGCCGTGCGGGCGCTGGCCGATTGGGAAACCGGCGCGCCGCTGGAGGATCTGCGGGCGGTGGCGAAAACCGCTGCCGATGCCAAGCTGAAGGCGTTGGCGGCCCGCGGCGCGGCGCGTCTGGAAGCACTCGGGTTTGACATCACGGGAATGGCAAACCTGGCTCTGGGCGGCACGGCGACCAATCCGGACGGCCTGCGGGCCGATGGCCAAGGCGGTCCGCCTGCGGCGGCCATTGACGGCGAGCGTCAGACCTACTGGGACGAGATTGACAACCAGAAACTGTACCAGTTGCGGATCCAGATGAAGCAACCGGCCACGGTGCGTGCCCTGCGCATCGTCGGGTTTCAGCACCAGCAGTATGCTCCCAAAGATTTCGAGATCGTGTGCGACGATGAGGTCGTGAAAACCATCGCCGACGCGTCCTACCGCGACAACGTACTGATGGTGGTCGTGCCGCCCACGCGCTGCACGGCGATCCAGCTGAACATCACCGGCTCGCACGGCCCCAGCCCGGCGATCCGCGAACTGGAGATTTACGGCAAGACGGAATAACTGACACTCGAAACATCCCCGGGACACCGTCCCTCGCTTTCCCTTTAGGAGTTCCCCGATGACCACACGTCGCCGTTTTCTTCAAACCGTCGGAACCGCCGTCGCGGCCCCCCTGGTGCTTCCCGCCCGAGTGCTGTTCGGCGAGAACACGCCCAGCAAACGCATCACCACCGCTCACATCGGCGTGGGCGGACAGGGCAGTGGATTGCTGGGCGGATTCCTGGGCGTGCCCACTTGCCAGGTGCTCGCCGTGTGCGATCCCTTCCGGGACCGGCGCGAATCCCGCGCCGAGCAGGTCGATAACCGCTATGGCACGAAAGGCTGCCGGGCGTACAACGATTTCCGCGAAGTCCTGGCGCGGGACGACATCGACGCGGTGGTGGTGGCCACGCCGGACCACTGGCACGTGCCGATCTCGCTGGCTGCCGTCCGCGCCGGCAAGGACGTGTACTGCGAGAAACCGCTGGGCCTGAGCATCGAGCAGAACAAGCTGCTGCGGGCGGCGGTCCATCAGTACGGAGCGATCTTTCAGTACGGCACACAGCAACGCTCGTTCAGCTCGCACTGCGGTTTCGCTTGCGAACTGGTCCGCAACGGATACATCGGCGAGGTCAAAGCGGTCCACGTCATCGCCCCCAACGGCGCTCGCGGCGGCGATCCAACCCCGCAGCCGGTTCCCGAGGGCCTGGATTACGACCTCTGGCTCGGCCCGGCGCCCGTCGCGCCGTATACCACGGATCGCGTGATCGGCGGCGGACGCTGGCACATTTACGACTATGCGATCGGCTTTATCGCCGGTTGGGGCGCCCATCCGCTGGATATCGCCCACTGGGGCTACCCGCAGATCCCGGTCGAGTACGAGGGCACCGGCGTGATTCCCACGGAAGGCTTGTTTGACACGGTCGTCGATTGGGATGTCCGCGGGCGATACGCCAGCGGCGCCGAATTCACGCTGAAAGCCGGTTCGGACCTGACGACCTTTGTCGGCTCCGAGGGCTGGGTCCGGGCGGGCCGCGGCCGGGAGACGTTGGCGGCCGAGCCCGCCTCGCTGCTGAACGTGAAGATCAAGCCGGAGCAGTTGCATCTGCTGCAGGAGAGCGACCACTACGCCAACTTCATCCACGGTTGCCTGACTCGCAAGACCCCGGCCAGCGATATCGACTCGGCGGCTCAGTCCGATTTCATGAGCCATCTGGGCGACATTGCGATCCGCACGGGCCGCAAGATCTGCTGGGATCCCCAGCAGGAGACGATCGTCGGCGACGACATCGCCGCCCGCATGACACGCCGCGCCCTGCGTGAGCCGTGGAGTCTGTAGTGCCGCATCCAGTCACGTGCAATGGATTTTGGAGGCACTCGGGGTGGGCCCAAGCAGCAGTGGAAAGAGGATTGACTGTGGGCTCGCTGCACTCGACCACAGGCACCCGTCCGTGGAGCGTCTGCAAACGTCCGGAAGTTCGAAAGGTCTTCATCAATGCCAGGGTTTACCGTGTTGTCTCGCCGGCTACCGGAACATGCTCGAGGGCAGGACCTGATTTCGGTTGGCCGACGGCTGGCCGTCTGGATCGGGGGCATTTGCTGCGTCAGCGCGGTGAGCTTGGCAGCGGAAACGTCACCCGCCGGCGGTCCGTTTGACATCCAGGTGACGCAGCACATCGCCCAGTTGCAGGACACCGCCCCCGCCGTCCGCGCCTGGGCGGCGGAAGCCTTGGGGTTCCAGCGGGCCTCTCGCGCCGAAGCCGCCTTGCTGGCCCGATTGCAGGATCCCGATGCCCAGGTCCGCCGCAATCTCGTGATGGCCCTGGCTTGGTGCGGCGGCCGGACGGCGGTGGGGCCGCTGATCGAGATGCTGGCCGACGAGGAGTGGACCGTCCGGCAATCCGCCTGGATCGCACTGACCAATCTCACAGGCATGGAATTCCCCTTCGACGCGGCGGCCCTACCCGCCCAGCGCCGCCTGCAGGCAGAACGATGGCGGCAGTGGTGGGCCGACGTTCCGGTCGACCGGCCGCCCGCGGACGTGCTGGCCCTGCTGGGGCCGCATCGCTCGCGCAGCCTGGCGTACGGAGCTAAGGTTACGTTGTCGACGCGATACAAAGGCGAGCCCGGAGATCTGGTCGACGGGACGACGGAAGGCGGCGGCTTCTGGCAGACGAAAGCCGTTCCGTTTCCTCAGTGGTGCCAAGTGGATCTGGGCCGGCCGCTGGAGATCGCCCAGGTGGTGGTGCACCAGTACGGTCCGGAGTTCTGCATGACGGATTGCGAGTTGGCGGTGAGCCTGGACGGCGCGCAGTTCGAGGTCGTGACCCGCCACCGGAAAGCCACGCCCGTCGTCTGGGCGTTCGGCTTTCCGGCGCGGCAAGCCCGCTACGTCCGGATCACCAGTTACGACACCGCGCGAAAGACGTACCCCACGACGTTTTACGAGGTCGAGGTGTACGCTCCGGGCGCCGAGATCGCAGTCCAGCCAGCCCCGGCGGATGAACTCGCTTGGCGCGAAGAACGCGGCGCCCGGGCGCTGGGTGCGCTGGGCGGAACCGGCGCGGCGGCCGCCCTGCTGAACGTGCTGGAGCCCGAGCCGTCGGCTGCGCCCCGCGACCGCATTGCCATGCGGGCCGCCATCCGCGCGCTGGGGCGTCTGCGGGACGAAGCGGGGTTCCCGAAACTGCTGGCCTTGCTCGACCGCCCGCTGTGGGCGCGGAATGCGGCCGATGCGCTGGGCGAGTTCGGGGACCGACGCGCCGTGCCGCCGCTGCTGGCCGCCTATGCCCGCTATGCCCGACGCGTGGATGGCACCGACCCGCCGGAGGTCCCCGCCGACGATCGGATGGGGTTTCCCAGCGAGGACCGCATGCTGGAGACTCCTTACTCGATCGCCATGGCGCTGTGCCGGTTGCCGCTGGACGCGCCGGAAGACCGGCAGGCACTCCGCCGGCTGGCCCCGCAGATCATGGCCAATCTGTCCAGCGATTATGACAGCTACGTATTGTACGAGCCGGAGGTTTACCACCGGCTGACCTGGCACTTGATCGAACAGTCCGGCCTGCGGGAGGATGCCCTCGAGCATGCCTTCGCACAACTCGGGCAGCCTCGCGCCGTGGCGGCGGTGACCGCTGCGGAGCCGTGGCCGGTGTTCCCGGAGCGGCGGATGGCCACTTGGCTGCCGGCGCTGTGCTGGGAGGGCGATTCCCGCGCGTCGCCGGGCGACTCGGATTCCGCTCGCGAAGCGAGTGGCCAGCGATTGTTGCGGCTGGCCGCGCTGCTCCGGCACGACAACGGCTGGGTACGGATCTACGCCGCCAAGGCATTGGCCTGGATGAGGGACAAACGGGCGATCGAGCCGCTGGCGAGAGCGCTGGCGGAAGCCAAGCCCGAAGCCGAGTTTGGCTACAGCGGCCGATTCAAGGACGAGGAATACAACGACCCGTGCCCGCGTTGGCGCGAGGCGATTATCCGGGCCTTGGGCCAACTGGGCGCTGTCGAGCAAACGCCGCAGATCGCCGCCGTGTTGAACGACGAACGCACGGTGCTCGAAGTCCGGCATGCAGCCGCCCAGGCCCTGGACGAACTGGGCGACGCGGCCGCCCTGGACGCGTTGCAGCACGCGGCCCTGAACCATCCGTTCCTGAGCGTCCGGCACGTCGCCCGCGATGCGTTGGAGCGTCGGGGAGTGCAACTGGATCTGCCCCGGACAGACCAGGCAGCTGTGTCGAACGAGGACACTGCTGTGCGCGGGGCTTCCCCTGCGCCCAGCGACACCCGCGGCTTCTGGCCGCGGGCTGACTTCGACGCGCTGGTTTTCATCCAGGGTGACAACAACATCCCCAACACGCTCGGAACCGTGGAACAGGCCGACCGCTGGCGGCAGACCTACATCGTGACCGATTCGGGCCCCGAATACCGCCCCGGCAACAACCTGTTCCGGCTCAGCCCGCCTCGGCCGGATGGGCAAGTCACACCGCTCACGACCTTCCCGGACGGGTACGTCGCCTCGCCGGAAATCTCCTGGGACGGGCGGCAGGTCATCTTCACCCGCCGCCAGCAGAACGATCCCTGGTGGCAGATCTGGCGGATCGACATCGACGGCAGCGGGCTGCAGCAGTTGACGTCGGGCCCCTACCACCACATCCAGCCGGCGCTGCTGGCCGACGGCCGGATCGTGTTCGGCTGTAGCCGGGTGGGGATCCGGGACGAGTATCACGGCTATCCCTGCACGTCGCTGCACGTGATGAACGCGGACGGCACTGATTTGCACACGATCGCGACCAACATCGGCCGGGACAACGAACCGGCGCTGCTGCCGGACGGCCGGATCGTGTTCAGCCGCCTGGAGGTGTTTTACTCGCGAAACAAGACCGAGTTGACGCTGCACGCGGTCCATCCCGATGGGACGATGGACGCCGTGCTGTACGGCCCCGAGCGGCGTTCGTTCTGGCGGAGCCTGGACCACGGCGATCCGGGCCCGGACGACGGCCAGGAAGCGCCTTTGACCCATCGCGTCCTGCGGATGACGCAGCCGCAGCCGATGCCGGACGGACGCCAGATCATCGTCTCGACGCAAGGCGGCCTGACGCTGGTCGGCGGCCGCCGAGACCGCGAAACGCTGTTGATGCCCGACTTCAAGACCCGCGCATACACCACGCCGCTGCCGCTGGCCGACGGGTCGATCCTGTGCGCCTCGACCGAGAAAACGCCGGATCGCGAGAAGGTCGACTTGGGCCTGTACCGATTCCATCCCGCGACCGGCCAGCTGGAATTGATCTACAACGATCCGGCCGTGGCGGACTACGAGCCGCGCCCCGTCGTCGCGCGCCGGCCCCCAACGACTCAGCCGGTGCTGGCCGGCCGGACCAGCTATAGCGGGCGTCTGGTCTGCGCCTCGGTCTACAACACGCAGGAGCCGGAAGCCCGCCAGCGGGGCCGCTGGGTGCGGTTGGTCGAAGGGATGCCGGTCGTGGGCCGCCACGAGACGCACACCGGCCCCGACGTCGTCTGGCGGAATCACGGCGGCACCCAAGCCCGGGTCCTGGGCACCGTGCCGCTGTTGCCGGACGGCTCGTTCAACGTCGAACTGCCGGCCGACCGGTTGGTGCATTTCCAGGTGCTGGACAGCGATCGCCGCGTCGTCGGCAACCAGCTGACCTGGATCAACGTCCGGCCGGGCGAAGCCAAGTCCTGTGCGGGCTGTCACGAAAGCCCGCACACGGCGCCGCTTGCTGGAGGCGCTCAAGCCGCGACTTACCGGCCGTTGAAGTTGCTGCCGGATGGCTACGAGTTCCGCTATCGTGCCAAAGCCTGGTTCAAAGGCTCGCTGCCCGGAGATCTGGAAGAACGGACGCGAACCGTCCATGCCGTGAACCTGATCGCCCGCTGAGCGCGGGTTCCGGCTGGCGGCCTGAAATCGTGCCATCAGCAGCCTGCACGCCGTCGGGGTAGGTGACGTCGTTGCGCTGGTCGATCATCAGGGCGTTGCCGAGAATCAACGTCTGAAAGGGAGA
>CAIYOB010000797.1 GCA_903927685.1 uncultured Planctomycetaceae bacterium
GCTCCGCGAAAGAACGCCCTTTCGCGGAGCGAAAGGCGACAGTCTGACGGTTATTTCTCGAACGGCGTTAATCCGCGCGGCCGAGTTCAATGCGAATCGGAGCGGCTGCCCCGGGCGGTGCAAAGGTCACGGTTTGGACTTGTCCTCCGCTCGTGAATCGAACCCCCAAGCCGGCGTTCGATTCGACTCGCTGGGCGGTCCATTCAGGACGCTGGCCGGCGCGGTAGGGCACCAGGATCGTCAGCATGCCCAGTTGCCGGCTCGGTTCCCGCGTGCCCGCTTCGACATGCCATTGGTTCGGGAACGGCTTGGTGGGTGGCGGCGTGAACCCGTCCCACTGGCGGAAGGCCAATGGCTGCGGCCCCAAGTACTGGACGTCAACACCCGCGTGGGCCTGCTGGACGGACAATCGCTGCTGGCCTTCGTCCAACTCAAAGGCTGCCAGCGCGTGCAGCATGAACTGGAATGTCGTTGGCGATTTGGCTTCCAGGTCATCGTACAGCACGAGGTAGGGGACTCTTTGGGGGCCGGAGGCCGAGCCTTTGACGAAGATCACGTGGCGTTGGTACCGCGTCAAGCGATCGCCGTAGGCCGCCGTGGCGTCGCCGACGACGTAGTCCCACTCGGGCGTGAACCGGCTGTCGACGATCCGGCCGTGCGGGGCGGGCGTGTGCTTGATTTGCCCCTCGCCGGCGACCAGGACGCCGTTGTGCGCGGCGGTGCTATGGGCCCACTGGTAATGGAACTTGCTGCCATGCAAGTCGCGATAGACGCACGTGGTCAGCAGCGCGTCGCCATAGGCGTTCAGTTGAAATGTGTTGTGCGGGTTATGGCCGTGGCTCTGCGTGCCGAACGGGCTGGATTTGAACAGGAAGTGCACGTCGTCGCGGCTGTCCAGCAGGGTCGTATGCAGGCTGGCGACGCCGATGCCGTGGAAGACCTTGGACGTCGGCAGATCCGTTGGCGGCTTGGCGGCTGGCAGCGGCGGCAGGTTGGCGGCGTACAGGAATCCCAGGATCCCGCCCTCGCCAGCCATACCCCAACGCTCCGTCCACCACCGCCAATACGCGGCGTGCTGGCCGTCCGGCTGGCTGCCTTTGACGCGGAGGTGGTATTCCATGAACCCGCCGATGCCGCTCGACGGCGGTCGGAAGGACAGGTCGCCGAAGCCGCTGTTGGGCGATCCGGGCGGGGCGATGTACAACGGATAGTCGCCTACCTGGGCAAAGAACGGCTTCTGCAGGCCATCGATCCCCAAGGCGGATTGGGCGACCTGCAGCCACCACACGGCTTTGCCCATGTAGCCGCTCCAATAGCTGACGCCCTCGTGCCAGCCGCCGTCGTCATCGGCCCAGACGGGATAGCAGCCGTAGAATTTGTTGACCGCGTAATCGAGCCACGTCTCCGCCTCGGGGATTTCGCCCAGGAAGGCGATTCCAGCTTCGCCGACTTTGTGCCAGATGCGATTACCGTGGCTGCTGTACGGCGCGTTCAGGTGCCCCGTGCCGCCGGCGATTTCGCCGCTGTCCCAGGCATCGCTGACGCGGCGCAACATGCTGGCGCGGATCCGTTCCCGCTCGGCCGGCGTGAACATGTCGTGGGCCCAATCGTAGGCCCGCGCGGGGCGATACAGCATCGGCTTGCCGGCTTCGCAATTCAAGCGGAAGTTGGTCGGGCCGTCGGGATCCCAGGCGGCCAGGTGCAGCACCCAACGGCGTGCGGCCTCGCCATACGTGCGGTCCTGCGAGAGCAAGTAGACAAAGGCCAGCGTTTCGGCTTCTTTGCAGGCCCGCTCGGTCTGCTCGCGATTGGGCCACCAGTACTTGATTGCCTCCTGATCGTCCTTGTCCCGCGCCGAGCCGCGATGCGAGGGCTCCGGGGTCGGGCCGGCGCGGAGGATTCGGTCCGCTTCCGTTCGCAGCTTGTTGAATTCCCCGGCCAGCTTGCCGCGGGCCAACTCCCGCAGCCGCGGCAGGTCTTCCGGGCGCAGGAACAGCCGCGGATGGCCGCCGGGGATCCGCTGCTGCTGCTCGGCTCGCGTCGGCATGGGGAACTCGCGGGCGTCGGCCGGTACGACGACTTTGCGGACGACGCTCCAGCCGGATTGCCGCCCGTCCCGAGTCGTGAACCGGTATCTCCAGTGATACTCGCCGGGGGTCAGCGCGCGGTGGTGCGTGTACGTGTTCCAGACGAAGCCGTCCGCGGTTTCGGCGTCGCTGAAGTCCGGCTTGGCGGCCCACTGGATCGCGTACGTGGCGGCGTCCTTATCATGCAGCCAGATGAACGAGGGCGGGTTCAGGCTGACGGTCTCGCCGTCGTCGGGCTGGTAGCCGACCTCACCGGGCTTCGGCGCGCGATTGGAGATCGTCGGGTCGGCGGCGGTGGAGGAGGAGGCCAGGAGACTGGCGAACAACAGGAAAGCGACGGCGGCGGGAGGCAAGAATCGGGCGGACATGGCATGGACTTCTGCTTGTGGCGTGGTTGGGGCACTTGATGGTAACGGGCGCGTTCAACTCGCGGAAGATCGCGGGCAAGAAAACGAACAGGTCGCGTGGCGACGACAGCTCGCGTCTGGCGCGAACGATTCGTCGCTACGCGACCGTGGGTGGAATCCGGCAGGTGCTGCGGGAGACCTGCGGTCGGCGGTTTCGTCGGGGTCGGGAGACCCGCGCCGAGCCGAGGCGGGAGACCTGCGCCGAACGAAAGCGAGGAACGGCGAACCGGGCCGAGCGGTGGCCCCCACCCGGCCTCTACCACGTCCGACCTCCCCCGCTGCGCGGGGGAGGTTAAGAGCCTGTCGGCAGACAATGCGACCGCGATTGCCCGCCGTCGTCTTACTCCTCTTCTTCCTCGTGCAGCTTGGCCTTGGCCATGATTTCCTGCTGGATGTTGGCCGGCATGACGTCGTAGTGACTGAACTCCATCGTATAGCTGCCCTGGCCGCCGGTCATACTGGACAGCGTGCGGGCATACGTCGTCACTTCGCGCAACGGCACTTCGGCTTTGACCGTCTGCAGGTTGCCGCCCGCCGTGTCGCTGCCCTGCAGGCGTCCGCCGCGGCTGGACATGTCGCTGTACACGTCGCCGACCTTGCTTTCGGGAACCGTGATCTCCATCTTGACGACCGGTTCGAGCAAGCACGGACGGGCTTTTTCAAAGACCTGCTTGAAGGCCATCCGGGCTGCCGTGCGGAAGGCGGTTTCCGAGCTGTCCACTTCGTGGTACTTGCCGAAGTGGACTTCGATGGCCAGGTTCTCGACGGTATAGCCGGCGATCACGCCGCCTTCGAGGCGTTCCTTGAACCCTTTTTCGATGGCCGGCAGGAAGTTGCCGGGAATCACGCCGCCGACGACCGAATTCACCCACAGGAAGTTGTGCGTTTCGTCGTAGTGGTACTCTTTCATCGAAGCGAATCGGTCCTTGGTGGCAAACTCCTCGATGACCGTGCCGCGCGGCAGCGGGAACATGCGGATGTGCACTTCGCCGAACTGGCCGCGGCCGCCGGTCTGCTTCTTGTGGCGGTACATGCCCTCGGCCGGCGACTGGATGGTCTCGCGGAAGGGGATCTTGGGCTCCTTGGTTTCCACGTCCAGCTTGTCGCGGCGGTGCAGCCGTTCGCGGATGATCAGCAGGTGCAGTTCGCTCATGCCGGTCATCACCAGTTCTTTGGTCTGCATGTCCCGGTCGATGTGGATCGTCGGATCTTCCTCGGCGATCTTGGCCAGCGCGCCCGACAACTTGGTCTCGTCGCCGCGACTCTTGGGTGACACGGCCAGCCCGACCATCGGCGTAGGGAACTTCATTTCGGGCAGCCGGTAGTCGCCCAGCGTTGAACCGGTGTGCAGTTCCTCCATCTTGGCGACCGCCACGATATCACCGGGCCCGGCTTCCTCGACCGGGGACGTCTCACCGGCCTGGATGCGCAACAGTTGGCCCATCCGCAGCCCCTTGCGCGAGCTGGACGCCGAGACGTTCTGGTCGCGTTTCAGCGAGCCGGAAAAGATCCGGATGAAGTTCAGCTTTTGGACGAACGGGTCGATGCGGGTCTTGAACACCTGGGCGACCAGCGGACCGTCGGCTTTCGGTTCGACCGTGATTTCCTCGCCGTCCTTGCTGGCCTGCCGCGGCAGGTCGACGGGCGACAGGCCGCACAGGGCGACGGCATCCAGCAGCTCGGTCAGCCCCACGCCCGTCTTGCCGGAACAGCAGACGATCGGAATCAACGTCCCGGCGCGGACCGCCCGAACGATCAACCGCGACAGCTCCTCGGCGGTCGGCGGCTCGCCTTCCAGGTACTTCATCATGACTTCTTCGTCGACCTCGATGATCGATTCGATCAGCGGATCATGGATTTCGTTCGGATCGACCAAGGCGCCGTCGACATCGGCGGGGACGGTCAAGGTACTGGCCACGCCACGGAAGCCGGCACCCTGGCCCAGCGGCACGTTCAGCAGCACGCAGCGATTGCCCCACATTTCGCGGATCGCGTCGACGAGCGCCGGGAAATCGATGTTGTCGCCGTCCAGCTTGCTCAGAACGATCATCCGACCGAGGCCCGCTTTACCTGCTTCCGCGAACACCCGCCGCGTATTGACCTCGATGCCCGACTGGGCGTTGATCACGATCAAGGCCGTGTCGACCCCGCGGAGGGCACAGATGGTCTGGCCGATGTAATCGGGATAGCCCGGGGTGTCCAGGACATTGAACTGCTTGCCGGCGTGGCTGAAGTGAACCAGCTTGGCCTCAATCGTGTACTTGTGTTGCTTCTCTTCGGGATCAAAGTCGCAGATGCTGGACCCGTCGTCCACGCTGGGAACCGCATTGACCGTGCCGGTCTTGACCAGCACCTTGTCGATCAGCGTCGTCTTTCCCGATGAACCGTGCCCACAGAAAGCGATGTTGCGGATGTCTTCGATTCTCACGTTCGCCATGCCGGTTTCCTTTACAACGATCAGATGATTCTGCCGGTGTCAGCCGTGGCCGCTGCCAGGGCCGCCGCCAGCGACAGTCTTCCTTCGTACAACGTCCGCCCGATGATACAGCCAGCCAGGCCGCGTTGGGCCAGTTGCCGCACATCGTCCGCGGTCGTCACGCCCCCCGAGGCGATGACCGGAACTTCGACCGCGCGCCGCATTTCCTCCATGGCCCCCAAGTTCGGGCCGCTCAGCATTCCGTCGCAAGCGATGTCGGTGTAGATGATCGCCGCGATCGGCTCGCGCGAGATCTCCCGCGCCAAGTCCACGGCGGCCACGTCGCTGGTGCTCAACCAGCCGTCGGTCGCCACGCGACCATCCCGGGCGTCGATGCCCACGGCCAGCCGTCCGGGAAACTCGCGACACATCTCGCGAAACCAAGCCGGATCCTTCAGCGCCTTGGTCCCGATCACCAGCCGCGTCAGCCCCAAGCCCAACATCTCCTGGATCGTCTGGCGGTCGCGAATGCCGCCACCCAGTTCACAGGGGACCCCGACCGCCTGGACGATCGCGGCGATCGCAGCTCGATTGACGCTGCGGCCGTCCCGAGCACCGTCCAGGTCCACCAGGTGCAAACACGAGGCGCCGTCGGCGACCCAGCGGCACGCCATGGCGGCCGGATCATCGCCGAACACCGTCTCGCGGTTGTAGTCGCCCTGCAGCAGCCGCACACACTTGCCGCCGCGCAGATCGATTGCGGGCCAGATTTCCATCCAAAATCCCCAGAACCGACGTACCTGCCGGAAAAGAACAACCGCCCCGGCATCGCGGCCAGTGAGGTCGAACTTCCAAAACGCACAAGTATGCCAAAATGCGGTCTTTTGGGCAAGTATGCCAGGAGAAAGCTGGACGTTGGGGAATTGAGAGGAAGAGCAACCGCCCGCAGATCCGGATTATCTCGACCTTCAGTCCTTCAGGCAGTGCTTGTTGGCGATGGTGATTCCGCTGACGATGGCCCCGACAATGCCGACGAAACCTTGGTCACTACCGCACAGGAACAGGTTGTCCAGATGCGTAGTGCCGTCCAATCGCTTTTCCGGCGCACCGTACACGGCGCCATTGTGGTGCCAGGTGAAACGGCGGATCGTGGTCGGAGTGAACATGTCGGTGTCGACGACGTAGGCGCGGTAATCCGGGACGAACTGGACCGCGGCTTCGGTCAGGCGATCGTACCAGCGCAGTTTTTCCAGTGCGTACTGGTCGGCGGGCAGGTGGGACCAGCGGTCAAAATTGGCCAGGGCCGAGATCCGCAGGACGCCGTCCGGCAAGCCTTCATCCGCCCCGTAGGCGTAGTTGTTCGGCGAACAGACGACGCCGGTCCGCACGTCACACAACGCGTCCGGACGCTCCCAGTGGAACTGCTCCGAATCGTTGAAAAAAACAATGGTCCGGTCGTGCCCGAACTGTTGCGGCTGGCGATCGAGCACCGAAATGCCTTCCACAAAGGACATCCGCCCCGGCCGCGCTTCGTCCAACTGCGTCAAGTCCTCGCACATCCGCAGCGTTTCCACCAGACCGGCCGACGACAGGATCCGCCTGGCCTGCAACTCGTCGCCATTGTCCAGCACCACGCCGACGGCGCGGCGGCCTTCGGTCTTGATCCGGGCCACGCCGGACCGCAACCGCAGTTCGCCGCCCAGCGAGCGGAACCGGCGGATCAGGTTGCGGAGGATCAGCCGGACGCCGGCCAACGGGCGGGCGAATCCCTCCAGGAAGATACTGCGGAACATGATACAGAACTGGCCGAACGGCATATCCCGCTCGGCGGCGTTCCCGTACCACATCAGCGGGCACAAGAGCATCTCGCGGAGCAAGGGTTCGCCGATGGTCTCATCCAGCACTTGGCGGGCCGACATCTCGAAATGAGCCGGATTCAGGTCGTCGTAGTCCACCAGTCGCTGGATCAGGCGGCGGAAGTTGTCCCGCTCGCGGGGAAAGGCTCGCGCGATCTCGGCAGCCAGCAATTCGATGTCGTTCCCGAATCTCAACTGGACGCCGGGAAACGCGATCGCCGATCCGATCTGGGGAACCAGGGCAAAATCGTCCCATTGGAACCGCAACTGGCGGAGCAAGCGGGCCAGCGGTCCGCGCTTGGCGCCGGGGGGCGTAAAGTTGGTGACGGCGTGCAGGCCGACGTCGTAGTCGCGGCCGCGCAGGCGGTAGAACGAGTTCAGGCCGCCGATCGTGTTGTGCCGTTCCAGGATGCAGACGCGCTGCTCGTAATGCGCCAAGCGAATGCCTGCCGCCAAGCCGGACATGCCCGCGCCAATGATGATCGTGTCGTACATCGGGGAGTTGCGACTCGCGCCACGTGCTCACACGTCCTTCATGAGCGGTTCCAGGTACTTGACCGTGCTGGACATCGACGCCAGTTCCTTGTAATGCTCCTCGGGAATCTGGACGCGGTGCCGCTTGCGCAACTCCATGACGATGTCCAAAAAGTCCATGCTGTCCAGTTCCATCTGGTCGCGGAACGGCACATCGTCCCGGAGGTTCGTCAAGTCCTCGTCGGGGGCGATGTCCTCCAGGATACTGATAACTTCCGAACGGATTTCGGCTGGTGTCATGCCGCGTCTACTCCTTGATCGGCACCGCCCCGGCTCCCACCGGACGATGCTTTGCACTCTAGTATTTCTGGATGATGGCCACGGAATTGATGCCCAGCATCCCGAACGAATTGTTGAGGATGTAACTGGCCTTGCCGATCTCCCGGGGCTGGTTCAGCACCAGTCCGTCCAGGGCGCATTCCGGGTCCAGTTCGTCTACGTTAATCGTCGGATGGCAGACCCCGTCCTCGAAGGCTCCCAGGTTGCCCGCCAGTTCCAAGGCTCCGGCGGCCCCCATCGAGTGGCCGATGAAACTCTTGGTATTGTTGAAGTACGTCCGCTGCGAGCCGCCGAAGACGCGGCGCAAGGCGATGCACTCCTGGGCATCACCGCTAGCCGTGCCGGTGGCGTGCGTGCTGACGATGTCGATCTGCTCCGCCGCCAGGCCAGCACGCTTCAAGGCCAGTTCCATGCATTCGGCCTGCCGCTCCGGATTGGGCAGCACAAAGTCGGTGGCGTCGGTGTTCATGGCGTAGCCGACCAGTTCGCCGTAGATCTTCGCCCCCCGCCGTCGGGCGTCGTCCAACCGCTCGGCAATGAACACACAACCGCCTTCGGCGACCACGATCCCGTTGCGATGCAAATCGAACGGCCGCGACGCGCGGCTGGGGTCCTCGTGCGCAGCCAACGCACCTTGACTGTGAAAGCTGGCAAAGATCCCAAACGTGTGGATGCTCTCCGACACGCCGCCACAGATCGCCAGGTCGCACTCGTTCAGCCGCAGCATCTGCGCGCCTTGGATCAGACCCGCATTGCCCGCGGCACACGCGGCGCCGATCGTATAGTGCGGGCCGGTGATCCCCATGTTCAAGGCGATTTCGCCCGCCGGATTGTTCGCCACGGTGCGGGGATTGTGATGGTGCGACCAGAAGGACGTGTCGTAGTTGTAGTTCTTCAGTTCGTGGATCTCGTTCTCCGTCTCGACGTTGCCGTGCTCCGTCACGCCCACGTACACGCCGACCCGCGACTTGTCGAGGTTCGGCCAATCGAGCCCCGAGTCCTTGACCGCTTCGTTGGCGGAGTAGATCCCCACGCTGCCGGCCCGCGTCCCGCGACGGATCTCCTTGCGCGCCTGGTACCGCAGGACGTCAAAGTCACAGATTCCGGCCAGCGTCTTGCCGAAATAACGAATCTCATATTCGCGCACACCGCTCCGCCCCTGCAGTAAACTGGCGCGAAGTTCCGGCAGCGAGTTCCCGTTGGGCGCCGTCAACCCCACGCCGGTAATAACCACCCGCTGGTGATCCGGCAATCGGCCCGGCCCGTTCGTTGCGATCATGTCCGAAGTCCACTCCTGTGTTAGAACACCAAAAACTACCCGCTTCGCCAGCGATTGGCAAGCGGCAGTAGGCGCCAAATTACCGCCCGGACACCAGATCCAACGCTAATCGCCGCATTCCTTCCGCCGCGGAAATCTGGGGGGAATAGCCAAAATCCTCCCGTGCCCGGCGGAGATCGAAGTAATGGTGTTTCGCCAATTGAGCCGCCAGGAAACGCGTCATTCGGGGTTCGCTCGTCAAGCGGAGCAGGCGGTAAATCGTCTCCAGGGCGGCACCCAGCCGCCAAGCGGTGGGGAACGAAATCGATCTCGTGACGGGCACAGTACCCGCCAGAGCCAGGATTTCGTCGATCCACTGCCAACAGTTCACCGGCTCGCCCTGGCTGATGAAGTAGGCGCGTCCTCCCACCGGCGATCCCGGTTCCAAGGCGTCGGCGGCCTGCAGATGGGCCACAGCCGCATTCTCTACGTAAACCATATCAATCAGGTTCGTTCCGTCGCCGACCCGCCGCAACTGGCCCCGACCCGCCCGCTGGAGCAGGCGGGGGATCAGGTGCTTGTCCCGCGGCCCCCAAATCAGATGGGGACGCAACGAGCAGGTGAACAGGCCGTCGCGGCCATTGGCGGCCAGAACAGCCTGCTCCGCCAGGGCTTTCGTATGCGGATAGTGACAAAGCCATCGCTTGGGGTAGGGCACCGACTCGTCCACGCCCTGCTGGTCGCCGCCGTCAAACGTCACGCTGGGACTGCTGGTATAGACCAGCTTGGGCACCCGGTGCTGCAGGCAACCAGCGAGCACGTTCTGTGTCGCCGCCGTGTTGATGCCGAAATAGTGCTCCCACGGCCCCCAGATCCCCGCGACTCCGGCCGCGTGATAGACCACGTCGATCCCGCGACAGGCGTCGGCGGCCAGCTGCGGATCTCGCAAGTCGCCTTGCACGGCCTCGACCCCCGAACGATCCAGTTGTGGATATCGTTGCCGGGAAATGGTCCGCACGTGATCGCCGCGGGCCAGCAACTGCTCGACCAGATACAGACCGAGGAATCCCCCGGCGCCGGTGACCAGAGCTCTCAAGGTTCTCGCCTCCTCGTCCGCGGTTGACCCGGGCTTACCTTCTCACGCCTCACTGCGGGATCACCGGCAAGACGATGTGCGACGGATGATCGGCATCGTGGTGGACCGTGTTCACGGCCACCACTTGGCGGCGGTGCTGGTTCAGCGGCTCGCCCGTGTTGGGGTTGACGTCGAACCGCGGGAAATTGCTGCTGGAGATGTCGACGCGGATGCGGTGGCCGCGTTGGAAGATGTTCGACGTCGGATACAGCTTGACGGTGATCGGATAGATCTGGCCCGGTTCCGCCAGCACTTCCTGCTGCAGCGATTCGCGGAACCGCAGCCGCTGGATCCCGTCGCCGATGTTCAGGTCAAAGCCGCCCGGCCAGGCGGGGCTGGGCGGATAGACGTCGATCAATTTGGCCGTGAAATCCGTGTCGACCGCCGAGGACGAGACCCATAGCTTGACGGCCAACTCGCCGGTCACCTCGATGTCCTCGGCCAACGGCTCCGTTTGGAATACGAGGATGTCGTTGCGCGCGGACAGGGGCAGCGGCTCCTGGCCGTTCCAGATGTGCGGCCCGCCGCGCTGGTCCCAGGCCCCTTGCAGCATGATGTCGTTGTTCGACGAGATATTGCCGCCGATCGTCGGCACCGGATGCTGGGGGTCGAACTGCCAGCTGGTGGCTCCGCCGTCGCCCGGCGGCGGCTGGTCGCTCAACCGGCCGCACGGGCCGAAATAGTAGCTGGTCGCTCGAGCGCGGGCCAGCGGCCACTCCTGCTCGTCCCGCCACGCCCCGCCATGCTCCAAGCGGCCGTCTTTGTCTTTGCCGCCCGAGCCGGAGCCCATGACGAAGATGCGGACTTTCGTGCGGAACGGCTCCGCCTTGCCGACAGTGTTATCGAGGCCCTTGAGCCAATGGTCGTACCATTCACGCCGCCAGGCACGCGGATCGGGGATCGCCGCGGCGGGCCCGAAACTGACCTGGCCGTGGGCGGCGCTGCCCTGGGCGCCGTGAATCCACGGCCCCATGATCAGATACACTGGGCCGGCGATGGCCTTGCTGAGCGCCACGAAGTTCGCGGTCGTGTTGCTGGCCCATGAGTCGTACCAGCCGCCGACCAGGTAAACAGGTATGTCCTTGTACTGCGACGCCTGGTCGACGATGTTGTTCTGCCGCCAGAATTCGTCGTTGATGCCGTGGCCCAAGGCTTCGACCAGCCACTGTTCGTAAGCCGGGGCCAGCCGCAGGGGCGTGGCGCCCGCTCGCAGCGGCAGGTTCCGCAGGTAGTGAATCCGTTGGTCGGCCAATTCGCCGAGCACCGCCGCGGTGCCCGGATCACGCCCGTATTGGCTGCCCCGCCCCGCGTTCAACATGATCCAGTTCCAAAACCGCAATTCGAACGCCCCACCGTTCCGCATGCTGGCGTAGCCTAAGTTGGACATGGCGTCGACGGGGATCGCCGTGGTCAAATGGGGACTACGAGTCATGGCCAGCGCGTGCTGGGTGCCGCCCACGTAGGACGTGCCGATGGTGCCGAGCTTGCCGTTCGACCAGGACTGCTGGGCAATCCAGGCGGCCGTGTCGAAACCGTCGGGGCCGTCGTCCAGCAGCATGTGCCAGGTGCCCTCCGAGTCGTAGCGGCCGCGCGTGTCCTGGAACACGACGGCATAGCCCCACCGGGCAAAGTAGTGGCCGTCCGCGTTCCCGTTGTCGCCCGAACCTTTGCCGTAGGGCGTGCGCATCAGGATGGCGGGCAGCCGTTCGGTCAGGACTTGGCCGTCCCGGGTAGGCAGGTAGACGTCGGTGGCCAGCCGCACACCGTCACGCATGGGCACCATGACGTTGTGCTGCAACTCGACTTGGTAAGGGCCGTCCTGGGCATGACCGACCAGCGGAAGCAGCAACACGAGCCAGGCGGTGGAACGAACGCGCGACACGGTTCGGCGAAAGGCGGGTCGGAACATGGATTGGCCTCCGAAGGTAGTCGCTTGGGCGGTCCCGTGTGTCCAGTGTGAGCGGGACACTCAGCGGGTCGCCGCGTGCTTCAAGATGAACTCGACGATCGGCGTCGAGTCGTCCAGGCCGTGCGGATGGTGGCCGATGCCGGGCTTGCCGATCAGGGTGATCGAGCCGCCCAGTTGCCGGTAGCGAGCGGCGATCACGCCCGTGTTTTCCTCCCACGGCACGACGTCGTCCGCGTCGCCGTACACGTGCAACAGCGGCACACCGGCCTTGGCCAGCGGGGCCAAGTTGTCCACCGGGTTCTTGTCGTATGCTAGAGCCTGGGCTTCGGATTGGAAGTCGAATCGCTCCAACACGAGCTGCCAGTCCCGCGGGCTGCCTTTGCCCTTGCCCTTGCCGCCGGGCCAGCTCTTGAAGTCGCAGACGGGCGCGTCGCCGTAGATACAAGCGACGCGGTCAGGATTGGCGGCGGCCCAGTTGTAGACGTACAGTCCGCCGCGGCTCAAGCCGACCAGCGCCGCTTTCTTGGCGAAACCGTACTTGCCGGTCAGTTCCGCGTACAGCGCGTTCCAGTGCTCGACGGCCGCAGGACAACCCAGCATATCCGGGATGCTGAGGTAGACGATGTGAAAGCCCTTCTCCAGCAGGGCGATATCCGGCGCCGGCTTGTGCCCAAAGAACTCGCCATGCCAGACCCAGGGCTTGCCGGCCGCGGCTTCCCGCGGGACCACCACCGACGCCGTCTTGCCTTGGACGGGAAACTCGTAGCGGTCGAATCCGTGCCAATCGCTCTTGGTGCCCGGAAAGGGCGAGCCGTTGCCGGCCTCGGCGGCGACGGCCGCCCCGCTGGCGACCAACACCGCCAGAAGTACTACGCCACCTCGCCGCACGCTTCGCTGAGAATCGTTCCGTGTCGTCATGAAACCGCCCTGTGTCTTTTTCTGAAGGAGTCCCATTCACGGAGCCAACGCTAACCGTCCTGTCTGGCTTCATCCGGCTTGACCCCGTACTTCCGTTGCCGCGCTCGCCCCCAGGGGCAGCCGCCGAACGTGACCAGCAGTTCAAGTGACTGGAGGAACCGGGCCAGCCGGTTGCCCTTTCTGGCGCGCGTGCAGATCGGGCAGCGGAGTTCGCAGAAATCGGGATCGAACAGGCCCCGCGGTTGGGGACAATCCGCGGGGCCACGATTCGGTTGCTCAGACGACATTCAGTTTCTCCGTCGCAGACGCCGATTACGGCTGGGCTTGATCGAGCACCTTGATCTTCAGGTCTTTGAACTGGATTTTCATCGGCGGCCCGGGATGAACTTGCAGCGCGATGATCCCGGCGCGGGCCGCTTTGCCTTTCTCGTGGTCGACGGCCTGGGACATGACCACGCCGTTGATCGCGAGCGTGATTTCGTCGCCCCGCGCAGTGATTCGATAATCGTTCCAGTCCTCCGCCTTGATGGACTTGGCCAGTTCCTTGGAATCGCCCAGCGACGAGACTTGCTTCTGGCCGTTCTCGTCAACCACCACCCGCTCGCCGCGCATCGCGATGCCGCCGCGGGCGTGCTCGAACAAAGCCCCGGCCCACTGCCCCTCGGCGTCGATATCCGCCTGGTATCCGAACGTGTCCCAATCCGGCCGCTCCTGGCTGCGGAACTGGATGCCCGAGTTGCCGCCGACGATCCGATACTTCAGCCGCAACTCGAAATCCCCCGGCTTGCCGCCGCGCCACATCAGATAATTGCATTTCAGGCAGGGCTTTTCCGGCGTGCTCTGCGAGGTAATCGTGCCGTCCTCGACGTACCACCAGCCGGCCTTTCCTTCCCAACCCGTCAAGTCCTGGCCGTTGAACATGGACACAAAGCCCTGTTCGCTATCCGCCGCGCGGACTGCGGTGTGGAACAAGCCAAGCAGAACCAGGGAGATCATTCCGCACCGCCAAGGCGTTACGACACGTCGCATGCTTGAGACTCCGGAAACAAGGTGTAAGGGCTCACGAAACCGAACCGAGATTATGGCCTTCCGGCCGCGACTCGCCAACGGGTGCCACACCGTTGGTGAGCAGAAAGTCGGCGACCATGGGGAGGTGGTCCGAAGCCTGCCGGGCCGCTGCGCAGCGCGAGGCGAAGCTGTGGTGCAGTTCGAGATCGCCACGAAAGAAGATCCGGTCCAGGGCACGGATCGGCAGGATCGCAGGGAACGTCTTGATGCGTTTGGCTGCCGAACGGAACCCCTGGGGCAGCAGCAACCGCCGGCCCAGCGTGCCCCAGACGTCGTTGAAATCGCCGGCCGCAACCACCGGCGTGCTGTGATGCGAGTGCTTGAGCGGGTCGCTGCCCAGGAACCGCCGCAGTTGAATGGTGCGCTCGTAGCCCGCCAGACCCAAGTGAAAATTGAACACGAGCATTGTCCGGACATGCCCGGCGACCGGCAGGCGGCAATGGGCGATCAGGGCCCGGCGGCGTTTCTTCAACGGCACGGTCAACTCCAAGTCCCGCACGTCCAGCAGCGGGAACCGGCTGAGGATGGCATTGCCGTAGTGGCCCTGCTTGAGCGTGACGTTGGCCTGGTACGCCCGGTGCGGCAACCCCAACGCATCCCCCAGCAGATCGATCTGCCGATGGTGATTCGACCGGGGAACGCCTTCATCGACCTCCTGCAGCAGGACGATATCCGGCTGGCAGTGCGCGATCGCACCGACGACCCGTTCGGGACGATAGCGGCGGTCGACCCCGCCGATGCCTTTGTGGATGTTATAGGTGAGCAGTCGAAACCGCATACGGTGCATCTCTGTTGCCGACCTGCATTGTAAACTCCCGGCGGCGCCGTGCAACGGGCCGCGGGACACGGAGACTGCGGGACACGGAGCCCAGGGGGAATGGTACGAGGTTAAGGACTGACGATTGCCCGGGTGGCGGTGGTCGAGTGCAGCGAGCGCACCGTCTGCGGGGACTCCGGGGGCTCGCTGCACTCGACCCCGGCCATCCTTCCCAAGCTCCTTACGAACCCCAGAACGGTCCTCGCTGACGCGTCGGGTTACGA
>CAIYOB010000798.1 GCA_903927685.1 uncultured Planctomycetaceae bacterium
CCCTTGGCAGGCGACGTGATCGCGACGCCGACCAGAGGCAAGTCGAAATAACTGCGGAAGCGTTGCTCGGACCGCCGGAGCTTGGCCCGCTGGGCCACCAATACGGCGTGCCCCAGGAGGAGTGCGAGGGCGCCAAAGGCCAACAGCAGCCCCCGGAACCAAGGCAAGTCCCAGTACGATCCGGCGTGTCCGAGGACCGCCCAATTCCACCCCGCCGCCATTGCACACCCTTCCACGAATATCGCTCGCCGACCTCGCAGGCCGAACGTCTTCCAACCAGAAACTCGTCATCTTAACCATCGCCGCTCAATTTGTGATTGGGGTAATCTCCCCAGGGTCATGCGCCAGCCCTGCCCCCGCCAACCCGCTTGACTCACCAGGTTTCCGTGCCTAGCCTTAGCCCTCTGGGAGAAAAGCACGTTCCTACCGCTTATTGCTTATTTTCCTGTCGCTAGTACGCGGTTCTCCCCGACACAGCCTCTGACAACACTCCAGAAAGAAACAACATGTTGGTCCGTCGTCCTGCCTTGATCCTTTTCGTCGCAACCTTCGCAACGACGGCGAGCGGCGCTAGTAGCGACGATTTTCACGGCCTGAGCTTCGTGGACAACGGGACGGTCCGCGTGGGGATCAATCTCGACATCGGTGGGGCCATCACTTACGTTGCCTCATCCGACTCGACCGAGAATATCATCAATAGCCACGACTGGGGCCGGCAAGTCCAGATGTCGTTCTACGCGGGACCGACGCCGTTTGTCCCCAACGGCAAGGAGCCCAACCGCACGTGGCGTTTCCTGGGCTGGAATCCCATCCAGGCGGGTGACTGCTACGGCCATGGCTCGAAGGTCATTGCCCACGAGAACGACGGAAAGACGCTGTATGTGAAGTGCATCCCCATGCAGTGGCCCCTGAACAACGAGCCGGGAGAGTGCACCTTTGAAACGTGGATTCGCCTGGAAGACAACGCCGTGCGGGTCCGCAGCCAGATCAACAACGCCCGAGCCGACAAGACCCCGTATCCCGCCCGAGGCCAGGAACTGCCTGCCGTGTACACCAACGGCAACTACTACCGCCTGTTCACCTATGCGGGCAATCAACCTTTCACGGGCGGTGACCTGCGGCAAATCACCAAGGTCTGGCGAAGCGGAGCGCCGGATCAGGTGGAAGGCGGTCCCTGGGACCATTGGTACGCCACGGAGAACTGGGCCGCCCTCGTCCGCGACGACGATTTCGGGCTCGGCGTGTGGTCGCCGGGAACCTACACGTTCGTGGGCGGCTTTGCCGGCGAGCCCGGCCAGGGCGGTCCCCGGGACGCGCCCACCGGCTACATCGCCCCGATCCGCTCCGAGATCCTCGACCACAATATCCAATACGCCTACGACTACGTGCTGATCGTGGGCCAACTCGACGCGATCCGCCAGTACGTGCGGGCGCACGCTCAGACCCCGAGCCTGCCCGACTATTCATTCCACAAGGACCGCCAGAGTTGGACGCTCCGCGACTGCTCCGATCAGGGCTGGCCGCTCGACGAAACGTGGAACGTGAGCCTGAACGAGGGCCAACCGCTGCTGCGTGGCCCGGATGCCTACTGGCTCGCGGCCGACGCACCGACCATGTACGTGCGGGCCGCGTTCAACACGCAGCAAGACACGGCCGTGCTCGCTTGGGAAGGGCTCAACGGCCCCGGCGGCCAGTGCTCCTTCCCCGTTCAGCCCGACGGCCAGATGCGAACCTACGAGGTGGACCTGTCGTCCCTGCCCGCCTACACCGGCCCCTGCCAACGGCTTCTGCTCCAGCCCATCGATGCGGGAAAACAAGACGCCACGGTTCATGTGCAATACATCGGGGTGACGCGTCCACACTAGCGTGGGGAGACCATGGCCAGCAGCGGAGCGACCTGCATCGGCTGACGGTTTTCGCGGGTTGGTTCTGGCCCGCCCCATCCCCGCGCCCCTTCATCCCGCACCCAATGACCCAAACGCACTCCAGACCCAGTCAGTTGTCATTTGCAAGGGACCAGGAACAACGGACCAAGGACCAAGCCTGGTGGCAGTCCGGGCAGCGGACGCGGGCGAAGCCCTCCTGCAGGTCGCCGCACTTCAGAAAAGCCTTCACCGACCGCTCGACGATCGGGCGCCAGAAAACCAGTATCCGGGGGGAAGGTATATGCTGTGAGCCTGGCCCTCGCCCGGCGCAGGCGCAAGGCCGCCCAGCCCGCAGTCTGACCGGCCCGAAACCGGAACGCGGATGGTGGCAATGATTGCCGCCCGCCCCGCGTGTTTCGACGTTGGCGGTGGAAGCCGGGAAGAAGGTCAGCGCTTCGTCGACAGGCGGACTTCCGTCCAGAACCGCTGCCAGGCGGTACGTTCCTCGACCGGCAACGCGTCCAACTGGTCCGCTTCGCGAATCCCGGACAGGTCGCGGTCGGATTGCCAGCGGCGCAGCTGAGCGAGCGACTCCGCTTGAAGCTGCGGATTGGCATTGGCCAAGGCTGGCGAGTAGCGGACGAACTCGGCCTGCAGCCAGCGGATCGCTTGCTGGCGCAGCTGGGCGCGTTCCGCGTCGTCCAGCGATTCGGCGCCGTGGCCCTGTCCGCTGCCGGCTAACGCGGCGCAGCAGGCTGCGTTATAGCGATGAGCCGACTGGTCCGCCAAGCGGGCGTCTGCTGCGAACGCTTCCTGAAACAGCCGGACGGCGGTGCGATACAACTGCTTGGGCAGGCAG
>CAIYOB010000799.1 GCA_903927685.1 uncultured Planctomycetaceae bacterium
ATCAACTTCGCCCGCCGACGTTGGCCTTCGCATCGTACCCACGCTTCCGCAGCCATCCGTTGGCGATGGCCGAATTCGCCTCGGCTGGCGATGCGAAAAACGCCCAAGCGTCGGTAGCGGATGGCAAGGCCCTCCCGCGTTTCGGCGCAGCGCTGGAGGCGAAAAACAGTCACGAGACGCAAGCGGTTTGGCTGAGGCAAAGGCGATCCTCCAAGGACGTGCAGAAACGGAAACCACGACACAGTGCTATATGTGGCAGTGAGCGACGCTTCGTTAACCTGGCCCCCCGGAAAAAAGAGGAAACGGACGGATTGGGACGCGAAACGACGGTGGCGGGATGGAAATCGTAACGCCCCGACGGCAAAATGGCTCCATTTGACAAGTTCCCTGGCAAGATCACAGCCTCCGACCGCCACGTCGTTGGGAGTTGATTCGATGGTAAGGAATGCGTTTCGGGAAGGGCGGCTGTATGCTGCTCGCTTGTTGCGGGTGTGCCGACGACCGATCGAGAACGATCCGCGTTGCGGGTTTTGCCTGTTGCGGCTGGAATTCGAGATCTTCCTGGTCCTGGACACCGAGCCTGTCTTGGCCTCGACCGGCAAGATCGCCTGTCGCGACCTGGTGGTCGGCCCAGCCGTGGACGTGTCCCGTGATGCCTCTCTGGTCGCGTACGTCGACGCCCTGCGGGTCCGCAAGCCTTCCAACATCGCCGAGTGGCTGAACCTGACCAGCCAAGTGCGATGGATCACCGTCGAGTTCGGCCGACTCAGTGAAATCGACCAGCGGAACACCTTCGAGGCGGTCCGCCCTTTCGATCTCGGAGGTCGATCCGTGCGCGAGTACGACTACGAATTGGACAAGGACTGGGTTCCCGTGCAGGTGGCTGCGGACCAGCTCGAGTGCAGCGAGTCGTCGATCCGTCGCCGGCTGGAAGAACTAGAACCCGCCTGGGGACCGCAGTTGCTGGTGCGTACGCCAGGAAACCACCGCCGCATCAACCTGCCGCTACTCCGGAACCTCTGGGGAACGTAAGGCCGTTTTGGCCTCAGGCTGGGACGAACCGCCCTCGGCGCCGAACTTGTCCGCGAACTTATCCAACCCGTGTTGCGCGGTGATTGAGGCGTCAAATATCCCCCCTACTTGTATCACTCGGAGTAGACGCTTTCCCTCCAAGAACATAGAATCATCTCCCGTTGCGGCGACCTCCGTGCCAACGCAACGATCGATTCGCGCCGACGATGGTTCCGCCAATGCCAATTGCCCGCAGTCATGCATCTGCGGCCCTGGCAGGACCGGTCATTTCCTTCACCGCAAGCGGGAGGACGTCAGATGCCAGGACCGACTTATAAAGTATTGGGCTGCGATTTTGGACTTCCACAAGAGGCGGGTGAACAGGCGCGAAAGATTATTCTGCTTGAGGCACGGAAGGTAGGAGACGGTACATACCGCATCGAGGCGAACGGACGAAATGCGCGTTTATGTCGCGACGTCTGTCCAGATGACACGTGGCCGATTGATTGCCCAGGATGGACCCTGCCCGAGCTGGTCGGCTCCCTTCGAGCGGAT
>CAIYOB010000800.1 GCA_903927685.1 uncultured Planctomycetaceae bacterium
CGAACCGACGCCCGGCCGTCGCACGCGCCGTTGAGACAACTGCCGCCCCGGAACACTCGATCCGAGCCTTGTAAAGTCCCGGTGGGATCATCCCTCGGCGACATCGCGTAGTAGCGGTCACCCGACCAGTCCTGACACCATTCCCACACGTTGCCGTGCATGTCGTACAGCCCCCACGCGTTCGGCGACTTCCGACCGACAGGATGCGTCTTTCCTCCGGCGTCGGCGTTGTACCAGGCATGCTCCTTCAACACCCCCTCATCGTCACCCGGATACCACGCGGTGATCGCTCCCGCTCGGCAGGCGTACTCCCACTCGGCCTCCGTCGGCAGACGATACTCCGCGCGGGAAGCTTGCTCTTGGGGCAGGTTGCCGAGCTTTCGGCAGAACGCTGACGCCTCGTCCCAATTGACCATTTCCACCGGACGAGTCGGATCGCCCTGGAAGTGGCTGGGGTTAGTGCCCACCACGCGCTGGTACTCCGCCTGGGTCACCTCAAACAGACCCAGGTACAACGGCTTCGTGATCCGGACACGATGCTTGGGGGCCTCGGTCGGCAGTCGCTCGATGTACCAATCCTCCTGCTTCGTGGCGATGGCTTTTTCCAGAAGCGTGGCGACCTCCGCATCCGTCGATCCCATGTCGAACTCGCCCGGGGGGATCAGCGCGAATCGCATGCCGAGCGAGTTCTCGAACTCGATCGGCAGGCCCAGGTGCGTCGCCCACGCCGCTTGATGCGACTTCGCTTGTTTGGCATCACATGGGGCCACGGCCAACGGCGGGGCGGAACCGGTGGGCTTGATGGCCATTCGCGGGAAGTCTTGAGCGGCGGCTTTCTCGACGGTGGCCGCGTTCGTCTTGTGTTTCAGCGTGACCACCTGTTTGCCCCAACGCGAGAGGGCAAATCCGTGGCGGCTGAGTTCGATGTCGTTGCGATTGCCCTGCACTTGCACATCGTACGTGCCCGAGGGGAGCCACTTGACTTGCGAACCGGTTTGCCGATCGAAAACGGTGACCGCTTTCCCGCCTTGCGTGACCACGACCTCCACGTCAGCGACTTCGGATTGAATCTCGATTCGCCCCTGGTCGGTGACAATCACGATGAGCCCGGCAAAGACCGCCAAGAACGCCAGCCCCACCAGGACCGCGAGCGCCACGGGAAGGGAAGAAGGCCGCGGCCCAGCAGTCGCCGGCGCGGGCAGCGGCGCCTGCGCGGGTTCGCTGCCACTGGAGGCAAACGACGCCAGCGCCCCCGCCACCTCGGCCGGAGTCTGATAGCGGTCCGCGGGGTTCTTGGCCATCATTTTCTGCAGGACGCTCAGCAACCCCAGCGGCAGGCCGTCGCACAGTTCCGCGACGGATTTCGGCGCGCGTCCGAGGTGGGCCGTGATCTTGGCCAGAGCGGTACCCTCGGTGAACGGGGGCCGACCGGTCAGCAGGCAGTACAGCGTGCAACCGAGGCTGTAGATGTCCGACCGGATGTCGGCCGAGTGGGCGTCGCGGGCCTGCTCGGGAGCCATATAGTCAGGCGTGCCCATCACGACGCCGGCCTGCGTCAGGCCGCCCGGCTTAGAGACCGCGTCGTCGGACAAGCCCGGGACCGTGCCGGCTTGAGCTGGCGTGCTTTGCTCGGCGCTCTCGCTGGCAAACTGGGCCAAGCCAAAATCCAGGATCTTGACCTGCCCGGTGGGGGTGAGGATCAAGTTCTGCGGCTTGATGTCTCGATGCACCATGCCGCGCTGGCGGGCATGCTCCAATCCCAGCGCCGCTTGCCGCACGTAATCGCACGCCGTCGCGACCGGCAGTCGGCCATGTTGTCTCACGAGGGCAGACAAATCCTCGCCCTGCACGTACTCCATCACCAGAAAATGCGTATCCGCCGCCTGTTCGGCATCGTACGCCGCCACAATGTTGGGATGAGCCAATTTGGCGGCCGCCTGGACCTCGCGTTGAAAGCGTTCGACGGCGGCCGTGTTCTGGAACAACTGGGGGTTGATGACTTTGATCGCCACGCAGCGCCGCATCAACCGATGTTCGGCCTGATAGACATTCCCCATGCCGCCGCGGCCCAGCAAACGGACGATGCGGTACCGAGGATGGTCGCGAAGTCCCGCCGGAACCTCGTCCAGCGCGGCCCGGTCCGACGCCTCGCCGTGGGTGAATGGAGCGCCGGGCTGAGCCGTGACGCGATCCGACTCGGGCGACAGGGTCGCCGCAAGTCGTGACCCAGGATCCTCGCCGGGTTCCCCAGGTGTTGCTGGCGGCTCCTGACGCAACAGCGCGACCAACGAATCGTCGGGTAACGTCTTGAGGAGTTGACAGCAGGTGTCGCACTCGGCGAGGTGTTTCTCAATCTCGTCGCATTCAGTGGCGGCCAGCTTTCCGGAACTGAAATCCGTCAACTGGGCATCGGTCGGATGGGTACGTTCCGGGGTTGCCATGCGCGAAGATCCTGACGACGGTTGGATTTCTCGTCCCTACTAAAGTGCAGAAGTGGGCGATTTCTTGCTGTCCGCCGGAGAAAAATCCGTTTCGTCAGTCGAGCAACCCGCGTCCCAAAATCCGCAACTCCCGGAGCACTCGGGATTTAGCCGTGAAGACGGCGTTCAACGACAGACCCAGTCCAGCTGCGACTTGCTCTGCCTCTTCCCCTTCCAACACCAGCCGCCGAAAGGCCTCCCGCGTGGACTCGGTGAACCTGTTGTCCAGTAGTTTCAGCAGACGTGCGGCCAAATGGCAGTCGTGCTCGCGGTCCCAGAGTCGGCTTAAGGAACTCGCCGGGTCTTCCAACTCGTCGAGGCGGGCCGCCAAGTTGTCGCGTTCCCGCTTCGCGCCTCGCCCACGGTCCCGCCAGAAGTTTCTCAACCGGTTGACCAGGATCCGCCGGAGCCAGGTGCGAAAGGCGCCCGGCTGCCGGCTGTGACGGAAACTGGGCAACTCCCGCATCACGACCAGCAACACATCCTGCACCAGATCTTCGACGTCCGCGGCTTGCACGTCGTACCGGCCGGCCCACTTGCTGAGCAACGGCGAATAGGCGCGCACCAACTGATCCCAGTCCGCCGAGTTCGCCGCCTGACAAAGGCGGTCGAGCAGGCTCAGCGAGGTCGTGGCTTCATTCATGGCGGCCGATGTTGTCAGGATTACTCTGCCGCCAGCCACCCTTCCAGCCTGGCGGCCGAATCCTCCATCGCCTCGTGGAACGATCATTCGCAGTAAATGTTGCGTTTCGCCCGCCGAAAATCCCGGAGGACATTCAGCAGTGTGCGGGCCAAGATCTGGATCTGGCGCAGCCAAGCGACCCGTTTCGCCTCACTCGTCCCGCGGAATTGTGTCCAGCCTTGGTGCGCGTTCGGCAGCATCTGCGGGACGGTGTCTGACGGATCGAGCTTTCCCTGCCCCTTACGATCCAGCCGCGCCTCGGCCAGCAGCAACCGGTGCGACCGATAACACTCCAGCTTCGACGGTCCGGAAACTGCGATCGCTTCCATCAAGTGTGGCCTCGGCTATAGTAAGGACTTCCGCCGTTGGCGGTTGGTCGTCACCACGACGCGCGTCCCGTTTTTCAGGGACGTTAGCGTCATCAAGTCGGACGTTTCGCAGGGGGCCGGCCCCGGCTTCTGCCTGCGGCTGAAGCGGCCTTGCGGTTCTTCCGTTCCAAGAGATCCTGGATCGTGGTCCGCTCCAGCACGGTCGCGACGGCCTGTTTCACCTCGACCCACGTATCCCAGGTCGGACACGTGTCCTGCAGCGAACACGAATCAGGACAATCCACACAATCGACGGGCGCCAACGATCCCACCAGATGCTCGTAGACGTCCTTGAGCGTAATGCTCCGAGGCGGCCTCGCGAGGACGTAACCGCCCCGCTTGCCGCGCACCACTTGCACCAGGCCCGCCGCTTTCAGGGCCTGCAGAATACGTTCCAGGTACTTCGCGGAGAGGTTCTGCTGCTCGCCCACCTCCCGCACCGAAACGGCCCGGTCCGGATAGGCGGCGGCCAACTCGATCAGAGCCCTGGCCCCGTAACGCACCGTGGTGGGGAATTTCATGCCCGCAAATCCTACTGCTCCTATTGAACCAGTATGAATTTACTGCGCCCCTGAATCGCCGTCAAGGCATGGCTTGGAAGTTCGTCCGCGTCCGAGGCATCATGCGTCCCGCTGGCCGCGGATGACCTCTTGCAGCACGGTCTGCAGCCGTGGGAACTCGGCTTCGAGTTCGCCGAGCAGCTCGGGCAGTTCGGCCAGCCGGCCGGCCTTGGCGTTCTTTTCCAGGGCCTCGGCGATCGCGCGCAGGGCGTGCCCGTGCAGGTTGCCCACCGAACCCTTGAGGCGATGGGCGCGGCGTCCCACCTCGGCGCCGTCCTGCTGGGCCAGCGCAGCCCGCAGCGGCGGCAGCTCGCCCTGATAAACCTGAACGAACGCGTCGACCAGCCTGGCGATAAAACCGAGATCGCGGTTGAACGAACTCAGCAGGGCCGCGACGTCGCAGCTGGGCGGACGGGCGGCGGGCTCGGCGACTGCCGCCGCAGCGGGACTCGCCTCGCACGGCACCGCTTCGATCGTCCGCAGGAACTCGTCGCGGCGGATGGGTTTGGACAGATAGCCGTCCATGCCGACGGCGAGGCAGCGCTCGGCATCGCCTTTCATGGCATTGGCGGTCATGGCATAGATGGGCAATCGGTGTCCCCCGGCCGCCTCGCGCTGGCGGATCGCCCGAGTCAGCTCCATCCCACCCATCTCCGGCATGGAGATGTCCGTGATCAGGATGTCGATGCCGGTCGGATCGGCTTCCCAGATCTCCAATGCCTCGCGGCCATGGTGCGCCGCGGTGACCGAATGGCCCCGGCGCTTCAGGATCCGCACGGCGACTTCGCGGCTGACGTCCTCGTCTTCAACCAGCAGGACGCGTTTCGGATGGTCCGGCGGAGCGTCCGCGGCCAAGTTGGTGGCCGGCCGGGTGGCGGGGTCCGGTGCGGACGCGGAATGTGGCCGTGTCGCTTGCGGGTCGAGTTCGAGTTGGGCGGTGAAGTGGAACGTGCTGCCGGAGCCCACCTGGCTGTCGACCCAGATCCGGCCGCCCATCATCCGGACCAGGCGAGCGCAAATAGCCAGCCCCAGGCCAGTGCCGCCGAAGCGGCGCGTCACCGAGTGGTCCAACTGTTCGAAGGCCTGGAAAATCGCCTCCCGCTTGGCGTCGGGGATGCCGAGTCCGGTGTCCGCGACAAAGCAATGCAGCTCGATTTGTTGGCCGGTCCGCCGCGCCACCCCGGCCCCAACGCGAATCTCGCCGCGGGACGTGAACTTGACGGCGTTGCTCAACAGGTTCAACAGGACCTGGCTCAAACGGCCGGCGTCGCCGAGCAACTGGTCCGGGACGTCGGGCTGGACATCCATCAGGATCGGCAGCGCCTTTTGTTTGGCCCGCAGGGCGATCGTCCGCAACGTCCGATCGATGGTCGTGCGGAACGAGAATGGCGTGTGCTCCAACTGCAGTTTTCCCGCCTCGATCTTGGAAAAGTCCAAGATGTCATCCAGGATCGCGCGCAGCGAGTCCGTGGCCGAGCGGGCCATGCTCAGCTGTTCGCGCTGCTCGTCGCGGAGCGGGGCGTCCAGCGTCAAGTCGAGCATGCCCATGATGCCGTTGATCGGCGTGCGGATTTCGTGGCTCATGATCGCCAGGAATTCGGACTTGGCGCGGTTCGCCGCTTCGGCTGCTTCCTTGGCTTCCGCCAAGGCGTCGCGGTCTCGCCGCAATTCCTCCTCCGCCCGTTTACGGACCAGGAACTGGCCGATCTGATTGCCGATGCCGTCCAGCATGCGCAGCAACTCGTCATCCGGCTCTTCCTCGTCGGCTCCGAACATCTCGACCACGCCCCAGAATTGGCCTTCCGCCAGCACGGGAAAGGCCATGCCGCACCGCAAGCCGGCCTCGGCAGCGGTCGCCACGCGGAGAAAGTTGGTGTCCTGCGTGACGTTGTTGATCCAGTGGGGCGAACCGGACGACCAGACCCGGCCCGGCAGACCCTGGTCGGCGACGAACTGCAACTCGCGCGTCTGGCCACAGAACCGAGCGGTCCGCACCGGATCTGCCGACCACAGACAGGCACAGCGCAGCAGGCCCGCCTGCGGATCGAGGCGCCAGACGGCGCCCAACTCGCGTTCGAGTTTTTCGCAGACCGTTCGCAGCAACCGCGGCGCTGCCTCGTCCAGGCTCGCCGATTCCACTAGGATTCGCGAGGCCAGGTACTGGGCGGCCAGCCGGTGTTGGGCCCGGCGGCCGCTGGTGATGTCGCTTTCGATGGCCATGAAATTGGTGAGCCGACCGTCCTCGTCGTGGATCGGTTGGACCTCGATCGCCAGCCAGTACTTGCGACCGTCGCGGTGATAATTCAGCACCTCGGCGCTGAACCCTTTGCCGCAAGCCAGCGATTGACGCATCCGGGCCACCGTGTCTGGATCCGTCCCGGGCCCTTGCAGGATTTCGCCCGGCTTCCGCCCTTCGACCTCGGCCAGCGTGTACCCGGTCAGCCGCGTGAAGCCATCATTGACCCACTGGATCCGTCCGTCGGTGCCGGTCAAGATCACGGCATTGTCCGTGCGGGCGGCGATCATCGCCAGCGTCCGCGACTCGGCTTCCTGTCGACGCAACCGCTCTTCCGCGTCGCGCAAGGCGGCATTCTGATCGCTCAACAACTGGTTGGCCGCGCGGAGCCCCTTTCGCTGCTCGGCCAGATCCGCGGCCAGACGCTTGGCGTCATTCAGCGAGATGTTCGTGTAACGCAAGACCTGCAGCAGATCGACGATGGGATCGTGGACCGCGAAGTCGGCAAAGCTCAGCCCGCTGGCCTGCAGTTCGTCGATGTCGATGAACCACGGCGATCCCAGGAACACGGCGGCCTGCTGATCGGGGACGGGCAGGATCTGTCCGCGCAAGCGGACACCGGTCGCCAATTCCTCCAGAATCACCAGCAGGTTCGGCTGTTGGACCAGTTGCTCGTAGTCCAGCGGCTCGCCGGTTGGCTGCAGGCGGAACAGGTCGGCCAACCGCGTGCCCGGCGTGGCCGCCGGGATCAGCCGCTGCAGCGAGCGGCCCGTCTGCACGATGCGCAGGTCGCGATCCACCGCGATGTGGAACGGGAAAGCCTGAGCGAACAAGTCGGGCGTCAGGGAAATGGCGTGCGGGGTCGTCATGGCGTCGTCCGAGCCTCGCCGAGGTTCCAGCGGAGCAGGAAGACATCATGATCGGCTCCGCACTGTTTATGCTCGATCTGGGTGACCTCCACCGGATTCCCGAACAGCCTGCCCAGACCATGAATGATCCCGACCACGAACGCCGACAATCCATCGCGATGGGTCAGGTAGTGCAGTTTCAACGAGTCGTCCGTCACGTCGGCGATCCGGAATCGGGGCGGCTGCAGGTTCGGGAAGATCAGCGTGACCCGGGCGTGGAAGTTGGGCAGGTTGAGCAGAAAGTCGCGGAGCGTCCGGCCGCCGGCTTCCAGCAGGCCGGCGTATTCCACGCGGGCGATTTTCAGCACCCAGTGCTCGCCAAACGCGAACAACACATCGGCCACCGCGATCCCGGTCACCTCGCTGGCGGCCGTCACCAGCCGGTAGCTGATCTCATCCGGGTAAGCGTCGTTGCTGATGAATGCATCCACATCCACGCCGGCCCGCTGCCTGGTGCGCTCCCAGATTTCGCCCCCGAACCGCGTGCGAATCAGATCCTCGATCGCTTTGTTGACCATGCCGTACATTGAAAATCACCCGGGAGACAAGACCACCCGCCAGCTCGAACGATTTAGTAGCACGCCAATTCTAGGGGACAGGCTGGGCGGCGGCAAGACTGGCGGCGGGCCGCCTCAGGACGCCGTCGGGATCCGTGATTCCCGCTTCCGCAGCATGCACCAACTCGGCCATTTCGCGAGCCGTCACATAGTAGTAGCGGAAGCCCGCATCGGTCCGCGCACGCTGGGCCAATGCCTGGTGCAGGTCCCGCATCGGCGGACCCAACAGCACGTCCGCGTTGGAGGGTTTTGCGCCGTGAGTGTGCAGCTTGACAAACTTCCACTCCGGCCGCCCTTGGACGCCGACGGCGGCTTGCAGCCACAGATCCAGGCGGCGGGCGGAAGGCGGCCGCCGAGCATGCAAGTCGGCGTTTTCCAGCCGGGGAAGCAAGCCCGCTTTGCGATCCTGCCAATCGAGGGCCAGGGGGCCTTGAATCAGCAACAGCCCCTCCGCCGCGGGTTGGCGGTGCACGCCGGCCGGTGTCCCCACGTCGTGCGATTTGGGACGGGCCGGCTCGTCGATCGCGTAGTAGATGCTGTTGATTGTCCGCGTCTGGCACGGGTGCGGGGCGGCGGGCATGGTGAAGTCGGCATAGCAGCCCGTCTCGCGAAGCACGGTCAGTTCGTCGTTGACCCCGCACCAACAGCCGCGTGGGTCCGAATTATCCAGCGCCCAATTGCCATGGATAAAACCGTAGCGGATCCGGCCCTGGCCGTCGCAGTGCAGCAAGCCGTGCTCCCGGTGCAGCGTCTGCTTGAAGGACTCCAGCTTGTCCCGCAATTGCTCCGAGGTGTCGCGATCGTGGTGCAAATGCACTTCAACTTCGCCGAAGCCGGCGTGACACAGGCTGGCCAACTGCTCGAGCAGCCGCGGCCGGTATTCCTCCAAAGGATAGAAGAACGAGTGCTGCGGCGGACGCCCCAAGCTGTCCGCCAGCCCCGCCACGGACGTCGGATAGTCGCGGACCCAGCGCTGAACCCGTTCCAGGCGGACGTCGGCCGGAGCATCGCCCCAATCCGGCTCGTAGTGATCGGCGACGCACAGGAACACGTGCTGCGGCCCCGTCGGTGCGGCACGCAGGCTCGCACCGATCAACCGGGCCCAGGCAGTCAGGGGCAAACCGCGTAGTGGCATCGCACTCCTCCCGATGTTTGCGGGCTCACGTGGCCCGCGGTGTCCGGACCCACACGCCGCTCTGCGGACGGCGCAGCCAGCGGACAAAACCGACCAGCAAGGCTAGATTCACCGCCGTAAACAAGGCCGGCAGACGCAGCAGGCGTCCCGCCCAGCCGGGCAGCGAAATCCGGCTGCCCACCAGCGCCAGGGCGTAAAAGGCCAACTGGCCCCACAGCAACTCGCGGTAGACCGGCAGTCCGGCCAAGAGCACATTGGTCCCCAGCATCGCCAGCAGGAAGAACGGCGACAGCCAGCGCAGGACCTTGTGCGAGCCGAAGGCGAACGCGGTCCAGCCGAAGCGGGGATTCAGCAGCGGCCACAATCGCGCGATCGCCTGGAACCCGCCCGCCCCGATCCGCGCCCGCCGCCGAAACTCGGCGTGAATGTCCGGCGCCGTCTCCTCGACCGCAACCGCCTGTTTGTCGTACAGGATCCGACAGCCCGAGTGCAGCTTGGCCAGCAGCGGAATGGTGAAGTCATCGACCAGCGTGTCCGGCGGGATCGGCTGGTACAACTCCCGCCGCATCGCATAGATCGCCCCGTTGGCGCCCAGCACGGCGTCCAGTCGTCCCTCGCAGCGTTTGAGGAAATTCTCGTAGCGCCAATACACGCCGTCGGCATTCCGGCCGGTCTGGGTGTCGTACAAGTCCAGCCAGCCACAGACCGCCCCGACCGCCGGATCGGAGAACCAGCGGACCAGTCGCCGCGCCGCCTGCGGGTCCATCATGGTGTTGGCGTCGGACAGCATCATCAACTCGCCGTGCAACCGCCCGATCGCATCGTTCAGGACCACCGACTTGCCCCGCCGTTCCGGAAACGGCAGCAGCACCACGCCGCGGTCCGCATAGCGTTGGACGATCTCGTTGGTCCCGTCGCTGCTGCCGTCCGAGGCGACCACGATCTCGAGCTTGTCCCGCGGATAGTCCATGGCCAGGGCGTTTTCGATCCGCTCGCCGATCACGCTGCTCTCGTTGTAGGCCGCGATCAGCAGGCTCAACTGCGGCAGTTGGGCGTCGTCCGCGGCTGCCGGATCGCGGCGCCGGCCGAACAGTCGCGAGGCGAGATAGATCGCCAGCGGGTAGCCCAGATAGGCGTAGACCACCAAGGCGGTGGAGGTCCAGAAGATCACTACCAACGCAGTCTGCATGGCCATCTCCTTCGAGCATGTACCGGAAAACTTTGTCCACCCTTCAGTCCGCCCGAGACGGTGTCGGCTCCGGGGTCAGCCTGTGACGCGCCGGAACCGCGGCAGAAACCTCGTTCAGCGTGTCCGCCAATTGCCCCGCTTGCTGGCGCCGATCGTAACACCCCAGGACGCGAGGATGCGACCGCGGCGGCGCCGCGGCGGCCAGTCGCTGCGCCAGATGCTCGCAGATCCCCGGGACATCTCGTGGCGAGCATTGCGATACGCCAGCGAACCCGCTCAGCACTTCCTGCATCTCGCCCTGCGGAGCGATGGCCAGAATCTCGCGGCCGGTCGCCAGGTACTCGAACGTCTTGCCGGGCAGCACCCGTTCGGCGCCGGGAACGTCCGCCAGCAGCAGGCACAGTTCGCTGGCGTTGCGCATCACCTGGACCGCGACCCGATGGTCCACGTAGTCCTGCCGCAGCAGCCGGCAGGGCAGCGGTTCGAGCCGCTGCAACAGGGCCTGTTCCGCCTGTGTACAGCGTCCCACAATCTCGACGTCCAGCCGGGCTGCCAGCTCGGGGCTGCGGCCAGCCAGCAACTCGACCGCCTCGACCAGCGGCCGGGCCGTCGTCAGATTCCACAGCGTGCCCACGTGGGACAGCCGGAATCGCTGTCCGGCGGCGGCCGAGTCGCTGGCGAAATCGGCCGGCAGATCGGCCGGGTCGAAACCGTTGTACAGGCAGTGCACGGACACCGGCCGGCCGGCGTCGCGGGCCTCCTGGTCCAGCGTCCGGGCACTCCGCTGCGTGGTGGCGAGAACCGCGTCGGCCCGCCGGAGAACGTGCTTCTGCAGACGCCGCTGGATCCGGTCGATCAGCGGATTGCGAGCCTTGTTTTCCCAGTACTGGTTGCTGATGGTCCACTCGTCGCGGTAGTCCAGCACCAAGGGCAAGCCGCTGTGCCGCCGCAGGGCCGTGCCGACCAGAAACGACGAGAACGGGGGGCCGCTGACCAGGATCGCGTCGTGCGGCAGTTCGCGCAGCAAGCGGCGTCCCTGCCGGATGGCCTGGGGAGCCCACAGGATCTGCGGATCGGGCAGCAACACCATCGCCGCGGCGCTGCGGACCGTCCGCTTGACCCGACTCTTCCAGCCACCGCCCTTTCCAGCCGCCGTGCCCGGCGGAGCCAGCGTCTGCTTCAGCCGGTAATCGGGCTCCAGGGATTTGGCGTGCCGAATGACCGTCTGCGGCGGGATCTCCTCGACCAGGCTCTGATCGACGACCGGGACCGAGGGATTGCTGACGGTCAACACCGAGACCTCCCAGCCGTGCTCGGGCAAGTACTTGGTGAACTTGGCCACTCGCTGCACGCCTGCGCCGCCGACGGGCGGAAACTGGTAGGCCACCAGCAGTACGCGTTTGTTGCCTGTTTCCATGGGACG
>CAIYOB010000801.1 GCA_903927685.1 uncultured Planctomycetaceae bacterium
GCGCAGGTTCGCTTTGTGGGGACTTGGCTGGCTCGCCGTCTGCTGCGGACCGGTCCGGTCGCAGGACCTGGTCGGCAAGTGCGGCGATGCCTGGCGGTGGCAGATCACCGGCGCTGCCCAAGTGGGCGAAGATCAGGTGCGGCGGGCGGTCGGCAAGGACTTGCACGCCCAGCTGGCCTGCCACCCGCTGGCTCCGCGGAGCGAGTTGGCCGACGCCATCGCCGGCAAAGTACGGGCCGCTCTGCAACAGGCCGGCTACGGCGAAGCGCGGGCCAAGGCGACTTTGGATCTGCAAGCCGAGCGGCTGTGCCTGGAAATCCACGAAGGCCCACGCTACGTGCGCGGCGAGGTGCGGATCGAGGGCGGCGAGGCGATCCCGACGAAGGACTTACACGAGCGGCTGACTCGCCCGTACCCGCCCGCCGAAGCCACCCGCCCGCAGTTCGCCCAGGACGGACCGGCACAGGTCATGCGGTGGCTGAATCGGAACGGCAAGCAACTGGCTCTGGAAGCGGCCGTCTGGGAAGCCGGGAAGCCGGCGCCGCTGCACCCGCAGGCCGACCAGCGACTGGCTCATGACGTCCGGCTCGCGCTGGAGGATCTCGGCTATCGCGACGCCCGCTTCGAAGTCGTTCGCCAGATGCATCCCGAAACGCACACCGTCGATCTGGCCGTACGAATCGACCACCTGGGAGTCGCCGCGACGCTGCAAGCCATCTCGGTCAAGGGCCACGAGCGGTGCAGCGAGGCGGCGATCCTGCAGTGGCTGGGCGTCCGCACGGGCGAAGTCCTCACTCGGCGGCGCCTGGCGGAACTGGAACAGCGGTTGTGGAGTTCGGGGCGATTCATCAAGCATCAAGTCATCGCCGAGCCGGCGGGCGAGGGACAGGCCGGCAAGCACTTGACGGTCGAGGTGATGGAGTCGCCCTACGCACCGCCGCTGGGCGAGGAACTGGGGCGCGAATCCCTGGCTCTGCTGCGCGTCCGGGACTGGCTGTGCAATCCTGAGAACTGGCAGGCCGACCTGGTCTTTACGCACTCGGTTCCCTCTGGCGTCTTGGAACTGGTGCTGTCGCCCCAGCACGGCGCCGTGCTGCTCCAGCGGCCTGCGGCACCGGACGCTCCGCCCCAGTTCGCGCTGGTCTCCACGGCCGACCGGCTGTTCTGCCGGATTGCCGGATTGACCAGGCGACTGGAAATCCCGCTGACCGAGAAGACCGTCGAGCTGACGCTGGGGTTCAGCCTGAACGAAGATCAGACGAAACCGGAAAAACCGTTCGCTGTGCTCGTGGGGTTCCGTACGGATTCCAAGACGACCAGTCGCTTCGCCAGCGGCTGTCCGGTCCGCTTCTCCCTGGACATCGCTCCCGTGGCCTCCCACGCCTTCCCGTACCTGCCCGGCGCCCAGGTCTCGTGGCAGGGCGCGCAATTGACCGTGGTCACCGATCGCGAACGGTTCGTCGTTGACGAGGCCTCCGGACGGCTGGTGGAGTATCACGGCTGGGCCGATGGCAGGAACGTCTCGGTCACGTTCGTGCCCGACGCGTTTTCGCAGCGTTGGAGCCAACTGCGCCCCGTCGCCGAGGATCTTCCCAACGGTTTCGACGCCGCCCGGCCGGTCAGCTCCCTGCTGGAATTCGTCGCCGACGCCGTGGCGGCCCTGCCCGAGGCTTGGCGGACGCCGGCCTGGGTTCAGACCGTCTGTCAGAACATGCCGATGGTGCGGACCCTGTTGGAACGTGGCGTTCTGCAGGACCTCGACGCTTACGTCGCGGACTGGCAGCACGACGAGGATGTCACGCTGAACATTCCAGCGGAAGCTCCCGAGCCGTCGAACTGGTTGGGAGCGATCGTCGGCCAGTTCGCCTTCCTGGCCGCGGACAGCTGCTTCCCGCGTGGCAGCTGGCCGTGGACGGTCGGCCGCGAAACCGCGTTTGCACTGGCCAATCAATCCAAATACCTGCAGCCCACGCTGCAGGATTTCTACCGCGATGAACCGATCGGTCCGCTGGGGTCGCTGCTGGTCTCGTACCTGATCCAACGACTGGATCCGCGGTTGGCCACCCGGTTCGCCGTCCGCGGCTTGCGCGACACCTCGGTGGACGGCTTCCGTCACGACTTCCTGCCCCTGCTGGACGACACCGCGTTGGCGGGACGACTGCTGGCCCGCACGGCGCTGGTCTTGCAGGAAGTCGACGAACCGACGGCGGCTCGCTGGATCGGCAACGTGCCGGAATCGGACCGCGCGTGGGTGGCGGCCGCGGTAGGTCAATTGCGTCAACTGCGCCAACAACCGCTTGATGTGGCCATCAACTTGGCCCTCGAACAGGCTTGGCAGGCCGGCCTGCGAGCCCGCGTTGTGGCGGCGCTCGCAACACGCCGCGGCGAAGATGCCTTTCCGCTGCCGCTGGAAACGAACTGATCGCACCATGCATAAGTGGGGATGAATCTTGACGGGGAACACGCTAGAATTCGCTGAGTGGTCAAGATTCGAGGCTGGCTTGTAGGACGGAATGACATTCCGTTCCGGACGGTTTGCCAAACCGTCCTACGTGGGAGCTTATGACCGGGAGATTTCTCCTAACCTTGGTCCTCTGCGCGGCGCTGGTGACGCAGTTACTAGCGGGCTCGGGGCTTTTTTCGCCCTGCCGCTGTGCCGAGGATCCCGCATCGTGCTGCCAGGTCCATCGGCAGGCAGCCGTCAAGCCCGCGTGCCCGTGTTGCCACCGAGCAGCTGCGGGCCCCGCGTGCTGTAAGCCCCAGAAATCGCCGGCTCGTCCGTGTCCGTGCCGCGTCGGGAAGAGTCCCGAGGCGGTTCCTGTCACGGTTCAATTGCAGCTCGAGCCGGGACAGCCCCTGGCGATCCACCAAACCTCCCTGCCGGCCACGCTGACGAGCCCCCAGGCCTGCGCATTCGCTGGGGAATTCAGAACGCGGGCGCATTCTCCGCCCGGCCATCGGCTGCAAAGCCTGTTCTGCATCTGGACGATTTGATCGACAGCCTGCGTCATTCATTTCTTGTTGGTTTCTTGGCTGTTTGATTCTCTGTAGTCTCTCAAGGAGATCTGTCCATGTTTGCGCATTTGATTTTTGTTGCGTCTCTGATGGGTGCCGCCGCCGAGGCGGACGCGCCCAAAGCCTGTCCCTGCCAGCCGACCTGTAAGTGCTCGCCGTGCGAATGCGGCAAGCCGAAGGCCTGCTGTGCGACCTGCCCGGCCGGGGCCTGCAAGTGCCCGGCTCCGTGCAAGTGCCCGCCGGCGGACAAGGCTGCCTGCAAGTGCCCGTGCGGCGCGGAGTGCA
>CAIYOB010000802.1 GCA_903927685.1 uncultured Planctomycetaceae bacterium
CGGCGACGCCGGGCGTGGAGACGGGCTGGTACAGCTTCGGGAACCTGCTGCTGGACGAGAACTTTGACGGGGTGGGCGGCGGCGAGCCGACGTATGCGCTGAGCGTGGGGACGCCGGCGGGCTACGTGCCCAGCCCGGCGAACCAGGGCGGGAGTGACCTGCTGGATTCGGACCTGTCGGGCGGTCAGCCGGCGACGCTGACGGAAGGCCAGACGGACCCGAGCTACGACTTTGGGTTCGTGCCGCAACGAGGTTCGATCGGGGACCGGGTGTGGCTGGACGAGGACGGGGACCGGGTGCAGGACGCGGGCGAGGACGGGATCGCGGGGCTGACGGTGACGCTGTCTGGGGCGGATGTGTACGGGAACACGGTGTCGCTGACGACGGTGACGGGGGCCGACGGCGGGTATGCGTTCAACGACCTGCTGCCGGGGACGTACACGGTGACGGTCAACGGCGGGACGACGCCCAGCGGGATGGTGCAGACGTTCGACCCGGACGCGAGCGTGAACAACGCGCACAGTGTGACGCTGGCGGCGGGCCAGGAGTACGTGACGGCGGACTTTGGCTACAACTGGACGACGGACCCGGCGACGAACACGGGGACGGGCGCGATCGGAGACCGGGTGTGGATCGACGCGGACGGGGATGGGCGGCAGGACCCCGGGGAAGCGGGTCTGGGCAACGTCACGGTGACGTTGACGAACGCGGGCGCGGACGGGATCTTCGGGACGGCGGATGACACGACGGCCACGACGGCCACGGACGCGGACGGGAGCTACGTGTTCGACAATTTGACGGCGGGCGCGTACCGGGTGGTGGTGACGCCGCCGGCGAACTACACGCAGACTGGGGATCCGGATTACTTCGGGACGACGCTGCCGGCGGGTCAAGGCGACCAGCGGACGACCAGCCCGATCATCCTGGCGCCCGGCGACATGTTCGTGAACGCGGACTTCGGCTACCAGCCGGCGGTCGGCTATGGCTATTCGATCGGGGACTTGATCTGGGTGGACCCGGACGGGGACCGGACGCAGGACGCGGGCGAGCCGGGGATTGCGGGCGTGACGGTGACGCTGTTGAACAACGGTGGCCAGGTGGTGGCGACGACGGTGACTTCGGCGGACGACCCGGCGACGCCGGCGGTGAACGAGGCGGGGACATACACGTTCCGGGGTCTTCCGAACGGAAGCTACGCGGTGGTGGTGACGGACACGGCGAACGTGCTGGGGGACCTGGTGCCGATCAGCAACCCGGTGGGGGACCTGACGCTGGACGACCGGACGCCGGTGACGGTCAGCGGGGCGAACGTGACCACGGCGGACATCGGCTACGCGCCACCGGGCCAGAATGCGGGGGAAGGGCTGATCGGGGACACGATCTTCCTGGACCGGGACGCGGGGAACGACTTCGATGCGGGCGAGGGTCTGGAAGGGGTGCGGGTACAGCTGTACTTGGACTCCGTGACCTCGCCGGGCGTGTGGGACGCGAGCGACACGCTGTTGCAGACGACGCTGACGAACGAGAACGGCCAGTACTTCTTCGGCGGCCTGGCGGCGGGCAACTATGTGGTGCGAGTGGACACGGGGACGCTGCCGGCGGGCGTGACCAACACGGTGGATCCGGGGAGCGTGGGGCCGCTGAACGAATCGGCGGTGACGCTGGCGGCGGGTTCGCTGGTCAATCTGGCGCAGGACTTTGGCTACCGGGACACGAGCGCCCCGAACACGATTTCGGGGACGGTCTGGCGGGACACGGACGCGGACGGGACGCTGGACGGGACGGAAGCGGGCCGCTACCAGGGCGTGACGGTCGTGCTGCGCGACGCCAACGGCAACATCGTGGCCACGACCACGACCAACGCCAGTGGCGATTACACGTTCAGCAACCTTCCGGACGGGGCGTACACGGTGGACGTGACGGACGAGGCGAACGTGCTGGGCGGGGCTTGGCATTCGCTGGGGGACCAGTCGGTGCTGGTGGACGGGACGAGTAAGGCGGATCCGTACAGCGTGACGGCGAGCAACGGGTCGA
>CAIYOB010000803.1 GCA_903927685.1 uncultured Planctomycetaceae bacterium
CGATCAAGGTGCTGGAGAAGCTTGGCTACCGGGCCGATGCGGTCGGCAACGGCGAGGAAGCCCTCGCGGCGCTGTCGAGTCTGCCCTACGATCTGGTTCTCATGGACTGCCAGATGCCGGAACTGGACGGCTTCGAAGCGGCCCAGCGCATCCGCCAAGGGGCAGCCGGCGCGGCGGCCGTGCACATCCCGATCATCGCGATGACAGCCTTTGCCATGAAGGGCGACCGGGAGCGTTGCCTCGCGGCCGGGATGGATGACTACTTGTCCAAGCCCGTGCAACCCGGGGAACTGAACCAGATGCTGCAGCGCTGGCTGAGCCAGACCGCGGACGAGACGACGGCTCCCGCTCGCGTCGAAACCGTCCCGGTGCGAGCGATCGCGGACCCAAGGCTTGGACTGCCACCTGACATTCCGGTCTTCGGCTGCGAGGCACTCGTGGCGCGGATGCTGGGCGACGAGGCACTGGCACGGAGCCTCGTGGCCGGCTTCCTGGATACCGTGCCGGAGCAGTTGGAGGCATTGGCGGCCGATATCGCGGCCGGCCGGAGCGATCTGGCGGGAGCGAAAGCGCATACGCTGAAGGGGGCGGCAGCCTCGCTCGAGGCCGGAGCCTTCCGCGAGGTGACCGCAGCCCTGGAGGCCGCGGGGAGAGCCGGAGACAGCCAGCGTCTGCGAACCCTGCTGCCGGAGGCTCGCCGGCAGTTCGCACGGTTCCAAGCGGCGGTGGCCGAAGTCTGGCCATAGGTCCGCTTGGGATCACGCCGCAGAGCAGATGATTCGTGGGCGCGGAGCAGGTTCACGGCGGCGTGCGCTGGTCTCTTGTCTGTTGGGGTTCTGTCTGGGCCAAGACGCGCAACGGTGACGGCCAGAGATCGAATTCGACTCCCGCCACCATCCAGCTATCGTAGACCGTTTCCTGCTGTGGGGCAATACACTTGGACCAGCCGCAAAGACGCTACGAACCGGTCGCTCCGCGTTGCCCGGCGGGGCTGCAGACGAAGACGATCAGGCAGGTGCGAACGCTGGCGTTCGCAACTGCAGGTCCAGCGTCAGCAGCGGGCCGGCATTGTCGGCGCCAACGTTGAGATTGCCCCCGACGGTCGCGGGCGAGTTGGTTCCGAGGCGAGGTTGGAACCCGGGCCAGGCGAGCAATTCTGCCATGCATTGCGCGGACCCGGTGCCCTTCCTGTCATGGTCGCCGCGTGTGTCGAACCCCTGCCCCTGTACCGCCCCCGCGATCCGGATGCCTCCGACCTGTGGCGACTGCTGGAGCGGCGTTTCGAGCCATTCCAGCAAGTCGATGACGAATGGTTTGCCGCCAAGTATGGCTTCTGACGCCCTGTCGTCGAGCGCTCGATGAGGGCCCTTCTGAAGTGCGGCGACCTGCAGGAGGACTTCGCCCGCGTCCGCCGACCCGGAGTACCGGGTACCCCGAGACTGCCACCAGGTTTGGTCCTCGGTCCGTTGTTCCGGGTCCCCTGCAAATGACAACTGACATCTGTCCTCGTTGTTCCGGCCAGATGAAAATCGTCGCCTTCATTGAGCCACCGCAGGGTGACGTAATCGGGATGAGTCGACGGCACTGCGGGCTCTGGTGTCCCTCGTCACCCCGGGCGCCGCCGGCCGGAGACCTTCGCGTCCACGACCCGGACAGCGACTCGGCCTCCCTGACCTCGCCACCCCCATTCACTCACCACGTTTCCCTGCTTAGCTTCAGTCCTGTGACAGAAAAGCGATTTCCTATCAGCCGCGGATTTCGGCCGCGATGGCGTAATCGTCAAGAGGTTCCTCCAAGGGCGTGCCGTTTGCCTGGATCGCCCGGTACTGTGAGAACCACCATCGGCGAACCGTGTGAACCAACGGACGACTCACGCGGGCGACTTTGGCCGGATCTCGAATTCGAGCTTTGAGCGGTAGAAGCAGGCGTCGAACTCCATGAAGAAGTTCGTCTGTCCCAGAATCAACGGCACGTCGCTTTGCCTGATCCACGCGAAGGCCAGTCGGGCAGCCGGAAGGCCCTCGAGCTCACCCTGGGCGAAGATCGGCATCGCCGATTGACTGCCCAGGCTTCCGGACACGCGCAGGATCGCCTTGCGCTCATCCCAAACCGCCCCGAGTTCCACGCCCAACTCGAATGGCAACACGTTGACCGTGGCGCCGCTGTCCACTAACGCGACCGCCATGACCTCGCGTGTGCCGACGCGAAGAACGAGGGGCAACCACGGCAGACTGTCCGATTCATGCCGTGCGGGGGCGATCGAGGAGTACCTGAATCGCATCAGCGTCACCTGGGTTCTTCGTCGGCAGTGCGCAGGGCCTGCAAGAGTGTCTCGGCCGCTCCCAGCGTGCCGTAAGGCGTCGGCAGCTCGTAGACCTTGTTTGGGACCAGCGGTGAGATGTCCTCGCCCTCATCCAGCTCTTCTGCCAAGATGCGAATCAGCTTGATCTTGTCTGCAGCAGGCAACTGCTGGATCGCAGGCAGCAACTCAGCCAGTGTCATACTCTGCCCCTCGGACAGTAGGTGTTCCGCCGAAAATGCCCGTCGTTGAATTGTAGACCTTGTGCCCCTGTTGTGTCCAGCGTGTACGTGCGACAGTGTACGTGCGGCCAGCAAGTCCGGATCGTAGGTGCCACGACGCCTCGGCGACAGGCAGGAGGCCCCGCTGGCCGAGGACCTTCGCGTCCACGACCCGGACAGCGACCCGGACAGCGACCCGGACAGCGACTGGGACAGCGACTGGGACAGCGACTGGGACAGCGCCTCGGCCTCCCTGGAGCCCCGGGAGTTGACGTTCGTGGACGAAGCCACCTTCTGGTCCACCTGCTGACTTTTTCCCCGACGCCGATCGGCCCGTTGATGATGCCCGCGGAGCTGGGAATTCACCTCTGCCTAGCAGCTATCAGTTTGCCGACATAGGTCAAATGCTATAATTCAGCCATGTGGGAAGTTGAGTTCACCGACGAGTTTGGCGCCTGGTGGGACCTGCTGAACGAGGATGAGCAGGAATCCGTGGCGGCTAGTGTCGAGTTGCTACGGCAGTTGGGCCTGATTCATCTGGAAATGCTCCATGGGGAGGGCCTGATCTGATGGCAAGGAACTTTAAGGAACTCGAGTCGCGAATGCCACCCGAGTCGCTTATCCGAGTCAAGGCTCGAGCCAAGGAAATGATGGCCGAGATGCTACTCTCCGAGGTTCGCCGCGAGGTGGGTCTGACTCAGGAGGAACTGGCGGCTACGCTGGGCATCGAGCAGCCGAGTCTGTCGCGACTGGAGGCTCAGGACGACATGCAAATCAGCACCCTCCGAAAGTTAATCGCTGCCCTGGGTGGCGAATTGGAGATCATCGCACACCTACCTGGGGGTGCTATCCGGATCACTCAATTCAATGACGCGGCCTGACGCCGGCGCTGTCCGGTGCAAGCGAACATCGCGGCTGGAGCAACGCTCACGAAATAACTTCCCCATTCTCCATTTCGCCCCTCACCCCAGCCCCGGGCTGATGCAAAGTCGGGCTTGGCGTGTGCAAGCAGCGGCGTGGGGTTTGTTTACGTCCTCACCGCCGCGTTGCCCGCCCGGTTTTCGTCAGTGACTTATTGGGCGGCTTACCGACCGTCGGACGGCGTGGGACTTCACTGGTCATGGTCTCGGACCATTTTCTCCAGGCGGCTGCAGGTAGTACCTGCGTGGCTCGGGGCCGATAACCGTATGCCCGGCCACGTGAGGATCATCAGGACGACCCCCGACGCATCTGCTAAGGGCGGTGCTTGGCGCTCCACGCCGGCCGAAACTGCCGTCTCCCGGAGTCTTCCTGCCTGGCCCCTTCGTGACGGTGCCTTCTCCGGTGCCCCCG
>CAIYOB010000804.1 GCA_903927685.1 uncultured Planctomycetaceae bacterium
AACCTGGTCCCGTTCAGCCAGGCGGGTACGGTCTTCAAAGAATCGCACAGCCAGTACACGGACAAGTTTTTCAAGGGTGAGGCGAGCGACATCGCAGACAGTTCCAGCGGCGACTGGTGGGGCTCGGACGGGTAGCACATCTACAACAGCACCGACGCGGGCGACGGGCTGACGGCGGACGCGCGGAAGGTGCTAGATCCGGCGAAGAACAGCGGCAAGTACGCCAAGTACCAGAACCTCGACCCCGACTGGTGGGATCCGAAGGGCGACGACCATCACCTGAGCACCAAGGTCGGGGACGGGTTAACGGAGGAGGTCCGGAACTGGTTGAAGCCCGACAAGAACCGCGGCAAGTACTTTGACCACGTCGACTACGGATTCTGGACCGGCAGCAAGCCGGTCTGGTGGGTGCCGGACGGCAAGACCTACGTGCTGGCGGTGACGGGCAGGTATCTCTTGCAGCAGGATTACGCGGACCCGACGCTGTGGAAGCAAGTGAACCTCACGCCGCTGGCAGCCGGCGTACAGGCTTATCTGAAGGACACGAGCGTCGTCGCGTCGGGTCAGTTGACGCTGGACGCCGAGGCCACGCAGGAAATTGACGCCAAGGTGTTCTCCGGGGCGGTCGCCCTGTCCGGCGGCGGGGCTGCGGCGGTCAGTCTGAGCGGGGCCGGGGCGAGCGTCAAGAACCAGATCCGGATGGACGTCCAGGCGTATATCGACGGCGACGGCGCTGCGGGGATCCAGGCGGACTCGGTCCAGATCCAGGCCGACGACGCCTCCAGCATTCGGGCCATTGTCGGCGCGGCGTCCATCGCCGCCTCGGCGGCGGGCGCTGTCGGGGGTTCGATCGCCATCGGCGTGTCGCTGGCCACGAACGAGGTCAGCAACCATGTGGATGCCTACATCGCGAACGCGGACGCGGTCACGACCGCGGAGGGCGATGTCACGGTCGAGGCCCGGTCGGGCGGGCTCACGCTGTTCTCGCTGTCCGCCTCGCAACCGTCCTTGAGCCCGGACGAGTTGGACGATGCCACGACGGCGGACCAGGACAAGTCGAACACGGATCTGGACGAAGCGGCGATTGACGAGACCGGCGATAACGCGACGCGGGCAGCCCTGGTCGCCGCCTTCGCCGCCCAGGGCGAGAAGCTCGAGGGCGAGATCCGCCTGTCGGCCGTCGGCGAGGGCTCGGTGTGGCTGCTGGCGGTCGAGGACGGGGGAACGTACTATCTGACCAAGACCGGCAGCGAAGGCAACTACACTTACGAGGTGTCCCGCAGTACGATCGACGCCATGTCGGTCGCAGCCGCGCTGGGGCTGGGAATCGGCGGCGGCTTGGGCGTCGCCCTCAGCGGCGCCGGCGCGGTGGCCCGCAACGTGGTGCTGTCCGACGTCAACGCCATGATCTCGCACAGCACCGTGACGGCGGCCGGCGACGTCGCGGTGACGGCCACCAGCACTTCCGAGATCGCGGCCCTGGTCGGCTCGGTCGCCGTCTCGGTGGGCCTGGGGCTCGGCGGCGGCGTGGGCATCTCGATCGGCGTCTCGATCGCCGAGAACACGATCGGCTACGACAGCGACGGCCAGGACGCGAATGTGGGCGTGCGGGCGAAGATTGTCGATTCCAGTGTCACGGCCGGCGGAGAGCTGACGCTCACCGCGACTGGCAGCGAGACGATCAACGCCACGGTGCTGGCCGGATCCGTCGCGGTGGGCGGTGCGCTGGCTGTGGGGATCGGCGCCGCCGGCTCCGGCGTGCGGGCGGAGAACCGGATCGCTACCGACGTGGTGGCCTGCATTGACGGCGACGGCAGCAGCGGCATTTCCGCCGCCAACGTGACGTTGACGGCCCACGACCGTTCAACGATCAAGGCCCTGGCGGGGGCCGCCTCCCTGGCCGCCTCGCTGGGATTGTTCGGCGGGTTCTCGGTCGCGGTCGGGGTTTCGCTGGCCGAAAACCGGATCGACAACGGCACCGAAGCTTTCATCCGGAACGCGGACCAGGGCGTGACGGCGACCAGCGGCGACATCGCGCTGGAAGCCGACGACGTGGCGCTGATCCAGTCGACGGCGGCGGCCGCCGCCGTCTCGGCCGCGCTGGGACTGGCCGGCGTCTCGCTCAGCGGGGCCGGGGCGGAAGCGCTGAACATCGTGCTCAGCGGCGCCGAGGCGTATTTCCAGGGCAGCACGGTGGACGCCGCGGGGGATGTCCGCGCCGAGGCGACCAATACCTCGTCGATCGATGCACTGATCGCCACCGCCGCCGTCGGGGTGGGCGTGGGCGGCGTGGGCTTCGGCGCCTCGGTGGGCGTCTCGCTGGCCCGCAACTTCATCGGCTTTGACCCGCACGGCGTGACCCAGTACGACTACGAGAGCGACGAGGACGATCCCTCGACGATTACCACCGGCCAGAAGGTCAAGCTGTCTGCGGGCGGCGGAGCCCGGTCGGGGGACGTGTACGAGTACCTGGGAACGGAGACGCTGAGCCGCGCCAAGACGAGCCTCAAGCGCAACACCACGAAAGTCCGCGACGTGGATGCGGACAAGCTGTACCTGTACCTGGGCAGCGATGCCACGGTCGTACTGGCGGACGAGGATTTCGGCAACACCGGCCGCTGGCAGTACCTGGGCAGCCTCCGGCCGTATGAAGACGCGGACGACGACAAGCAGGACTACATCCTGACGCCTGTCGGAGGCGGCGAGTTGCAGAAGTGGACGATCGGCGGCAATAACTGCGACAGCCGGGATGGGAGTTTCCTCCTGCAGCAGGACTATGGGGACACGAAGCTGTGGCGGCAGGTGCTGGAGGAAACTCCGGCTCCGGTCAAGGCGTACGCGTCGGGTTCCACGATCGACGCGAGCCAGGACTTGGCGTTCGCGGCCCTGTCGCAACAATCGATCGACGCCACCGTGGCCTCCGGCTCGGTGGCCATCTCGGGCGGCTTCGTCGCGATCGCCCTCAGCGGCGCCGGGGCCAGTACGAACAACGGGATCTACACGGACGTGCAGGCCTCGATTGACGGGGGCGCAGTCTCGGTCGGCGGCGATCTGAACCTGACGGCCCAGGACCTGTCGAGTATCGATTCGCAGGCGCTGGCGGCCTCGGTCGCGGTCTCGTTCGGGCTGTATGCCTCGAGTATTGCGGTGGGCGTCTCCAATGCCACGAACGTCATCCACAGCGCGATCCAGGCCCGCGTGGACGACGCCGATGTCACGACGGCGGGCAAGCTGACGGTGGAGGCCAAGAACGCAGCCTCGATCGAGGCCAGCTCGGCGGCGATTGCGTTCAGCGCCAGCTATGGGTTCAGCTTTACGCTCAGCGGCGGCGGCGCCCGCTCGACCGCGACCGTCGACACCACGACGGACGCCGGGATCGACGGCAGCACCATCCAGGCCGGCGGCGACTTGACCGTGCACGCCGACAGCAGTGCGGCCGTGGACAATCAAGTCTTGGCGGCGGCGGCTAGCCTGGGGCTGATCTCCGCGGCGGCCGCCGGCTCGGTCGCCAAGGCGACGCTGAACCCCGGCGCGTCGGCCGCCTTGGACGACTCCACCGTCCAGGCCAAGGCCGTGTACGTCACGGCGGAGAGCG
>CAIYOB010000805.1 GCA_903927685.1 uncultured Planctomycetaceae bacterium
CGGGCGGTGGCCGCAGCGCTGGAAGATCGCCTGGGGGATCAGGGCTTCGACGCCGTTTCGGCGGCCGAGCGGTTACAGGATCTGTTTGCGGTACAGAACACGTACTTGAGCACCTTCCAGAGCCTGGGGGCGCTGGGCCTGCTGTTGGGCACCTTCGGCTTGGCCGCGGTTCAGATGCGCAGCGTGCTCGAACGGCGCGGAGAGCTAGCACTGCTTCGGGCCGAGGGCTTCCGCCGCCGCCGGTTGGCTCGCCTGGTTCTGTTCGAGGCCCTCGCCTTGTTGCTCGGCGGCCTGCTGACCGGCTTTCTGGCCGCCCTGGTGACCACGCTGCCGCAACTGCTGGTCGGCGGCGCCGCAATCCCGCTGTTCGACCTGACGATCTTGCTGGCCATCGTCCTGGGGGTCGGCTGCGCGACGAGCCTGGCCGCCGCGCGGGCGGTCCTGCACGCACCGCTGTTGGCCGCGTTGCGGGAAGAATAGCAGCGTTGCAGTCCGGCGTCGAGGCTCGCGAATGTCGGGGTGCCCGGTGTCGAGTGCAGCGAGCCCCCAAGAGCCGGGCCTTTGAGGTTGCGCATTTTCGTCCCGTGATTTTGGCCGAAGGCCATATTCAGTGTAGCCTGGGGCAGCGCCCCAGGAATATGAGCGAACGTCCGTTGTTTGGCCGAAGGCCATATTCACCGCCGTGCTGCGGACAATGTGCATATGGCCTTCGGCCAAGTACGGACTGCCAGAGACGCAGCGTCGACGAGACCGGCGCCCCGGGGGCTCGCCACAAGTACCTCGTGGCTCGACCCCAGGCACGCCAATCCTCAACTCGACCGGAGCGAAGCGTCACGCCCCACCGGCGGATTTGTGAAAGCTTTTCGCCGCGGCGGCAATATCTAGCTCTAGAGGCCGAATACTCGCTCAGATGGATGTTTGCTGCCGTTCCTCCCTGCTTCCCCAGGAGTTCCGATCATGCGCCGGCTGACGCTTGCCCTCCTCTTCGTGACGTTGACCGTGGCGGTGGTTACGAGTCGTTTCCTCCCGGAACGTTGCGAAATCTGCCAGCGCAAGCTGTATCGCATCAGCGTCTTGGAATGCTTCTGGCATGGCCACGGCGAGCACTTGACGTGCCAGGACTGCTTTACCCAGGAGTACGTGCGGCCGCTCAATCCGTTGTAGGGCCGAGGCCCCCCGCCTTGTCCGGCCGTTCCGTCCGGTGTATCGTGCCGCGATGCGTTACCTCGGCACCGTGATTCGGCCTCCCAGCGAGGCGGACAGTTATATCCTGCAGCTGCTGAACACCTGGGGGACCGCGATCCCGGTCGCCGACGCGCCCGGAGCCGTCGCCCGATACTTCGACGCAACCCGCTCTGGGATCGCCTTCATCCGCTCCGTCCAAGACCGTGCCCCTGCGTCCGGCTACTCTGCCGAGCGACAGCGCCGCCTGGGCGGACGAACTGGAAGCGACCCGAACCAACATCGCTGCCGATGTAGACCAGTTTTGGAACCGCGCCCCCGAACGTTGACACCATGCCCCATTCACCCTCCAACGCACGGGAGGGTCGGACGCGGTAGCGGCCGGGGAGGGCAACCTTCGCCCTCCCGCGCGCGGGAG
>CAIYOB010000806.1 GCA_903927685.1 uncultured Planctomycetaceae bacterium
CGGCCACGTAGGCCCCGATGTACTTCTTGACTCGATAGCAGAAGACGTCGATCGCCAGCTGCGCCCGGGCATCGCCGGCGGCGGACTTTTCGCTCAGCGTCCGCAGGTCGTTGGACGAACCCGAAATGCCGATCAGCCCGCTCTTCGTGTTGCAGATGCGGTTCAGCGTGGCGATGTCGTAGCCGTTGTCGCCCAGATAGAACAGGATGGCCGGATCCAAGTCGCCGGTCCGCGTGCCCATCACCAGACCTTCCAGCGGGGTCAGCCCCATCGTGGTGTCGACGCTGCGGCCGCGCTGGACGGCCGCCATCGAACAGCCGTTGCCCAGGTGGCAGGTGATCAGGTTGACCGCATCCGGCGCGGCGCCCAGCAACTCGGCCGCGCGTCCGGAAACGTAGCGGTGCGAGGTGCCGTGAAAGCCGTAACGGCGGATCCGGTACTGCTGGCACAGCATGTAGGGCAAGGCGTAGGTGTAGGCCACGGGCGGCAGGGTCGCGTGAAAGGCGGTGTCGAAGCAGGCCACTTGCGCCGCTCGCGGCAACGCCCGCTGGGCGGCGCGGATGCCGGCCAGGTTCGGCGGGTTGTGCAACGGGGCCAGATGGGCCACCCGCTCGATCGCCGCCAGCACCGGGTCGGTGATCCGCACCGAGCCCGTGAACTCATCCGCTCCGTGCACGACGCGATGCCCCACCGCCTCAATCTCGTCGATCCGGTCCAGCAGCTTTCCGGTCCCGTCGGTCAAGGCGTGCAGGACCAGCTCCAGCCCCTGCTCGTGCGTGGCGACCGGCGTCAGGCGGCGCTCGGTGTGCCCGTGCGAAGTGTGGCTGAGCGCCGAGCCGGGCTCGCCAATCCGCTCGACGATCCCCTTGCCCAAGACCGCCCGCTGTGGCATCTCGAACAGTTGGTACTTGATGGACGAACTGCCGCAGTTGACGACGAGGATTTTCATAGACGAGCCTTGCATTGCGTCAGGCAGATTGCCGCCGTGGCCACGACATCGTCAGCGCTGGCCCCCCGCGACAGGTCGCTGAGCGGCTTGGCGAAACCCTGCAGGATCGGGCCGATGGCCTGGGCGCCGGCCAAGTATTGGGTCAACTTGTAGGCGATATTGCCCGCGTCCAAATCGGGAAAAATCAGGACGTTGGCCTGTCCAGCGACGGCGCTCCCGCGTTTCAGCTTCTTGGCGGCGACCCGCGGGCACAGCGCCGTGTCGGCCTGGAACTCGCCGTCGATCCGCGAGTCCGGGCTGCGCTGCCGGACCAGCGCCAAGGCCTGGCGGACCTTGTCGGCATCGGCATGCGCAGCGCTGCCCGTAGTGGAAAACGAGAGCAAGGCGACGCGCGGCGGTTCGTCCAACAGCTGGCTGGCGGTCGCCTCGGTCGTCAAGGCGATGTCGGCCAATTGTGCGGCCGAAGGCTGAACGTTCACGGCGCAATCCGCGTAGATCAGGGGCACGTCGCGCCGGCCGCCATATTCAGGCAGCCGCATGAGAAAGAAACTGGAGGCGGTTTGGTTGCCCGGGGCATAGCCGACGGTAACCGTCGCCGCCTGGATCACGGTGGCGGTGGCGTTCAGCGCGCCGGCAACCAGCGTGTCCGCGTCGCCCTGGGCCAGCATCATGCCGCCGTAGACCAGCGGCTTGCGGACCAGTCGCCGGGCCACGTTGTCTGGCACGTTGCGGCGGCGGGCGTAGGCAGCCGCATACGCTTCGACCTGGGGCGAGTCGGCCGGGTCGATCGTCGCCAGGCCGTCGAGTGCGACGTGCGCCCGGGCCGCGGCTTCGGCCAGGCGGTCGGCGCTGCCGAGCACAATCGGCCGGGCGATCCGTTCGTCCAGCAGCCGGCGGGCGGCCGCCACAACGTTCGCATCCGGGCCGTCGGGCAGCACGAGGCGGGCGCTCTTCTGTCGGGCTCGATCGAGCAATCGGGCGATGATGTCCACAGCCCCTCTCCAGCCGCAAGAGGTGTCTTTGAGAATCCAGCCCCCTATCGTCCTACCACAAGGGGAGCCGCCGATCAAGCTCGAACTCCGGCGGACACGAGTCTCTGGCGGTTTTGCCGAACCTCCTCGTGCGTTGTCCAGGCTAAATGTTGGGGTGCCTGGGGGCGAGTGCAGCGAGCCCCCAGTGGCGAGAACTGAGGGCTCGCCACTCGTACCTCGTACCTCGTGGCTCGACCCCAGCCACCCAACCACAATTCTCAGCTTGGACGACGCACTCGAGCCCTGCCGGAGCCCGCGTGTCGCGTGCTAGCATTATTTCTTGGTGATTTTTTCGCCCTTGGCGCTGGCCGAGCGTCCCGGCGCGTTATATTGCTGACCTTCGCGTGCGTGGCGGCGGGGGTCAAGTTCGTGAGCGCCCTCGCGCCCGCGGTCCATTTTGAAGGTTCGCTAAAAGGGGACGGAGCCCATGGCTCGGACACGCATTCCGTTGAGCAAGGCTGAAGAGGCGGCCAGGATCATGCAGGAACGCTTGGAGATGAGCACGGCCGAAATCGGCTTGACCGTGCGCACCACCAACTGCCTGGAAGAGCGCGGGATCTTCACCGTGCGCGACCTGCTGAACTGCACGCCGCAGGACTTGCTGAGCATCTCGAACTTCGGCGAGAAGACGCTGGAGGAAGTCTACCAGGCGCTCGAGGAATTCGGCTTTGCCCGCCGGCGCGAGGCGGTCAGCGTGTGAGACAACAGCGCGTGGGGCAGCAGCGCCCTCCCCGGCCGCTACCGCGTCCGACCCTCCCGCAGACGGGAGGGTGAACTGGGCGACGGCAGCCGACTGAGGGACAATCTTAGACCTTGTCCGCGGCGGGCACTTCGAAGCCGGGGCGATGCTGGTCTTGGACCAGCTGGTTCGCTTCGGCGGCGAATTCACCCGTAAAACGTTCCGTCTGGGCATCGAAGCTGACCCACGGGCCGACGACGTATTCGGCTTTGTCTTCCGGTACGCCGACGCCGTCGCGCATCATGGCGTGCAGTTTCATGAAGTGCTCGTACGCCTCCGCGTTGTCGCCAAACCGTCCGGCCTGGGCGTTGAATGGCACTTTCTTGCCCAGCCGGTACGAGTTGTTGATCAGGTGCCCCAGCGTACAGCTGTGATGCGCCTGGGCGGCGGTGCCGTTGGCCATTTCGGGATCGCCCGCGCGGCAGGCGGCAATAAAGGCTCCCCAGTTGCCGCCCGGCGTAACCTTGCCGGCCGGAACGGAGACCTTCTCGCCCTTGTCGCTGCCTTTGGCGTAGTACTGTCCGCGGACGATCTTGCCGCCGTCCTCAAAGTAATACTCGTTCTCGACCTGGTGCTGGTAGCCCTTGAAGTTCACATTGCGGACGTTGAAGAACACGTATTGGCCGTTGGGATACTCGGCGATCCCGAACAGCGTGTTGGGCGTTTCGCCCTGGTCGTCCCACTGGAAGCGGCCGCCGATGGCCATCGCCCGCAGCGGATGCGTCACCTGGGGATCGAGGGCCCAGAAGGCCATGTCCAGCTGGTGCGTGCCCTGGTTGTTCAGTTCGCCGTTGCCGGTCTTCCAG
>CAIYOB010000807.1 GCA_903927685.1 uncultured Planctomycetaceae bacterium
ACGGGTTAATCTCCAGGATCGACGATTGCGGCGCCCGCTGGAACAGGTATTGCCCGTTGTTGAAGACCATGATGTGCCCCGCGCCCGGCAAGCCGGGACGGATCCAATGCACGTCATGCGCTCCGCCCATCTGCTTGTGGCCCGAAGTGGCCGAGTCCCAGTTTTCCAGTACGCGGGGCGGGTCGCCTTGGGCATAGCGGGCCGGATCGCCGAAACGGTACAGGAAATCGCCCGCCGGGCCGGCCGCTTGGGCGAGGCTGGCTGGCAAATCTCCTGCCACGAACGTGCCGTCGTGGTCGATCACGTACAGTTCGCCCTGCACGGAGTTGATCACGATGTGGCCCGACTCGGCGTTGTAGTCCAGCGAGTTGCAGTGCAGCCAGTCGCGTTTCAGCGGCCGGCCGGGCAGGTTGATGTTGATCCGGCCGGGATAGTCTGCGACCGTTTTGCCGTCGCCGACGTAGTTGGCCTTTGTCGCGTCGACGTCCTGCACGACGTGATCGAAGAACCACCATTCCCAGACGACGTTGCCCTGCAGATCGACCTCGACGATGGCGTCCATCTGGCCGTCTTCGTAGGGTCCGTTGTCCGGGTTAGCGCCGGCGGCGATGGCCTGTTCGTGGGTGATGGATTTGTTGGCGATGTACAGGGTCGTGGGCGCGTTGAGTTGCCTGTTGACGATCCGCACCCAGTCGTGGTGCGGCGCATAGCCATCGCGCTTTTCCACGTACTCCCACACGACCTTGCCGTCCCAGTCCAGTTCGGCAAAGCCGGGGAAGCCGCTGGGATCGTCCTTCGATGCGTCCAGGATGTGGCCGTTGTCCAACAGATGCGGGTTGGTCCCGATCGGCCAGGTATGGACGACCCGGCCTTCCATATCCAGCAGGTAAGTCCGACTGCCGACGCCGAACAGCGTGTAGCCGTTGAATGCCTTCTCCTGATCGCAATACAACAGCTCGGTAGGGCCTTGGAGGCGTTCGTAAGCGGCGACTGGCCCAATCGCAAGGGTGAGAGTAAAGGCAGCCCCAACGGCGGCAGCGCAAAATGAACTTCTCATGGCAGGATTCCTTAGGGTGTCTCCGGATCGTTTAACCGCTCCCAACGGGGAGCGCGGCAAGTGCCGATGAGCGTGGCTTCGCAGCTCCGCGCTTCCCGCTGGGGCGCGGTTAAACGAAGCCGCGTCGCGGGCCTCCTCAACCGGTCGTCAACGCCGTTCGTCAGGCCGCGGCGGTTTGGGGCGGCCTTGGCCTCCCTCCGGTGGCCGGTCATCGCGTCCGCCGCCCCGAACCGGTTCTCCTTCGGGTGGTTGGTCGGCGAAACCGGTCTTGCCGGCCAGCGAGGCGGGCTGTTCGATCGGGCCCAGCGGCTGGAGGTCCCGGCCGTCCAGTCCGGCGTAGTCGGCGGGATAGCGATGGACCTTGAACACGGCGTTCCAGTTGTGCTCGCGATGATCCAAGCCCGATTTCTCGCCTTGAGCCAGGATGCCGTTATGCACCACGGGGTTGACGTACTTCCAGACCGTTTCGCCCGCCGGTGTGACCTCGAAAAAGGTCCCTTTCACTCCGGCGCAGATCAAGGTATTCCCGTTGGGCAGCCGGTGGGCGCCGGAGATCTCCGACGAAAAGAAATCCGTGGGATTCTCGGCCTGGTACCGCCAGGCGGGCTCCTCCGGCCCGTATGACTTGTCCGCCTGAATCGTGTAATTGCCTCGGCTGTCCGCCGGCGGGGCGATTTCCTCGATCGTCGAGTAGCCGCGGTCCAGTCCGTTGTTGAAGATCAAGATATGCCCCGCCCCAGGGCATCCTTCCGGAATCCACTGAGCGTCGTGTTGTTGAAACAGCTGCCGGTCCTCGGACGTTCCCCGGCCATACGCGGCTGGGTTGCCCCAGCGGTACAACAGGTCCCCGCCCTTGCCACTTCGGCCGCCACCGTGGCTCGCGGCTTCGGCGGTCGTGGTGCTGTGATCGATGACCCAGATCTCGTTACAGCCGCGGGCGCTGAGCATAATCTGGTCGAGTTGCTCGTTGTAGGCGATCGAGTTGCCGTGATTCCAGAACGCCGGCGTCGCCCGCCCGTTGCAGTCCACGTCGATCAACTCGGGATGCTGGGCGACGTTGCCGTAGTTGGCCTGGGCGGAATCGTTGTCCTGGATCAGGTGGTCCCACACATGCCACTGCCAGACGATCTTGCCGCCCATGGGCCGGGTGGGCTGGACCTCGATGATATGTTCCGGAAACAACTGCTGGTCCCGCAGCATCTGAGGATCGAAACCCGCGGCCAGGCACTCGTCCAGAGACTTCTTCTCGACGGCCAGGACGAGGATATTCCCGTTAGGCAGCGGCTTGACATCGTGGTGCGAGAGGTACTGGTCGCTGGAGTACTCGAACTCCCAGACGAGGTTTCCGTCCCAGTCGAATTCTTCCAGCCGGCCGCCTTCCCCGCCGCGGGTGAAGCCATTGTTCCTGGTAAAACAGCAGTGCAACAGATGACCATTCTCCAGCAGGTAGACCGATTGACCGGGCTCGTACTGGCTGTCCCAGCGGTGCACGGCCCGCCCCTGGTTGTCCAGCAGATAGGTCATCGTGTGATGCTTGGGGGCGAACAACGTGTAGCCCGGGCACGCCTGGTCGGTGTCGAGCATCAAACCGACGGTGTGCGCACCGTCGGAACTTCGTTCCGCGCGAGCCGGTTCCATCTGCCGGAGCGAGGCGGCTACGTTGTTCGACGCCGAGTCTTGAGCGACTCCGCCAGAGGGCAACTTGCCCGCCAGCACCACGCGGAAGCCCACGTGATAGTACGGATGATCGGGATCCTGAGGGCCTCGCCAGTACGACGGATTGCGATTCGAAACCCGGCTGTGCCCATATTCGCCGTTGTACCAGTTGCCACCGCGCATGCAGCGATACGGCTTGCCGTCCGGCATCCGCTTGCCTTGCGCCGGTCCCGGCGGATTCTCGACAGGACTGGATGCGTAGTAGTCGCTGGCGTACCAGTCGTTGCAGAACTGCCACACGTTGCCCGCCATGTCATACAGGCCATAGCCATTGGCGCCGTCGGAGGTCTGATAGGTCTCCTCCTCGCCCGGCCAAGCGAAATCGGCCTTGCGCTGGAGTTGGCCGTTAAAGAACCCGACGGGCGTCGTATGCGGCGGTGGCCCCGCTTGGAAGGGATTCTCCGATTCCGGCCAATTGGCCCTGGTCGTATCCGGTTCGTCACCCCAGGGGAAGTTCCGGTACGGATCGTGCGCCCCGCCGCGAGCCGCGTATTCCCATTCCGCCTCGGTGGGCAGCCGGAAGCCGGTCTTGGACAAGTCGCAAGCCCACGTGGCGGTGTCATAGCACGCGGAAAGTCCACGCTGGGCGCTCAGCCAATTGCAGTACGCCGCGGCGCCGGGCCAGCGGATGCAGACGATGGGGTGATTCTCCTTGCCATCGAGGACCGAAAACGCTTGCCCATTCCAACCGATTCGGCTGTAGGGCGACAGCTCCCGCGTCTCGGCCAGCAGTTCGCTTCCACCCTGCAGGTAGATCCCGCCGTCGCGGACCTCGATTGTCCGCTGGGCCAGAGCCCCGTTGAGGAACTCGCAATACTGCTGGGTCGTCACGTCATGGATTCCCATGGCGAACGCATCCAGCCGCACCCGGTGGAGCGGTGTCTCGTCGCCCCCGTGCTTCGGATCCACAAAACCGTGATGGTCGCCCATCTCAAATTCGCCGGCAGGGATCGAGACGAAGCCGGGGAAAGGCCCCGGGACGGCCGGCCGGGCCGGCGGCGTGGGCACGCCGGACGCGGACGCGCGGTTCATCCCGCGGTCATCCGAGTTGCCGGGCGCCGGTGTCTTTCGCTCGGCTGCAGGTTCGCGTCCATCGCCACCGGGACGGCGAGACGGACCGGACGGAGCCCCTTCCTGGTCGCCGGGACGCGGCGGCTTTCGTCCCTCGCCCGACTCCGGCTTGCCTGCCGGCTTCGATTTCGCCGACGGGCCGCCTTCGCCTCGCCCCCCGGGCTTGCCCTCGGGGCTGGACTCCGGCCGCAGTTCCTCGCGGCTCAGCCGGCCATCGCCGTCCTTGTCGAGTTTCCGCAGCGCCACGGCTGCATTGGCAATCTCGTCGGCTGACAGCTCGCCGTCCTCGTCCGCGTCCAATGCCACGACGACCGGGTTTCGCGATCGCCCTTCGCCAGGCCCGCGGCCCTCCCCTGGCCCTCGCCCTTCCGGCTTCGACGCCGGCCGCTGGCCCTCCCCCTGCCCGCGGACTTCACCGCGGCCGCCTCGTTGCCCCTGCTCCTGCGGCGGTTGGGCAAACGCCCCACCGTACAACAACGTGACCGCCAGGGCTCCCGTCAGTATCGTGACGTATCGTGTCATCATGCTTCTCCTGCTCGCGTGCGAGCCGTTCTGTGCTGAGTGCCGCATCTGTCCACCGCCCTCTCCTAACCAATAACCGATACCTGGCGGCGATCGTTTACCGCAGGGCTAACGAACCGGTCCTGTGACGGTGTAGCTGTAGGCGATCTGCCCGGTCTTTTGCGTCGCCGTCTCGTCCTTCGGCAAATAGCAGCGGACGTAATCCACCTTGACCTGCTCGGGAGAAACGGTGACCCGCAGATGGCCCGAGTTGGGCAGCTTGACGGCGGAGGCGTAGCGGTCCTCGTTGTAGGCGACGTAGCCCTGATCGGCCGGATTGGGCACTTCCTGGTAGATAACGCCGTCGAGTTCCTGCCGCGCGAAGAGGTGATCGTGGCCTTGAAAGAAGATCGTGACGCCGTGCTTGACCATCAGCGGATGGATGGGCAACTCCCAGCCGGGGCGCCGCTGGCGAAACACGTCGTCGCCCCGGTTTTCCCTGCCGCCCCATTCATACAGTCCGGCCTGATCCGTGCCTCCGCGCCCAGTGCCCATGACGTGATGCGCGAAAACGAACTTGTACTTCGCCTGGCTTTGGGCCAGCGTCTGGGCAAACCAGTGGTACTGGGCGTCGCCGAGCGTGATTCCCCACCAGTCGCGGTTCTTGTTCCCCTCGCGGCCCTGCTTGCCACCGCCCATGTGAAATCCGCTATCCACCTGGACGGGCGAGTGCCAGTAGCAGTCCAGGACGACGAACATTGCGTCGCCCCACGTCCAGGCATAATAGTCCCGTAGCGGTCCGATGGACGGCAGCGGCTCGGCGTCGCCCGTGTAGAATCCGTCCGGGGCCGGCATGGGATAGTAGAGATTGCGGGCATTCTGGGCCCAGACCGCCACGTCATGCCGAATGTCGGACTGGTTGTAGTTGAACAGGGACGCCTGTTCGTGGTTTCCGTTGACCAGGAACAGAGGCGCCGATTGCGCGACCAATCCCAGGAACGGGCGCTGCAGCGTGTAACGCTCGGCGACCGTGTCCGCGGTGATCGTGCGCAGCGTGTCGACGCTGAAATCGTCGCCCAGGCAGAGGTAGAAATCGGGGTGCCAGGACGCGGCATTCAACAGCGTGCGGGCATACAATTCCGGATCATGCATCT
>CAIYOB010000808.1 GCA_903927685.1 uncultured Planctomycetaceae bacterium
CCAGACCGACATCAGCCTGTTGGAATTGGGCGACGCGGCCCATCCGCTGCTGCAGGAACTGGCGCAGCGAGCTCCCGGGACGTACAACCATTCGATCAACGTCGCGGCGTTGTCCGAGGCGGCCGCGGACCGGATCGGCGCCAACGGTCTGCTGGTCCGCGTCGGCTCGTACTTCCACGACATTGGCAAGATGCTGAAGCCGTCCTACTTCGTGGAGAACCAGGGCCGCGACGGGAACCAGCACGAGTCGCTGCTGCCGGCGATGAGCACCCTGGTCATCATCGCCCATGTCAAGGACGGCGTCGACTTGGGCCGCCAGTACCACTTGCCCCAGTCGATCATCGCCTTTATTGAACAGCATCACGGCACGACGCTGGTCGAGTATTTTTACCGTCAGGCCGAACGGCAGGTCGCGGAAGCCCAGCAAGGCGGCAAAGTCGAAGAATCCAGCTTCCGCTATCCCGGCCCCAAGCCGCAGACCAAGGAGGCCGCCGTCCTGATGCTGGCCGACGCCGCGGAAAGCGCCTGCCGCACGCTGGTCGAGCCCACCCCGAGCCGAATCGAGGGGCTGGTGCACGAAATCATGATGAAACGGCTGCTGGACGGCCAGTTCGAGGAATGCGGCATTACGCTCAAAGAACTGAATATCGTCGAGGCAAGCCTGGTCAAGTCACTGACCGCCGTGTACCACGGCCGGATCAAGTATCCCGATCAGCAGACGGCGTGAGGCCGAGTTTTCGCAGGAGCGTTCCGGGAAGATGCTGGAAATCGAATTGGTGAACCGGCAGAAGCGCCATCCGGTGGACCTCGACCGCCTGCGCAGTGCAGCCGAGTTGGTGTTGCAGGGCGAGGGCATCGAGCGGGCGACACTGAGCATCGCCGTGGTCAGTGATCGGGCCATTCGGCCGCTCAACCGCCGCTTCCTGCAGCACGACTATGCGACGGACGTGCTGAGCTTCCTGCTCGACTCGGGGCCCGGCTGGCTGGACGGCGAAATCATCGTCAGTGCCGACACCGCCGCGTCGCAAGCCCCGCAGTTTGACGAGTCGGCCGCCGATGAACTGCTGCTGTACGTGATCCACGGCACCCTGCACCTGGTCGGTTACGATGACACGACACCGGACCAGCGGAAGCGGATGCTAGCTCGCCAACGCCGCTATCTGCGGCGCTTCCAGTCGCCGCCATGAGCACGGAAAAGACCCAGGCGATCGTGCTCCGCGTGATCGACTTCAGCGAGACCAGTTGTATCGTGACCCTGTTCACCGAGCATTTTGGGAAGATCGGCGCTTTGGCCAAGGGCGCCCGACGCGCGAAAAGTCCCTTCGACTCTGCTCTTGACCTGTTAGCCCTTTGTCGAATAGTGTTCATCGACAAATCGGGCGATGTTCTCGATTTGTTGACGGAAGCGAGATTGGAACGTCGCTTCCGGTCCGCCTCCCGCGACTTGTCTCGTCTGTACGCGGGCTTTTACGTTGCCGAACTATTGCTGGAGTTGACCGAACTGGGCGACCCTCATCCGGAATTGTATCGACGTGCCGACGCAACGCTGTTGGCGCTGGACCGTGCCGGCCCCGTGCCGGAGACGGTCTTGCAGTTCGAGTGTGCGACACTGCAACTGCTGGGGCACTGGCCTGCGCTGGATGCGTGCGTGCTGTGCGGAACGTCCGCGTCCGCGGGGCAGGATCGCGTGCTGTTTGGGCAGTTGGCCGGCGGAGTGTTGTGTCCCCGCTGCCGACAAGGTCAGAGACAAGTGGTGAGCGTGAGTCGGGCCGGGCATGAAGCACTGCGACAGCTGGCCGGTGCCGATTCCGGCGAAGGGGTTGGACAGATCGAGCCTCGAGTGCGAGGCGAACTGCGAGGCTTGTTGAATCACTACGTGGCGAACTTGATCGGGCATCCGCCTCGCCTGCAGGCATACCTGGGATTCCCAGCGGGTTCATCGTAGCACCTTTTGATTGGACAAGGACGTCCGTAATGCGAGTGACGCGTAGAATTGTCCTTGCGGCGATCACGACTTGGTTGATCATCCAGTGCGGCTGCGCTTCGCTGACGGGCGCCAGCCGGGATGGTTCCGGCGCCACGGACACGGCGCAGGCGAACCCGTTCGATATCGAGCGGTGGCCGGAGCAGATCGAAAGTTCCTGGAAGACGCTGATTGGCAAAGGCGTCAATCCGCAGAAGGCCCGCGAACTGTACGTCGAGGCGGAAGGGAACTACCAGGAGGCGTTGCGCGCGGAAAGCGATCAGAGGCAGGATGCCTTTGCCCAGGCGGGCACGCAATTCCTCGAGGCGGCGGACCGCTGGCCGGATTCCGCCTTGGAGGAAGACGCCATGTTCATGGCGGGCGAAGCCTACTTCTTTGCGGACATGTACCCCAAGGCCAACGAAGCGTGGGAAAAGCTGCTCAAGAAGTACTCGAACTCCAAGCATCTCGACGCCATCGAATCCCGCCGCTTTGCGATCGCCCAGTTCTGGCTCGATCTGCATAACAAGGATCCCGAGTCGTTCTGGGAATTCAACTGGACCGACCCGACTCGGCCGAACCGCGATACGTTCGGCAATGCGGTCCGCGTCTACGATCGGATCCGGCTGGACGACCCGACCGGCAAGCTGGCGGATGATGCG
>CAIYOB010000809.1 GCA_903927685.1 uncultured Planctomycetaceae bacterium
CCCATCATGCCGCTGCCGAAGTCCCACCAGCAGCGCCATGTGGCCGGATGATAGGCCCGATGGTACGGCCGCAGCGGCGCGGGGCCGATCCACAAGTCCCATTTCAGTTGCTCGGGCAAGGGCGGCGTCTCCTCCGGACGGGACGACCATTGCGAACTCCAGCCGGCATGACCCCAGGGATAGTACGACAAGTCGCACCACGCGTCGACCTCGCGGACTTCGCCGATCACGCCGGCCCAGATCCACTCGCACACCAGCCGCAAGCCTTCCATCGAATGGCCTTGAATGCCCATCTGCGTCGCGACCTTGGCCTCCTTGGCCGCCTGGGCCAACATCCGGGCCTCGTACACATTGTGCGTCAGCGGCTTCTGGCAATACACGTGCTTGCCGGCTCGGATGGCCGCCAGCGAGATCACCGCGTGCGTGTGGTCCGGCGTGGCGATCACAACGCCGTCGAGGTCCTTCTGCTTGTCCAGCAGCTCCCGAAAATCGACGTACAGCTTGGCGTTGGGATAGCGATTGATCGTGCCGGCAGCATAGCCCGGATCCACGTCGCACAGCGCGACGATGTTCTCGGATTCGACGTTCCGCAGATTGGCCGCGCCCATCCCGCCGACGCCGATCCCGGCGATATTCATCTTGTCGCTGGGGGCGATCTGCCGCGGCCCGCCCAAGACATGGCGGGGGACGATCAGGAAAGCGGCGGCTGCGCCGGCCGCGGCGGCGGACTGGCGGACGAACTGGCGGCGATTCCAAGTCGGTGTCATGACAGGGGCTCCTGGTGGGTGAGGTCGTTAGCGCCCGAGGGACTTAACAGGTCCGTCGAGATGCCTTCGCTGTCGTGCAGGTCCGCGGCGTCCAGCAGGAACAGGTGGCAGGTGTGCGAAGCCGGATCGCCGCCTGTGAACAGAATCCATTTCCGGTCCGGTGTCAACTGTGGGTGGAAGTGAGCCTTCTGGCCGCCGCCGTACGTGGGCCACGTGCCGATCAGCCGCTGCCACTGGTGCCGGCCCGCGTCGTGGTCCAGCCGCACCAAGGCGTACAGGTCGTGGACGTCGAACTTGTCCCACGAAGTTGAGTTTTCGTAGAACCACAAGCGGCCTGCCGGGTCGCGGCCGGTGTGAATGTACTGAAATTCCGGTGGGTACGGAAACTCGAAGCGGCCGCGCGTCAGCGGATCGTACAGGCCCGAGCAGCGGGCGTCGGGAACTTCGTAGGCCACGCCCCGCGCCGTGACCTGGCAGTGGATCAGATGGCCGCGCACGCCCGGATCCCCGTCCCGCAGTGGCGCGATCGTACCGCTGGTCAGATCGGTCAGCAGCATCCCCGGGTGATCGGCCGGATGCGTTACAATGAACCGCTGGTTATCGTACGCCGTAACGTGGAACACGGCGCTGTCGATCCGGCACAGTTCCCGCTGTTCCCCGGTGTCGAGGCAATACGCCGCGACCGCGGCGCCTTGGCACGGCTGGCCCCACACGCTGCCGCGCGGGACATGAATGTAGACGAACCACTGACCGTCCGGCGTGCAATCGTTCTGGCCGTACGCCTCGCGGTCGGAGGGCAGGCGGAACAGCGGCCGGTCGTGCAGGCTTTCGACGTGGACCGCGCGGACCTGGTTGCCGTCGAAATAGATGACTTCGTTCCGGGCCACATTCAGCGCGCTGCGATGGTCGAGGACGCCGCGGCCGGAATCGACGCACCACGGCCGCCATTGCGTGTCGGCGCACGTGGCGTGCGTCAGCTGGCGGGATTCGCCGCTGGCCAGATTCAAACGGAACAACTGCAGCTGGCCGTGGGCGGCATGGTGGTAGATCAGGTAGTTTCCATCCCCGGTGATGGTGGGGACGAAGAAATACAGCGGGTAGGTGCATCCCTCGCCGTGCGTCAGTTGGACGCATTGGCGGCCGGTTTCCGGGGCGCGAAAACGGGTGAATCTGTCGAACATGGGAGATGCGTCCAGCATTCAACCTGCGCGGCGCCGGCTTGGCGACCTCGCCGAACCCCTGGTCGGCGCCGGTCTCCCCTGACCGCGCCGAAACGCCCGACCGCGGGTCTCCCGGGCACGCCTTGCGTATGCCGGGGAGACCTTCGGTCGGGCCGAGTGCGGGGTCGGGAGATTCGCGCGACGCCCTAGCCGACGCGATACCGCGGGTGATTCGCGACGGGTTTCACGCCACGTTCCATCGCGACTTGGCTGTGGCCCGTATCGATCATGGCCACCGCCGGGAAAATGTACTTGGCGTCCTCGACCGGCCCGTACAGCAGGAAATCTCCGCCGATGGCCACGGCGGACGCACAGGCCGCGGCGACGCACGCGTCTTTGGCCTCGCCGCCCAACTTCTTCTTCAAGCCCTTCCAGGTGGCCACGGCGTTGTGCACGCCGCCGCCGGACGGCAAGCCGAACTCGTCCTTGATCTCCCACAACGCCTGGCAGGCTTGACCGTAGGTCGCCAAGTCCAGGAAGCAGGTGTCGACCATCAGCTTGCGGATCCCCGCCTGCTCCAACCGCGGCAGCAACTGCCGCACGGACTCGACGCGGCCCGCGGCGGTGAAGTCCAGCAGGTAGTACGTCAGCAGGATGGCGCTGGTCACGCCCGCGTCCTGGATCGCCTGCAGTTCGTCGTCCTGGGTCTCCGGCTGGACTGAATTGTAGACCACCCGGTCGGCCAGGCCCGCTCCGGCGGCGTATTTCAAGCCGGCCAAGCGGACCTCGGTCGTCGTGCCGTCGATCAGCAGCGGCGCTTTGCTGACGCTGGCCGCGAACTCCAGGTGCTTGCACATCGCTTCGGGCGAGTCGCCCACGACGTCCAGCATGCAGGGGTTGCCGGTCTTCTCGGACCACTCGTCCTGATTGCGGATCGCCCGTTCGGCCTTTTCGGCGTCGAATCCGCCTTCGCCGTCGTTCAACAGGACTTTGTGCCCGTGGTAGAACACGGTGCCCACCAGGACCGCCGGACGCACGCCGGGTTGCCCGCCGACCTGGACGCCGCCGATGTCGAACGTTTTCTGTGCGGCGGAAAACTGCAGGAAGCCATTGGCCATCTTGGATCTCCTTGGTAGTTACGGGGCCACGGTGGGCAGGTGAGCCAACGCCATGGCGACTTCTTCTTCGGGGTACTCGTAATCCTGCAATTGGCCGGACAAGTACGCCGTATAAGCGCTCATGTCGAAATGCCCATGCCCGCACAGATTGAACAGGATGGCGCGGCTGATTCCTTCCTCCTTGCAGCGATTGGCTTCGCGAATTACCGCCGCGATCGCGTGGTTGGCCTCGGGCGCCGGCACGATGCCTTCGAGACTGGCGAACTCGACGCCCGCCGCAAAGCACTCGACTTGGTGCACGGCGACCGCTTCGCTGAGCCCGAGCTTGATCAAGTGGCTGACCAGCGGGGCCATGCCGTGGTAGCGCAGTCCGCCCGTATGGATTGCCGGGGGAATGAACTCGCTGCCCAGGGTGTGCATCTTCAGCAGCGGCGTCAGGTGGGCCGTGTCACCAAAGTCGTACGTGTACCGGCCGCGCGTCAACGACGGGCACGCCGCCGGCTCGACCGCGACCACGCGCAGCTTGTCATACCCTTCGCCCCGCAGTTTGGCCCCGACAAAGGGGAACACGATGCCGCCATAGTTGGAGCCGCCGCCGGTGCAGGCGACGATTACGTCGGGCTGGTCACCGGCCATCGCCATCTGCTCCATGGCCTCCAAGCCGATCACCGACTGGTGCAACAGCACGTGATTCAGCACGCTGCCCAGCGCGTAATTGGTGTCAGGGGACTTGGCGGCGACTTCGACCGCTTCCGAAATGGCGATGCCCAGCGAACCGGGGGAATTGGGGTTCTTGGCCAGAATCGCACGACCGGCTTCCGTTTCCTCGCTGGGGCTGGCCGTGACTTCGGCGCCGTAGGTCTGCATCAGGGCTTTGCGATAGGGCTTTTGCTGGAAGCTGACCTTGACCATGAAGACTTTGCATTCCAGCCCGAAATACGAGCAGCCCATGGCCAGCGACGAACCCCACTGGCCGGCGCCCGTCTCGGTCGCCAGACGCTTGACGCCCGCCATTTTGTTGTAGTAGGCCTGCGGCACCGCCGTGTTCGGCTTGTGCGAACCGGCCGGGCTCACGCCTTCGTACTTGTAGTAGATCCGCGCCGGCGAGCCCAACGCCTTCTCCAGCCGCCGGGCACGGAACAACGGCGTCGGCCGCCATTGACGGTAGATCTGCCGCACGGGGTCCGGAATCTCGATCTCGCGCTCGGTCGATACCTCCTGCTCGATCAAGCTCATCGGGAAAATGGCCGCCAGATCCTCGGGCCCGATCGGCTGGCCAGTCCCCGGATGCAGCACCGCCGGGGCGGGCTGGGGCAAATCGGCTTGGATGTTGTACCAGGCGAGCGGAATGCGCTCTTCTCCCATCACATACTTGATCTGTTCGCTCATCTGCGGCCTCCGATTATTTTTCGAGAAAATGACAGCGTAAACGACCGCCCCCTTGCTGTAAACAAGGGAGCAGACAATGAGCAGACAATGAGAGCGGCAAATCGAGTGCGAAAGTGGAGCGTCGGCCCTCCCCTGACTGTTGCTGCTGAGTTTCTTCACCAGCTGTTCCAAACCCAAGGCGTAAGCGAGGTTGGGGCCTGTTCTTCCAGAAACGCTCGAGTCCATGCCCTTTCGGCGGGCGGCCTCAAGTGCCGCGGTTTCGATACGTCCATGAAGTCAATGTGATTACACTTCGCCCATTTCGGACACTCGGACCATCGCGTGCGATCAGATGCAAGTGTCTTATCTGCAACACCTTGCAGACATCAATCGCCAGCTGGCACGCAGCGTGCTTTCCTGATAGATCCGGACGCGGGCACGTTGGCACGCGACCATTGGCGAGACCAGTCTTTTCACAGCACTTGGGAGAGGAGAGCGAACATGCGCGGGGCAACATTCCTGTTTTCGGCGGCGGTCTTGGTCGGCTTGACCGGCACCAACGTGCAAGCCGAGGGTCCGTATCCGGGGGGCTTTGAGGATGGGGGAATCCGTATCCAGACGGTTGGCCATCCGGGCAGGCATTATCGGCACGGTGACGACTACAAGGTGTGGCACGGCGGGCAAGGGTACTCCTACGGCCACCACTACAACGTCTTGCCGTGTCCGCCGCGACGGCCCAGCTACATGGTTCCGCCGGTGATGGTCCCGTACTCGGGCTATCCGGGTTATCGGCATATCTGCGGACCGAATTGCGGACCCCGGTGCCGATACGCCTACCCGAGCCACGATTTCTACTATCGAGGCAACGGCTGGGGATTCTCGTTCGGGTTCTAGTTCAGACGCGTGATTACAGATGTCGAGCCGTCTGCATGACGTAGTCGAAGACGGCCTCGGCGGACGTGTCCGTCGCCTGCATGCGGTCGACCTGGAAGCCGCCCTCGGCCACCGTTTGGGCCAGCATGCGAAAGAACTCGTCCGGACGCTGCACCTGGAGCAGCAACTCGCGGCCGCCCTGCAGTTGGACGGCTTGCACACAAGGAGCGCCGACCAAACGCATGGCCAGTTCCCGAGGCCGGTCGGCATCGACGCGCACGTGCAGCGGGAACTCGGCCAGCATCTCGCGGATCTCCGCCAGGCTGCCGGAGGCGAGCACGCGTCCGCGACATAGGAACACGATCTGCCGGGCCAGTTGGTCCATCTCGTCCAGAATGTGGCTGGACACCACGATGGCTTTCCCGCGAGCAGCCAGGTCGGCAAAAACCTGGACCAGTTCGGTCCGCCCTACCGGATCGACACCGTTCAAAGGTTCGTCCAGCACCAGCAGGTCCGGATCGTGCACCAGGGCCTGAGCCAGCTTGATCCGCTGCCGCATCCCCTTGGAATAGGACGCCAGCGGACGGTCGGCCCGGTCGGCCATGCCCACCTGTTCCAGCACCGCTTCCACGCGGCCGCTCAGGCCACGGCCGGAGAACCCGTGCAGCCGGGCGAGCGTCCGCACAAAGCCGCGGCCGGACATGTCTTCGTAGAACGCGTCGGCGTCCGGGCAATAGCCGATGTGCGACTTGGCTGCCGCCGACCACGCCTGGCGTCCGCAGATCCGCACCGCGCCCAGACTCGGACGCAATTGCCCCGTCATCAGTTTGATCAACGTGCTCTTGCCGGCGCCGTTGGGGCCCACCAAGCCCGTGATCCCCGGCTGCAGTTCCAGCGAGACGTCATTGACGGCAATCACCGGCCCATACCATTTGGAGACGGCAGCAAATTCGAGCAGCGCCTGGCTCATGAGACGACCTTCACCGCCCGGACTCGAGGAATGGCCGCCAAGACGCAGACGATCCAGACAGTCAGGACGATGCCCGCTGCCGCCGGGACCAGCGGCGTGTCGTTGTCCGTCAAGGCGCCGAAACACCAGCTGCCCAGCAAACGCAGGTTCCGCCAGAACATCAGCAGCCGCCAGTGCCGGTCGTCGTAGGTATGCCGCAGGATCTCGCCAATCGCCGGCAGCAGCACGAAGATGCAGGCCCAGGCCATGACCAGCGGCACGCTCTTGTGCAGCCAGGAAGCCAACGTAAACAGCAGCAGGCTGAGCGAGACAGCCATAATTGCGCCGTAGCCCACGATGCCCAGGATGATCCGCCAATTGTCGACAAAATACGCCAGGGAACTGGCCAGCAGGCCGTATTCGATGAACAGGATCAAGGCGGGCAGGGCCGTGATCATCGTCACCAGCAGGCCGATCGCCAGCAGCTTGCCGAGCACATAATGCCGGCGAGCGACCGCTCGGGACAGATAGAAGGTCAGGCCGCCGCGCTCGTAGTCCCCGCCCACCAGCAACTCGCCGGCGAACGCCAGCAGCAGCATGGTCACCGTCCCCTGGGCAAACATGAAGTCGCGATACGTCTTGCCGGCGCCCGTCACCGAGGTCAGGATCTGGTCCACGAACCGACCCACCGTGGGATTCTCGACGGCGACCTGCGCCTTCAGGTAGATCAGGGCGAAGAAGAACAGGAAATTCACCAAGGCCAGGGCCAGCAGACCCCAGAACAGCTTCCGCCGCAGCACGAGCTGGACGCTGGTCCGGGCAATCGGCCAGCACGCCCACCAGGCCGGCCGCAAGGGTCCCTGCCAATCGCGATATCCGGAGTCCAGTTCCACAGCGAGGTTCTCCCACCGCAGCCCTCTCGCGGAGCGCAAGAGCTACGATGTTGCCAGCATCCGCCGATAGGCCATTGCAAAATCTTCTTCGTCCGGTTCCAAGCCGGTAATTAGTACGCGGTGCCGCAGCGACTCGGCGAACACGTCCCGCGTGGACAGTTGGGCCGGCAAACGGATCCGGCACGCGGCATCGCCCGTGCCTGCATCGACTTCGACGCCTTGCCGCCGCAAGCTGGCGAACAGGTCCGTGGCGTCGCCGCTGCACCGGATCCGAAAGCACTTGGCCGCCGCCTGCCGAAACTCCTCGATCCGTCCCATCCGTACGACCACGCCGCGATCCAGGATGACCGCCGACTGGCAGACCCGCTCGATGTCCCCCAGCAGATGACTGGACAGGATCAGCGAGCGGTTAGGGCGCTGGGCCAGGGCTCGCAGTACGCCCAGCATGGCCGTGCGGCCCTCCGGATCGAGCCCCGCGGTGGGCTCGTCCAGCAATAGGACCTGCGGGTCATGGACCAACGCGGCCGCGAGCTTGAGCCGCTGCTTCATGCCCACGGAATATTGTTCCAAGTAGCGGTAGCGAGCCTCTTCCAGGCCCAGGTAGGAGAGCACTTCGTGCGCCCGCCGCCGCGACTGGAGCCGCGGCATGCCGCTGAGCTGGCCGGCCAAGGCAACGAACTCGACGCCCCGCAGGCCCGGCACAATCGCCCCGCGTTCCGGCATGTAGCCCACGCGGCCTCGCACGCGCACACCCGCGGCCCGGACATCCATCCCCAAGACCCGCGCCACCCCCTGCGTCGGGCGAATCAAGCCCAGGAGGATCTGCAGCAACGTCGACTTGCCGGCCCCGTTCTGCCCCACCAACCCAATCGCCCCCGCCTCGACCGACAAGGACACCTCGCGCAACGCGCGAACGCGCCCGTAATCGTGCGTCACAGCGATCAATTCAAACAGGGGCATGAGGGATTCGTACTTCGTTCTTCGTTCGCGGCCGTCACTGTCCGGTGAATTCGTTGCCGACTTTCCGGGCTCGCTCGGGTTTGTCCAGGTTGACTCCCAGACGCAGGCCGACCTCGACCAGGATATTCCAGCCGGCGGCCATCTGGACATAACCGGACAAGTCGCCGGCGTCGGGGATCTGGATCGTCGGGAACCGGGTCGGACGGCTGGCGACGGCGATCACCGTCATCCCGACGCCTTGGACCAGCACCTGTTCGAACTTCTCCTCCGAGCCCTCGTAGGGATCGAGCCAGATCACCACCTGGTCGCGCTGCATGACTTCTTCGATCCCGTGGGCCGCGTACGTGCCTTCCAGATAGTCGGCACTCTTGCGGGTGATTTCGTTCGTTTTCAGGGTCAGTTCTTCCGCCACGCCTTCGTTCCGGCCCGCCCAGTAAACGATACTGGCTCCGGCGATTGCCTCCACGACGCGCGGGTCGATGGCGACCGTCAACGCCTGATCGAACTGCCGGCTCAGGTCACCCAATCGCGACGCCACTTGCGGCTGGCTGGCGGCCGCCTCGAGCAGTGCCCGATAGAACAGGGCCTGTTCGATCACGCTCTTGGTTGCCGCCACGGCGCCTTCTTCGCCGCAACTCAGGACATAGCCGCGGGTGGCCAGCGATTCCAGCTTGGAGTCCGCAAAGGCCGTCAGGCTGTACAGGTGCTGGTGCCCACGACCCTTGAGCTGCGTGAACAACTCGATCACCTCGCGGGTCCGGCCCGAGTTAGACAGCGCGAAGACGGCCCAGTCGGCGAGCGCGTACTCTTGGGCCTGCCGTCCGGCCTCGGTGTGCAGTTGCAGGTTCCAGCCGCGGCGGCGAGCGTGCGCCATCGCGTTCTTGGCCGGGAAGATCCGACTGGAGCCTTCGCCGGTCAACAGCAGTCGCCCCACGCCGGCGATGGCCCGGGCGGTGTCCAGGGCTTGCTGGGCGTCGAACCGTTCGACGATCGCCGGTGCTGCCAACATATCGCGGACCAAACCGAACTGGGTGTACTTGTCGCTATCGCGTCGCATTCGTTCGCAAACTCCTTATCAACTAACCGTCCAATTTTCCCGTCCACGCCAGCAACTGCTGGAAGAACTGTGCGTATCGATCGCCCACCTCAATGGCCTCGGCACCGGGAGCCTGCGTCGCCACGCGGCCTTCACCCCAGTCGACCAGGCCCCCGACCCAATGCGGGGCAACGTCGGTCGCCAACGCCGCCACACGGCCTTGACCGTGGGTCCCGACCACCAATAGCGGATCGCAACCGACGGGCTCGAAGCGGAAACCCGATCCGTCGCGACCGGCGCGAAACCGCTGTGTTTCCAGGATCAGCTGCGCGTCGCTCTTGGGCCGTACGCGGTTGAAGCCGCCGATGCACGGCGGGCGAGTATCCCATGGCAGCCCCTGGACGGCCGGGTGCTCCTGAACGCAACGCACCACAGCCGGCTGGTCGCAGTTGACGCGATCATCCGTGGGGCTGATCTCGACGGGCAGTGCCGCGGCAATCGCGGTCTGGTCCCAGTCGCCCCCGCAACCGTGGTAGGACTCCCAGCCGCCGATCATCAGCAGTCCCGCGCCGGCTTCGACCGCTTGGACCAGACGCTGTTGGAGCGGCAAGGACAGCCGGCCGGCAGGGTAATCGCTCACGATGTACAGCGAGCGGGGCCGGTCGAACAACTCCCGGCCGGCAGGCAGGTGGCTGGGCACATAGTCCAGCGCCCAGCCGGCGCGGTGAATCAGCCCGGCCAAATAGGCCGCAGCGCCCTGCAGGCTGGTATCGCCCAAGTAAAGGATCGCAACCATCGTCATAGGGATTCTCTTCGGTGCGAGGGGAACGGGGGCAGCTGCAGGGAGGCTGTGTGTCCGCAACCGGCACTCCGACGCACTGCGCCACGACGGCGGGCCCGGACTACTGGCCCAGGCGAGTTCGCAGGGCGGCGTTGAGGCGATGCACTTGCGTCTCCAGCTCAGCCAGCAAGCGGGGAGCCGTCGCATAGGCGGCCTCGACTCGCGAAGGAGACAGCACCGCGGGGTCCTTCTTGCCCTGCTTGACGGCCTTCTGGTCAGCCCCAAGCTCCTTGAACAGGGCCTCCAGCTCTTGTGCCACGAGCATGGCTGGCGTGGGGCCAAAGATCTTCGCGGCCCCTTTGAGGCGATGGGCCAGGAGGTTCAGGTTGGCATAGTCGTGGTCCTGCATCGCGCGCTGAATGCCGGCCAGACTGGCCGTGGCTTCGTCGAAGAAAATATTGATCAGGTCGACCAACAGCGATTCGTCGCCACCCACGCCTTCCAGCGCCGCGGCCCAGTCGATCACCAACTCCGAGCTTGTCTGTTGTTTCGTCATCGGCACTCTCCCTCGTCAGGCAGGAAGGGAAATAGTCGTTGTTTCAGCTCCGGGGTCAGCGCGGCCCCATATTCGCAGGTCTCGAAGGCTTCGATGTAGCGGATCTCTTGCCCTCGAGCCGGCCCGTAGGTGGCGGTAATTCGCTCCGTATACCGCTCGGCCAGCGGTTCGACCAGGGCCAGATACCAGCCGCGAAGCCACCGCCGCTGGGCCTCCGGTTCCGCGGGGACGTTCGCCAGCTCACCCCGATTATACGGCAACCAGTCGAAGAATTGCGAGCGGTGGCAGGCCAACATCTCGACGACCAGCTCCAGGACGGGTTCGATATCCACCACCACCGACGGCGAGAACGGATACGGCCGCTGGAATTCGTCGGATAGATACATGATCACGGGCATCCGGCTCAAGGCCGGCGAGTCCGGGGCGATCGCCGGAACTGTCAACAAATACGAGGCATCCGCCACCAGCAGCGATGTGATCCGATGATCGGGATGATAGTCGTTTGGGCGATGGGTCAGGACCAGATCCGGATCGTAGCCGCGGATCAGCCGGATCAGCTCGCTACGGGCTGCGAGCGTCGGCTGCAACTCCCCGTCGACGTGGTCTAGCACGCGATAGTCGAGCCCCAAAACGCGCCCCGAGGCCGCCGCCTCGTTGCGTCGTTCGGCTGCCAACTCGGGGCCGTACCGCGTCTGATGGCCCGATTGGCCGTTGGTCACACTGACGAAACAAACGTCGTGGCCGGCCCGCCGATACAATGCGGCCAGCCCGCCGGCTTTGTATTCGCAATCGTCCGGGTGGGCGCCGATCACCAGCAAACGCAATGGTCGGTCGAGGCGAGTGGTCATGGTCATCCTGGGATCACGAGGCGATAGTCAGGACAGCTCAGGCTAATCCTACTTCTTGTTTCACCCGGGCAAAAGCCCGCATGGCGAATTCCAGATCTTCTCGGGTATGCGCAGCCGAGATCTGGGTGCGAATGCGAGCCTTGCCTTGCGGCACTACGGGATACGAAAAGCCGATGACATAGACGCCTTGAGCCAGCATGGCATCCGCCATCCTCGCGGCCAGCGCGGCGTCTCCCAGCATGATTGGCACGATGGGGTGCTCGCCGGGCAGAATCTGGAATCCTGAACGGGCCATTCCCTCGCGAAAGAACCGCGTGCTCTGTTCCAGGCGATCCCGCAGCTCTGTCGACTCCAACAACAGTTCCAGGGCCCGGATCGACCCAGCCGCAATCGGCGGCGCCAATGTGTTGGAGAACAGGTACGGCCGGGAACGTTGGCGCAGATACTGAATGATTTCGCGGCGGCCGCTCGTATAGCCGCCACTGGCTCCGCCAAGTGCCTTGCCCAGCGTTCCGGTCAGGATGTCGATCCGCCCCATGACATCGTGGTGCTCGTGCGTCCCGCGGCCGCGCCGGCCCATGAACCCGACGGCGTGCGAGTCGTCCACCATCACCAGCGCCTGGTAGCGGTCCGCCAGTTCGCAGATGTCCGGCAAACGGGCGATATAGCCATCCATCGAGAACACGCCGTCGGTGGCGATCAGTCGGAAACGGGCCCCGGCGGCTTCCCGGAGTTTCGCTTCCAAGTCCGCCATGTCGCTGTTCTTGTAGCGATACCGGACGGCCTTGCACAACCGCACGCCGTCGATGATGCTCGCATGGTTCAACTCGTCCGAAATCACGGCGTCCTCGGGACCGAGCAGCGTTTCGAACAAGCCGCCGTTCGCGTCAAAACACGAACTGTACAAAATCGTGTCTTCGGTGCCCAGGAACTCGCTCAGTTTCTGCTCGAGTTGCTTGTGGACTCCCTGCGTCCCGCAGATGAACCGGACCGAGGCCATTCCGTAACCCCACTGATCGAGAGCGGCTCGAGCGGCCTCGATCACGGCCGGATGCTGGGCCAGCCCGAGATAGTTGTTGGCGCACATATTCAAAACCGAGTGGCCGCCTGCGACGTGGATATGGGCGTTCTGCGGAGTGACGATAATCCGTTCGGCCTTATCCAGTCCGTTGGCCCGAATCTGGGCCAATTGGTCCGTCAGATGTTGCTGCAATGCTCCGTACATTTGGCAAAGTCCCTTCCTAAAGGGTGGTCAAACAGGGTCCCGGCGCTGCCTGTCCCGCCTGAACATCCCCTGTGCGGGTCACGGATTGCGCCCGGCACTGAATTGTAAGCTGCTTCCTAGTAAAGGGTTATCGCCGAACCCCAGCCCTTTTTCCGGTGCGATTCAAGATCGATGCTCAGGACTCGACACGGTCCCGCGGCTCGACTACAATTTCGCGTTTCCGGCAAGACGGCCGAAGTGTCAGAAGATAGCACCCACAGACGATTTGTAGGATTGGGCATGTACGCGATTATTGCAGACGGCGGACAACAGTACAAAGTGGAAGAAGGCCAGGAACTGGAGATCAACTATCGCGAGGTTCCCCCCGGCGAGCGGGTGACCTTCGACAAGGTCCTGGCCGTGTCGTCCGACGCTGGCCTGAAACTGGGGCAGCCTAGCGTCGCGGGTGCGACAGTCACGGCCGAAGTCGTCGGTCCTTCGATGGGCGAAAAGGTCTACATCCAGAAATACCGCCGCCGCAAGAACTCGCGCCGCCGTACCGGCCATCGCCAGATCTTCACGACCGTCCTGATCAAGCAAATCGCGGCCGGCTAGTCCGACGCCACGACGGAAGGTAATCGTCCGGGTGCCTGAGGTCGAGGGGTGCCTGGGGGCGAGCGCAGCGAGCCCCCAGTTCCAGACCCATGAACCCACCACACATTCCGTGCTCGTTTGACACGAATGTCGCGACTTGACCAGCAGTCCACCCTCCCACTTGCGGGAGGGGCGGATGCGGTAGCGGCCGGGGAAGGCCGCACCTTCCTCGTCATTTCCCCGCCTGTGCGAAATACCCGCTGGCCAGCTGTTTCTCGACGTACTTGGCCAGCACGTCGGTCTCCAGATTAACCGGGTCTCCCGGTTGCAGGTTCCCCAAGGTCGTGATCTGCAGCGTGTGGGGGATCAAGGCCACGCTGAATCGCTCGTCCTCGACGGCGACCAGCGTCAGACTGATCCCGTCCACGGCCACCGAGCCTTTGCTGGCCATCTGCCGCGTCAGCCGCTCGGGCATGCGGAACCAGAACGTCGACCAGTCCTTCTCGTCCTGCCGCACGTCCAGCCTGCCGACCGCGTCGATGTGGCCCGTGACAAAGTGGCCGCCCAGTTCTCCGCCCACCTTCAGCGACCGCTCCAGGTTGACTCGACTGCCTTCCTTCAGCCGCCCCAGGTTGGTCCGGCTGAGCGTCTCGGCGCCGGCATCGAAGCCGAACGAGGTCTCGTCCACTTGGACTACGGTCAGACAGCAGCCATTCACGGAAATGCTGTCTCCGATCTTCGTGTCGCGGGCGATCTCCGGCGACTCGATCACCAGCCGTACCCCCGGCGGATCCGAAATCAACTGCCGCACCGTCCCCATCCGTTCCACAATTCCACTGAACATCCGCGGTTTTCCCCTTTCTTGTCAGAATTCCGTATAATGCGAATGCGACCGGCGATGTCAAGCCCTGAACGCGGGGCGACGGTTGCAAACGGTGCGGGAAGCCGCACCGTCGTGCCCGGATTGGCGCTGTGCCCGGTCTCCTGACCGAGCCACTTCGTCCGACCGCAGATCTCCCGATTCGCTGAAGACCTGCGGTTGGAGGCCAGGGCGAGGTCGGAGACCCGCGCCCAGCGCGGTGGCGGAGACGGAGCGCTTGCCCAGCCAAGTGGACCTGTCGGCTGCCCAGTTCCGACGGCCTCCTGACCACTGACCACTGCCGACTGACCAATGACTATTGACCGATGACCAATGAAACTAATCAAAGTCGCTGCTGCCGTTCTGAATCAGACTGCCCTGGCGTGGGACGATAACAAGCGTCACATCGTCGACGCGATTCGCGCGGCGCGGGACCAGCAGGTCAGCGTGCTGTGCTTGCCCGAATTGTGCATCACCGGCTACGGCTGTGAAGACGCGTTTCATTCACCGGGCGTCCAGCGGATGGCCCAGCGGGTGCTGCAGGAAATCCTGCCGGAAACCCGCGGCATGATCGTTTCGCTGGGACTGCCCGTGTTGCATGGCGGCGGCTTGTTCAATACGGCTTGCCTGGTGGTTGACGGCCGCGTCCTGGGGTTCGTCGCGAAGCAGAACCTGGCCAACGAAGGGATTCATTATGAACAGCGATGGTTCTGCCCGTGGCCCAAGGGGGTCTGCCTGGAGACTGAGTTTGCCGGGCGGCGGTATCCGCTGGGCGACCTCGTTTTCAAGTGCGGCGACATTTCGCTGGGCTTCGAGATCTGCGAGGACGCCTGGGTCAGCGACCGGCCCGGGGCCGACTTGGCTCGCCGCAACGTGGACCTGATCCTCAATCCGAGTGCCAGTCATTTCGCCTTCAACAAGCACCAGATCCGCCGGCGGTTTGTGCTCGAGGGCTCGCGAGCCTTTTCGGTCAGCTACGTGTATGCCAACTTGCTGGGCAACGAGACGGGCCGCGCGATCTACGACGGCGACGCGATGATCGCCAGTGCCGGCCGGATGGTGGCGGTCGGTCCGCGGTTCTCATTTGCCGATTTCGGCCTGACCGCGGGGATTGTCGACGTCGATGTGACCCGGATGAACCGCGCCCGGGCGGGGACGTTCCGCGTGGACCTGCTGGCAGAACGGTCCGCCTGTGCCAGCACCGACTTCTGTTTCCCCGCCATTCTGCCGGAGACGCACGAGCCGGTGTCATCGGCGTGGGAGAGCGGGCCGTACGTCAAGGAAGAAGAATTCGCCCGAGCGGTTTCGTTGGGGCTGTTCGATTACCTCCGCAAGAGTCGCTCGCGGGGGTTCGTCGTCTCGATCAGCGGCGGCGTGGACTCGGCGACCGTCGCGATCCTGTCGGCCCTGCTCGTCCAGTTGGGCAGCCGCGAATTGGGCTTGTCGGGATTCCTCGAGCGTCTGGCGTACATTCCCGGCTTGGACGGCGTCTCGGAGCCGCGCCAGGCCGTGCAGCGGCTGTTGAGTTGTGCGTACCAGGCGACCCGCAACAGTTCGAAGACCACCTGGGACGCCGCCCGCGGCGTGGCCGAGGCCGTCGGGGCGGAATGCTATCGGTTCGAAGTCGACGACCTGGTCCAACAGTATGTGGGCACGGTCTCCCAGGCGATCGGGCGGCCATTGACCTGGGAGCAAGACGACGTCGCGCTGCAGAACATCCAGGCGCGGGTCCGCGCGCCCAGCGTGTGGCTGCTGGCCAACCTGCGCGGCGCCCTGCTGCTGTCGACCAGCAACCGCAGCGAAGCGGCCGTCGGCTATGCCACGATGGACGGCGACACCTGCGGCGGCTTGTCCCCGATCGCCGGCATCGACAAGGCATTCCTGCGGCGCTGGCTGGTGTGGATGGAACGTCATGGCCCCGACGGGTTCGGCCCGCTGCCGGCGCTGGCGGCGGTGAACCAGCAGGCCCCGACCGCCGAATTGCGGCCGCCGTCGGCCGGGCAGACCGACGAAGATGATTTGATGCCCTACGATGTGCTGGACGAAATCGAGCGCGCGGCGATCCGCGACAAGCTGATGCCGGTCGAAGTGCTGCAGCGGATCGAGTCGCGCCGCGGCCCGCACACCCGCGGGCAGTTGGCCTTGTGGGTCGAGCGGTTCTTCCGCCTGTGGTGCCGCAACCAATGGAAGCGGGAACGCTATGCCCCGTCCTTTCATCTGGATGACGAAAACCTGGACCCCAAGACCTGGTGCCGATTCCCGATCCTGTCCGGCGGGTTCGAGCGCGAGTTGCTGGAATTGCGGGCTTACGCCGGAAGCCCGGATCCGGCAGGCTGATCCGGCGGGTTGTCGCCATCGGTTGTCGGCCGGCGTTTGCGGTCGGGTCGGCGAGGGGTTACCATAGCGTGAAACGTGGCCTTCGGTAGCAGATCAAATGATCGAACTCATCGACTTTGGCAAAGACTACGGCGACTTTACGGCCGTGGACCGCCTGAATCTCAAAATCGCCGCCGGCGAGATGTTCGGGTTCATTGGGCCCAATGGAGCCGGCAAGAGCACGACGATGCGGTTCCTGGCCACGCTGCTCAAGGCGACGCGGGGCGAGGGGATTGTCAACGGGCACAGTGTGACCCAGGATCCGCTGGGCGTCCGGCAGAGCGTCGGCTACATGCCCGACAACTTTGGCGTGTACGACGGCATGCGGGTCTGGGAGTTCCTGGATTTCTTCGCCGTCGCCTATCGGATTCCCCGCGCCAAGCGCAAGCAGGTCATCTCGGACGTCTTGGAACTGCTCGACCTGACGCACAAACGTGACGATTACGTGAACGGCCTGTCGCGAGGCATGAAGCAGCGGCTGTGCCTGGCCAAGACGTTGGTTCACGACCCGCCGGTGCTGATCCTGGATGAGCCCTCCAGCGGCCTGGACCCGCGGGCCCGGGTCGAAGTCAAGGCGTTGCTGAAAGAGTTGCGACGGATGGGCAAGACGATCCTGATTTCCAGCCACATCCTGACCGAACTGGCCGATTGCTGCACCTCGATCGGGATCATCGAGCGCGGCCAGATGCTGATGCACGGCCCGATCGATGAAGTCTACCGGCGGATCCGCGGCGAGCGGATGGTGGAGGTCAAGTTCATCGATGGGATGGACGTCGGGCTGTCGGTGATCCGCAGTTCGCCGCACGTGCGGAATGTCCAGGTGAATAGCAACTCCGTCACGCTGGAACTGGTGACCGACGACCGGGGCGTGGCCGAGTTGCTGCAGCAGTTGGTTTCCCAGCGCGTCGGCATCCGCAGTTTCGCCGAGAAGGAGCCGACGCTGGAGGACGTGTTCATGCTGGTGACGAAAGGGCTGGTAAGTTGACGCGAACAACGCTCCGCAACAGGATCGGTTGGCTCACGGCCTGGCTGGCCGCCGCTTGTGCGGCGCCCTGCGCCCGCGCCGGCGAGACGTGGCCCGAATTTCGCGGCCCGACGGGCGACGGCCAAGCCGACTGCCGCGGGTTGCCGGTTGCCTGGAGCGAAACCGAGAACGTGGCCTGGAAGACGCCGATTCCCGAACGTGGCTGGTCGTCGCCGGTGATCTGGCAAGACCAGGTTTGGCTTACCACGGCAACGCCGGACGGGACCCAGATGTTCGCCCTCGGCGTCGACCGCGAAACGGGCCGGATCGTGCATCGCGTCAAGGTCTTTGACACGCCCAGCCCGGAGCATATCGCGGTGGTCAACAGCTATGCGTCGCCCACTCCAGCGATCGAAGCGGGCCGCGTCTACGCCCATTTCGGCACCTACGGCACGGCCTGCCTGGACACGGCCACGGGGCAGATCCTGTGGACGCGCCGCGACTTGAACTGCGATCATCACGAAGGCCCGGGCTCGTCCCCGATCCTGTTCGAGAACCTGCTGATCGTCCACGTCGACGGCCGCGATGTGCAATACGTCGTTGCGTTGGACAAGCAGACCGGCCAGACGGTCTGGAAGACGAATCGTTCGGTCGACTCCAGTTCGTTCCATTTCAACCTGAAGAAGGCGTTCAGCACCCCGCAGGTGATTCAAGCGGCCGGGCGACTGCAGTTGATCAGTCCCGGCTCGATGGCCACCATGGGCTACGACCCTCGCAGCGGCGCGGAATTGTGGAAGGTCCGCTACCGCGGCTGGTCGATGGTCGCCCGTCCGCTGTTCGGCCACGGCCTGGTGTACTTCATCACCGACTATGAGCGGCCCGAGTTGTGGGCCGTGCGTCCCGACGGCACGGGCGACGTGACCGACACGCACGTGGCCTGGGCGATCCGCCGGGGCATGCCGGCTCAGCCGTCGTTCCTGCTGATCGGCGACTTGCTGTACCTGGTCAACGACGAAGGTGTCGTGTACGCCATTGACGCGCCGACGGGAACCGAAGTCTGGAAGTCGCGGATCGACGGTAACTACTCCGCCTCGCCGATCTATGCCGACGGCCGGATCTATCTGTGCAATCGCGATTCCGTCACGACCGTGATCGAGCCCAGCCGCGAGTTCAAAGTCCTGGCCGTGAATCGCCTGGACGGCGAACAGATGATGGCCTCGCCCGCCGTCGCCGGCCGTTCGCTGTTCCTGCGGACGCGGACGCACCTGTACTGTGTTGAAGAACAGGGCAACAAGGAGGCGAAGCGCATTCCTTGAAGGAAGCAACAGAAGGCGACAGAGGAAACGGAGATACTGAAGGACTTGAAGTCGTCGCGGGGGCCAACCGCACCTGTCGCCGCGAGCGCTGGCGAGCGGAACGACAGCTGGGGGCCGCTTGGCATCAGCAGATCCGATTGAACGCACGGCGTCAGTACGGCCTCCCACGAAGCAGGCCGAGGCGACACTCATGCACCTTGGACGACTTCCACAGTTTCAAGACCTCTGCCTGAATGGCACACCCCTTACGGACAGGGGCCTTATCCACATTGGCAAGCTCATTCAGGAATCGCTTCCCAACACGGCAATCAACCGTTGACAGGTTCGGCATCGCTTCCAGGACTCCGAGGCGGAACGTATCCGGACCGTTGGCGACCGGATCTCACTGGTCTATGGCCGGCTCGCGGCGGCACACGAATCGTCTTGTCCGACGCTTCGGGCATACTGCGACCACTATTCTGACGTTCGGAAACCTCACGCCGCCGACCGGCCGTTGCGTTTTCGCCGGAGACGAGCGTGCCCTCTGGGTTGACTTCACCGGGCTGCCAATTCAAACTCAGGGCCGTGCCGGTTGCCCGCGCGGCTTGCGCCGGGGACGGCAGGCCGCTTGGAAAGGAGGTACGGATGCGTAGGAGAGCCTTGTTCCGGTCGCCCCTCATTGCAGGAATCCTGGCCGTTGGCGTCGCGACGTCCGCGCTGGGACAGAAGTCGCTCGACGTGGTCCGGGACGAAGAGTTCAGGGAACTGGCGAGCCAGATCGAGCGCGGGAAATCCGCGTCCGCAGCCTGGCGGGAACGGCTGGCGGCCGAAGCACTGGATCGCCAAGCGTTGATCCTGCCCGACGACCGCGATCCGCTGGACGTCGTCCTGCGCAGAACGGCCGCCCTGGTGGAACACTGCCGACAGCACCAATGGGTTTCCTTGCCCCAGCAGGCGGGCTTCGAGACCGAGTTGGCTGAACTCCGAGCGGCGGGTGAATTGGCAGCTCCAGGCGACGCACGGCGCGGCGTTTTCTTCCGGGTCTGCGAGTTGCGGCGGCGCGTCGCGATGGCCAATCCGCGGTTGGACTTTGACGCGATCCTGTGCATGCTGGAGCAGCCGGGCGAGGCGCGGATCATTGAACAGGCGCGGGCCGTCTGGCCGGGACACAGCACGGGCGGAGGCCCGCTGATCGTGCGGGATTTCAAGAACCAGCCGAAACTGGTCGAGCCGCTCGCCGGGGTCCGAGTGGCTGCCGGCCCGTGGCAGGGCCGGGAACTGGTTGGCAAATTCTCGGGCTTGGAGCTGAGCTATGATGCCCGGCAAGTGCTGTTTGCGGCGACCACCGATACCGACATTTGGCGGCTGTTCGCCTTCGATTTGGCTGAGCGCCGCCTCGTGCAACTGACCGACGGCCCGTCCGACGATTTCGATCCCTGCCTGCTCCCGTCGGGACGCATCGTGTTCACGTCAACGCGGCGGTGCGGCGTCGGCCGTTGCGTGCTTACTCCTCAATCCCTGACCTACACGCTCTACTCGATGGAGCCCGACGGCTCGGACAGTATTCCCCTGAGCTTCCACGAAACCAACGAGTGGCAACCCAGCGTCAGCCACGATGGCAAGCTCGTCTACACGCGTTGGGACTACGTGGATCGGCACTGGGGCACGGCGCACCATTTCTGGGAATGCTATCCCGACGGGCGCGATCCGCGGAACCGCCACGGCAACTATCCGCTGCCGCATTCGGCGATGACCGACGGCGCGCAGCCGGAGGATTATGGTCGGAAGACCTTTGTTTACGGCCGCGCCCTGCGTCCCGACGCCGAACTCGGATTCCGGGCCGTTCCCGATTCGCCGAAGTACACGGCGACCGCGGTCGGACACCATGAGGGATTCTCTGGAAGTCTGGTGCTCGTGGACCCCCGCACGGCCGACGACGGCCGGATGGCACAGGTCAAGCGGATCACCCCGGAGTACTTCTTTCCCGAAGTCGAGCCGGGGGCGGTGCACGCCTACGGCACGCCGTGGCCGCTGTCCGAGGACTTCTATCTCTGCAATTTCTTTGCGGGCCTCTATCTGTTGGATCGTTTCGGAAACCGGGAACTGATCTACGACCCCGGGCCGGGGCCGTATCGGGTCCGCGATCCGCTGCCCCTGCGGCCGCGGGACGTGCCGCCGGTGCTTCCGGTCATGACCTGGCAGGGCCAGCGCGACGCGCTGCCCGATCACCGCCGCGCCGTCCTGGCCGTGATGAATGTGTACGACACCGACGCCCCGGGCCGGTTGCCGGCCGGGACCCAGGTCAAGTGGATGCGGATCGTCCAGGTCATTCCGCAGCTGTTCGACCTCGAGTTCAGCCTCCAGAGCGTCAGCCAGATCGGCTTTGCCACCGATTCGCCGGGCCGCATGGCGCTGGGCGTCGTCCCTGTCGAGGCCGATGGCAGCGTGCATTGTGAAGCGCCCGTCGGCAAGACGCTGTACTTCCAGCTGCTCGATGAACAAGGGATGGCGGTCCACTCGATGCGCTCCGCGACCTATGTCCATCCGGGAGAAAGCCTGGTTTGTCAGGGCTGCCACGAGGACAAGTGGCGTTCCGTGCCCCAGCCGCGAGGCCTGCCGGCGGCGCTCCAGCGGCCGCCGTCGAAGATCGTTCCGGAGGTGGACAGCGGTGCGCTGCCGTTCAACTTTATCGAACTGGTCAAGCGCCCCGTGTTTGACCCGCAGTGCGTCCCGTGCCATGCCAAGCAGTCCGGCGCCCCCGACATGTCCTACGCGTCGCTGGCTCGCTTCGATCGGGCGTTCAGCTATCCCAGCGAATACGACAGCCTGAGTCTGCTCGGAGTCGGCGGCTCGCGGACCACTCCCGGCCGATTTGGTGCCCGGGCTTCCGGGATCATGAAGTCGCTCGCGACGAAGGACTATCACAAGGACATCCAACTCTCGGCCGACCAGCGGCGGCGGCTGACCCTCTGGCTGGATCTGAACTCCAACGAGATCGGCTGGATCGGCAATGACCGCAGCCAAATCGCACAGCAGAAACAGGGCGTGGCGATCTGGCCGCCGATTGACATGGATCCCCGGAATCCTCTCGGCGTCGAGATCGGCGTCGGCGGTCCTTAGCTGGGCTGGGACGGCTCCCCCTGTCCAGGCAACCGTCCCCTTTTGCCCGCGGGCGTCGGGCCGTAAACTGGCCGCTGTTGATTTCTTCCGGCGATCCGAGAACGCGACGATGATCCACAACGCACCGCTCAAGCGACTGGTACATGGAGGCCTGACCGTCGAGGGCTACTCGCGGGCAGCGGTCCAGACCTACTGGCGCGTGCCCGAACTGAAGCTGGGATTTGACCTGGGCGCCCAGCCGTGGGATTTTATGGGCACGGCGACCTGGTTCGTGACGCACACGCACCTGGACCACATCGCCGCCCTGCCCGTCTACGTTGCCCGGCGGCGGCTGATGAAAATGGACCCGCCGACGATCTACCTGCCCGAGCATGCCGTGCCCCTGGTCGAACGGCTGCTGCAAGTGGTCAGTCGCCTGGACCGCGGCCGGCTGCCCTGCGAGTTGATCGCCGTCCGGCCCGGCGACGAAATCGAGCTGTCCCGCGAGCTGGTCGTGACCGCTTTGGCAGCCCGGCATACGGTGCCTGCGCTGGCGTATCTGGTTTGGGAACGCCGCCGCAAGCTGAAGGCCGAGTACCAAACGCTGACGGGCGAACAGATCCGCGACCTGCGGCTGGCCGGCGCCGAAGTGACGGAGGAACGGCGGCTTCCCCTGGTGGGTTACCTGGGTGACTCCGAGCCGCACGGACTGGACGACAACCCGGCCCTGTACCAGGCCCGGATCCTGATCGCGGAAATGACGTTTGTCGCGCCCAGTCATCGCAAGGAGAAGATCCACAAGCACGGCCACATGCACCTGGACGATTTTGTGGAACGGCAGGAGCGGTTCCAGAACGAGCGGATCATCGCGACGCATTTCAGCACGCGGTGCAACGACGAGCAGATTCGCCGGATGGTCGAAAAGCGGTTCCCGGACCTGCTGCAAGGCCGCTTGCACCTGTGGCTGTGAGGGCCGCGATGACGCCCCGCGCCGCCTATGTCCACGTTCCCTTCTGCCGGCGGCGCTGCGGCTACTGCAATTTCACCGTCGTAGCCGGCCGGGACGATCTGGTCGCCGACTATCTGCGGGCGATCGAATTGGAGTTGCAGTTGCTGTCCGCGCCGCGCGAGATCGACACGCTGTTCTTCGGTGGCGGGACGCCGACGCAACTGCCGGCGGAGGCGTTGGAGCGGCTGTGCCAGTTGACGGCCCGCTGGCTGCCGCGGGCGGCGGACTCCGAGTTCTCGGTCGAGGCAAACCCGGCGGACCTGGACGAGGAGCGAGTCGGCGTGTTGCGGTCCGCCGGAGTCAACCGAATCAGCCTGGGCGGCCAGTCGTTTGACGACGCCAAGCTGAAAGTTCTGGAACGCGACCATCGCCGCGGGCAACTCGAACGGACGCTCGGGCGGTGCCGGCACGCCTTTCCGTCCCTGGCCCTCGACCTGATCTTCGCCGCGCCCGGCGAGTCGCTGGCGACCTGGTTGGGCGACCTGCACGCCGCCATCGCCGCAGGCGTGGACCACGTGTCCACCTACGGCCTGACCTGGGAAAAGGGGGCGGCCTTTTGGGGCCGCCGACAGCGCGGCAGCCTGACGCCGGCGGACGAGGAAGTGGAGCGGCAGATGTACGAGGCGGCAATCGACACCTTGACGGCGGCCGGCTTCGAGCACTACGAGGTCTCGAACTTTGCCCGCCCCGGCCACCGCTGCCGGCACAACGAAGTGTATTGGCGCGGTCAGGAGTACTTCGCCGTCGGTCCGGGCGCCGCCCGGTACGTGGACGGCTGGCGGGAAATCAACCACCGCAGCACCACGACTTACCTGAACCGCGTTCTGGCGGGCCAGTCGCCGGTGGCCGAGCGGGAGCGTTTACCACCCGCCGAGGCCGCCCGTGAACGGCTGGTCTTCGGCCTGCGGATGCTGGAGGGCGTCGAACGGAAAGGTTTTGCCGCTGCCACCGGTCTGGAGATCGACGCCCTGGTCGGCGACGCCTTGCGCGGCTTCGTCGCCCAGGGCTTGCTGGAGGACACCGGCGACTGCATCCGCTTGACCCGCCAGGGCCTGCTGGTCAGCGACGCGTTGTGGCCGGCGTTCCTGGGGTAACCGAACGAGCGTCGCTATCGCCGCGCGGACCACTTTTCCAGCTGGCGCTGAGTTTCTTCCAGTGACAGCGTGATCTGGGGGATAACCACTTCCCAGGGCGTCTCGGCGCCGGCGTCGGGATCGCCGTGGGTCACGCTGGCGACTTCTTCCTCCAGGGCCATCAGCCACGCGGGCACGTCCAGCCCCACGCCGGTCGGTTCCCGCGTGAGCAGTTCGATCTCCTTGCGGAGCAGGGCGAAGTTCGCGCCGGGACCGCCGTGGCGGGCCTCGTTCATGGCGGGTTGGACCAACGCCCGGATGCGGTCGATGACCATCGGGCGGACAAAACGCTCGCCCAGCCGGTCGGCGACGGTCGGCATCCGCATCGCATACTGGCTCTGCAGTTTCGCCAGTTTCTTGAGAAACGCTTCGGCTTCGTGATTCGTTTGTTCGCGCAATTCGCGGCGCCAGATTTCCGCCGCCTGCGTCTGGGAGCCCCGGACCAGGATCTCGTGGGCCCAGACCACCGGCTTGAGCTGCCAGCAGATGCGATCGTACTCGGTCCGCAGCCGCAAAAAGTCGAGCAGCATGTACAGCAGTTCGCCGCGGTCCGATTGCGTCGTCATGCTGTTATAGTCGCGGTACTCGCCGTAGTTCTCGACCACGGCCTCCAGGATCACCGACAGCACTTCGATGGCGTCCTGCCGCGGGAGCCGGCCCTGTTCGAGATCGGCCAGCAAGTGCTCGGCGACCTCCGGCTCGGGCTCTTCGGCCAGTTGCGTCAGCCACGCGTCCACGCCTTGGTGCAGGATCGCGCGCAGATTGGCGAGATTCAGGAATCGCTGCGTGAACAGGTCCGCCCCGTAGTTTTCGACCAGCGACACCAGACGGGTCCATTCCCGGCGGTCCTTGACTTTCTCCAGGACGGACAGCCGCAAGGTCTTGCTGTGCGCCAGCCAACTGGACAACAGCGATTCGGTCAATTGCTTCAGACACTCGACCACGGTTCGCGGCTTGGCTTCCTCGCCGGTCCGCGCGGCGCGCGGGGGCAGCCAGGATGCGGCCGAATGCACGATCATCCGCACCAGGGCCTTGTAGCCCATTTTGAACATCTCGTCGAATTCCGTGACCGCGCCCGGGCCGACCGGATGCTGACGTTCCATCTCCCGGGCCAACTCGACAACCTGGCACGTCTCGACAATCAGCCCCAGCCGCGGCAGCCAAGCCAGCAGGTCCTGGATCAGCCGCTGCCGCGTCCGGGCCGCGACGATCTCGTGCGGATCGCCGCCTTTGACCAATGGCACGTACAGCAGCGTATGCCGCGACAGGGCCTGCATCAGCCCGCGCCAACGCTGCCGGATGGCCGCCCGATTGCCTTGCAGGATTCCGGAGAAAATTGCCGTGGCCCGCGCCACGTCGTCGCCCAGTTCCAGCGCGCCGGTCGCCGCCTGCAGATCGTGAGCCCCGTCGTAAGCGGCCGCGGCCAGAATCCGGATCGCATCCGAAACGTCGACGCTGGTCGCGATCCCCTGCTCCAGGATCGATTCCTTGATCAGCCGCACCCGGTCGTACTCGACCATCGAATCGTGATCACCGGAGGGCGTCGGCAGCGGCAACGCGGCGACGTCGTCCAGGAACTCCCGCAACCGCTCGCGATTGTCGGCCGCCTGCTGGATCCAGCGCGAGATGATCTCGCGGAATTCATCTCCGCGCTGCCCTTCCGCCAAGGCGAAACTGGCGGCTTGTTGCCATAAGCGAGCCACGCTGCTGAGGAACGACAGCCGCACGCCCAACCCCTTGGACACCGCCATCAATTCGTCGTCGGACGGCGGACCCGATTCGACCAGACTGCCGTCGATGCCGTCGTCGGTGCTGTCCTGGTAGACCATTTCGTCGTAGGCCGCCCCGTACGGATTCTCGCCGCTGTCGTCGCCCTCGTCGCCATCTTCTTCGTCGTCGAACTCATCCCCGTCGCGGCGGCCCGGTGCGGTCGCCAACTCGAACGTCGGCGGTCGCCAATACTCTTCGCTGTTGGCTTCGAGGTAGTCCAGGAACTTGCGGGCCAGCCGCCAAGCGCTGTGTGCGGTGGGCGTCTGTTCGCCCGGCTGGAGCTTTCGCCGCAAGCCGCTCATCCACCGCTCGGCGATCTCAAAGAACGAGGTGTCGCCCTGTTCCAAACCGATCTGGTCGGCGCGTTCCAGCCAGTGCATCGTCAGGGCCATCGAAGCGACATAGTCGTCGCGCTCCAGCAGGGCGCGGACGACCAGCCCGTAGGCTTTGGGCGAATCGAACACGTCCGCGTGCGGCGCCCAGAACCGCACGTCCTCGACCGCCGCGCCGCCCTTGTGCCACAGGTGCAAAGCTGCCGCCACGCGCTGGGCCGCACGGAACGCTTCTTCCGGATCGATGGCCTCGACGCCCGAGACTTCGTGCGCCGCGTACTTGCGCCACCAGTTCGCCGTTTCGCGGAACCGCGAGGAAACCGTGCGCGACAGCGTCTGGTCGTTCCGCGCAGCCGCTTCGCTCCACAGCCGGGACTCGAGCGCGAACACCTGCTCCAGCAGCGCCACCAATTCGTCGACGCGATGATCGTGGACGCTGTTCTCCAGAGCCGGGAATAGGCTGAAGTTGGCGTCGAAACCCAGGATGTTCCAGGGATCGACGATCGCTCCGCAGGCAATTCCGCGCTGCAGCCAGTCCCCGACCTCCTGCAGCAGCTGGGAGGCCCGTGGCAGGTCGCCGGCGGCCAGGGCCAGGTCACAGGCGGTCAGCCGGTTCTCAATCTGGCACCACATCCGCGCCGAGGCGGCCGGGACGACGTCCGCCTCTTCCGCCGCCGCTTCCGGAAAGCCCAGCCGGGCATAGATCGCCGCCAAGTGCACGTGCTCCAACTGGGCTGCCCGCCGCCGGGCCAACTCGGCGTTCAAATGCTGCCGCGCTCCGCCGAACGGTTGCCGTCGCTGAGCCGCCTCCTGCCGCAGACGCTGGCCGTGCGCCCCCTGCATTTTGGCCAGCAGTTGCTCGTAGAACCGATCTCGATAGGCGGCGATCCGGGGCAGCAAAGTCGCCAGGGTAACCGTCGAATCGTGCGTGTCCGGGCCGGCGCCGCTCACGCCGGTGGACATGATGATCGTTCCGGCCATCACGGCCGCCGCTTCCCACAGCAGCTCGTCCGGGTCCAGTCCTTGCTCCGTCTGGGGCCGCCGCATCAGCGCGTCCAGCGTCACTTGCCGGATCACGTACCGGCGATAGAAGCCGCGGTTGTCGATCTCATGCGGATCCCACTGGCCGAAGTGGTAGTTGGGCCTCTTGTTCGCCGGATGATCGAAATCATACGCCCGTGGGTCAAACGCCAATTCACTCAGCAATTCCGGATCGAAGCAGGCTTCGCGCAACAGGCTGGGATCCGTTTCACGAAGCAGCTTGAGTGTGGCCTCGACCACGCGCTGGTAGGGTCCCGTCGCGACGCCGGAGCCCTGAATGTACAGCGGTACGGGGCGGACCCATTCGTGGGCATAGGGCTCGATCTTCTGGGATTCCAGCGTCGCCACCGGGCGATGCCCCAGGAAGTCGTTCAGTTCCCGGATTGCCCCCCGAGTGATCCGCGCCGCTTCGGTCCAAGGCGGCCCTTGCCTCAAGACGGCTTCACAGATCCGCCCCAGGAAAAACGCATTGACCAGACTCGATTCGGATTGGTGAAACAGCAGATCGCGGTGGAACTCAAAGTACCCCGGCACGACATGGTCCCGGACCAGCTGCAAGATGCCGCGCGCCTGGTCCGCGTCCCGAAAGGCGGCAGAGGTGCTTGCCAATTTGGTCAGCCGCGTCTGAAGCAGCTCCCACACGCTGCGCCAGAGCGGCTCGCGATCGCCTGGGCTGCCGGAACACGCGAACAACCGATCCAAGTTGGCCAGGAAACGCGGATCCTCGGCGCCGGACGAAAAATTCAGGTAGCCGAGGACCTGCTCGACGACAGCGTCGTCCTCGGGAGTGCGACCGCTACCTACCATATCCACGCTCCGACCCTGTAAAATGCACCACGTGCGTCCAATGTAGGCAGGAAAGTCGAATTGGTCTAGCCGTCATGGCGTCTGGGGGATTGCCGATCCCGCACAAACTCTGATAATTCGCAACTTTGAAACCCTGAATATCCTGGCAAAACAGCCCTTGGGTGAGGCGCAGACAATGGTCAAGCGTGTCCTGGATGTCGGCAACTGTTCCGCGGATCACGCGGCGATCCGCTCGGTGCTCGAACGCGGCTTTGACGCCACGGTCATCCGGGCACATGGCGAACAAGATGCCCTGGCCGCGCTGCGGGCGCAGCCGGTCGACCTGGTGCTGGTGAATCGGCTGCTGGAGCGGGGCGGCGAAGGCTTGGCACTCGTTGCCCGCATCAAAAGCGAGCCGGACTTGGCCGCCATTCCCGTCATGCTGATCTCCGACTATCCGGAGTACCAGCGTGCGGCCGTCGAGATCGGCGCCGAATACGGGTTTGGCAAGTCGGAATTACGCACCGCCGAAACGCGCGAAAAATTGCAGCCGTTCTTGGGGACGGGCTGACGTCCGTTCTACGGTCCCACGTTCGCCGGCGCGCCGGACGCTTCCCGTCAGGCATCCCCTTTCGGCTCGGCTGACTTAGCACCCTCGGACGCTTCTTTCGGCATCTTCGCGTCGGCTTTGCCCGGCTCGTCGGCGGGCGCTTCGATGGCCGGTGTTGTCTCGGCGGCCGCATCGTCGGCGGGGAATTTCATGCTGGCTGCGATGACGTCCAGCGCCGACGCGGCGCTGTCCAACTCGGCCTGATAGACCTCGAGTCGCAACGTATATATCCGGCTGGCAGCCACCGTGGTCAGAATCCGCTGCACGACCACTTGATTCCGGCGTTTGGCGAGCAGTTGGTAGCGGGCGAACGGGCGGCCGTTGATGGTGACCGCGCGAACCGGATCTTTGGGCTTCTGCTCTGCGACCGACGCCGTCAACTGCTGAACGAACTCGGTCGTGTTCTCGGCTGTCACGTCATCGATCCCGGGAAACTCGCAATCGGCGACGGACAACAGCACGCGGGGCAGCTCATTGATCTCCGCGTCCTTGGGCTTGAATGCCACCAGCGCGCTCCCTCCGGGGTTCGCCCAATCCCAGCCTTTCGGGACCGCGATCTCCAGCCGACCGCCGTCCAGCGGCGGCATGTAATCGCCGATCTTGCTCTCGAAATCGTTACCGGCCTTGGCGCCGGCTCCGCCGCCTTGGGGTGGACCAGCGGGACCGCCGCCGGAGCAGCCTGCGAAGCTAATGAGGACGCCAGCTAGCAGCCAAGCGGAACGTCCGAACACGCGGATTCTTGCCATGTCCGTTCTCCTCGCGGGCTCTAGGCTTCTTCGATCGGCTCGCGGTGCTTCTGCACCCAGTGCGGCGACTTGCCGCCCTGGCTCAGCTCCTCGGCCTTCTTCTCCGCCGCGGCCTTTTGGTGATGCTCAAACTTGCTGCCAACCTGCTTGCCGGATTGATTCACAACCAGCCAGTACAGCTTGACGCGCACGACCTTGGCTTCCGCCGAGCGGCTCTTGCGTTTGGCGGCCTTCGGCTTGGCGACCTTTTTTTCCGTCTTCTCCGCGGCGGCTTCGTTTCGCTCCGCCGCCTCGACTTCTTCACGTAACGCCTTGCGGTTAACTACTTTGCGTGCCATGAGACATCGCCTGGTTCTAGGGCCGGAAACCGCAAGTGGCGGCCGGCGCAAACGAAAGATGAAACAGCTGATCCACGATGGACGATAAGATAACCGATTTTTGGCACGGTGGCCAGCAGTGCTGGACGACCTTGCCGGAACGCGGCACAATAGTCATCTCCGGGCAAGAATGCAGACTCTGCGCGTTTTGGCTGTCTTAGCTATCAAGCAGGGTTTCGCAATCCACTTCAAGCCATCGAGCGCTGGCTCGAAATGGCCCGAGCGATCAGCCCTGGAGCCTCTCCGTCCCACAGAGCGCGCTATGTTTGGTGAGAGCCACCAAGATCGAAGCACTCCGTTCGACTGATGAGGTTAGTCTATGCTGATGCGACAAACTCGATTGGAGCCCGCCTTGACCTACATTCCCGATGGCGGGCCGTTGGTCGGTGAAGGCGGCGTCACCTTTCGAGTCATGAGCCATGACGCGACGGCGATGCGCCTGCTGCTGTACGACACCGTGGACGATTCGGATCCGGCGGAGGTCATCGAGTTCGATCCCCGGCACAGGCACGGCAGCGTTTGGCATCTGTCCGAAAAAGGCATTGGGCATGGGACCTTGTATCACTTCCAGGCCGATGGCCCGCGGGCTCCCGAGCGCGGGCAGTGGTTCGATCCCGCGGCGCGGCTGATCGACCCCTACGCCCTGGCGCTGGCCGGCGATTTTCAGCCCGCTCCCGACGGCGTCCTGCGGCCGCCCAAGTGCGTGGTCGTCGACGACCACTACGACTGGCGCGGGGACCGCTGCCTGCAGCGACCGCTGGCCGATACGGTGATCTACGAACTGCATGTCGCCGGGTTCACCAAGAGTCCGACCAGCCAGGTCAAATACCCGGGAACCTATCTGGGCGTGATCGAGAAGATCCCGCATCTCAAATCGCTCGGCGTGACGGCCGTCGAACTGATGCCGGTCCACGAGTTCCCGATCCTGGACATTTACGGCGCCAAGCGGAAGCACCCGAACTATTGGGGCTACGATCCGATGGCGTTTTTCGCGCCCCATCGCGGTTACGCCGTCGGCAAGGAACCCGGTTCGCAGGTGGGCGAGTTCAAGGAGATGGTCCGGGCGCTGCACGAAGAGGGCATCGAAGTCATTCTCGACCTCGTGTTCAACCACACGGCCGAGGGCAACGAGCGCGGTCCGGTGTTCGGACTCAAGGGGTTGGACAACAACGTCTACTACATGCCGGAACAGGGCGGCCGATACTACAAGAACTACAGCGGCTGCGGCAACACGGTGAACTGCAACCATCCGGCGGTCAAGGAGCTGATCATCCGCTGCCTGCGGCACTGGGTGATCAACTACCACGTCGATGGATTCCGTTTCGACTTGGCGGCCGTGCTCCGCCGCCGCCAGAACGGCGAACTGCTGTTCGACCGCTCGCTGGCCGACGAGATCGCTGCGGATCACTATCTGTCCCGGACCAAGCTGATCGCCGAAGCCTGGGATGCGGGCGGCGCGTACCTGGTCGGCCAATTCGGCTGTCAGCGGTGGTCCGAATGGAACGGCCACTTCCGCGACGACGTCCGCCGGTTTTGGCGCGGCGACCCGGGGTTCTTAGGGGCCATGGCCACGCGGTTGTCCGGGTCCAGCGACCTGTTCGAGCGGAGCGGCCGCCGTCCCACGTGCAGCGTCAATTTTGTGACGTCGCACGACGGGTTCACCATGAACGATCTGGTGAGCTACTGTTACAAGCACAACGAGGCCAACGGCGAGAACAACGGGGACGGGGACAACAACAACCTGAGCGACAACTACGGGCACGAAGGCCCGACGCACCGGGTGGAAATCGAGGAGTACCGCCTGCGCCAGATCAAGAACATGCTGGCGACGCTGCTGCTGAGCCACGGCGTGCCCATGTTGCTGATGGGTGACGAATGCCGCCGCACTCAACGCGGCAACAACAACGCGTATTGCCAGGACAACGAGATCTCGTGGTTCGACTGGCGATTGGTCCGCTCGAACCGCGAGCTGGTTCGGTTCTGCCGAGCGCTGATCAAGTTCCGGCAGTCGCAACCGACACTGCGTCGGGACACGTTCTTGACGGGCCAGCCCCAGGGTCAGGATCCGCGGCCGGACGTCAGTTGGTTCGACAACAAGGGCCAGCCGGTCCACTGGGACAGCGGCGTGGCCACGCTGACCTGCTTGCTGACTCGCCCGCCCGCCGACCGCGATCCCGCGGGCGCCGGACGGGATATCCTGCTGATGCTGAACGCCGCGCCGGGACCCCAGGAGTTCGTCTTCCCACCGCCGGCCAAGCTGTCCGGCGAGTGGCGGTTATTCGCCAACACGGCGGCGCGGGCACCCAACGATATCCATCCGGGAATGGTCGGTCCCCGGCCGCCGAAGACCGGCCGGGTCATCCTGCCGTCGCGCACGCTCATGTGCTATGTCGCAGACGAGCCCGTCCACATCGCGCTACGGCCGACCGCGGGTGGTTGAACCGGACGGTTCAAAGTTTGCCGAGCATTTCCTTGGCTTTCGCTTTGATCTGCTCGGCGCCGGACATGCCGGCCAGCTCGTTGTAGTCCTTCATCAGGGCGTCGGACTTGGCCTGATCGACGCCCGCCAAGTCTTCCACGATGTACGACTTTAGATCATCCACAAGTTCACGGTCGCCCGTTTCGGCGATCTTCTCCAGCTTCGGTTTGATGAGTCCAGCCACAGACTCCTGGGTCGTCTCGGGAATAGCGACATCCTCGCTGCAGCCGAAGAGACCAGCTGCGCTAACCGCGAAGATCACTGCCAAAAGGAATCGCATAACTCACACTCCCTTTTTTCGATTTTCACTTTCTGGGTGGGAAAAAACCGACGCCACCCCCGTTGCCGCGAAGCGTGTCCGCAGACGAGGGGACAGGACGTCCGATCGCGGGCGGGTACAGCACCCGCGATCGATGAGCACAGGGCATTGGTCAGTCAGGACAGCGAGCCGTCAATTCAACTTGACGACCTGGCCGTCCTCGCGGATGGCCAATCGCAGGAACACACCCAAGTCGGTCGTAGCGGAGACAAATTGAACCGATCCATCCACCATCCCGACGAGCACACCGCCGGGATGAGCCGACTGGATGGGATTGTTCGAGCCCTGGCCGCCACGCCGATTCTGGGCGCAGCCCGGAGCACTGGCTCCACCGCCGTCAATGCCCGCTGCACCGTCGATCACTTTCTTGACATTGGGCTTCCACCGCACGGAGTTGATATTAAACGTCTGCGCCCCCCACGTGCCGCCCGCAAGATTGGCCTCCTGGATGCTTCGCCACCCGTCCGTTCCGGCCAACCAGCCACGGTGGGTCGCCGTGTCGCCGGTCCAGCCCGGATCGCCGCGATACTTGGTCGACACCTGCGCATTCACGTCCTGGAGATAGTCGGACTGCTCGCCAACGATCATGGTGTTCGATGTCCCGTCCGTGCATTTCGCAATGCCGACATGTTCGCAGGGCGGCAACATGCCACTGGACGTCCAGCGGCCGCCATCGCCTCCACCATTGACCTGCATTCGGCGACTGCCAGCATTGTTGTTGAAGATCTGGGTGCTCGTGGGCGTGCCCCAAGGATTGCCGGTTGGATACAGCGTCGCGTTGGCGGGCTGGATGTTGGTCCCTCCGGTGATCCCGGTGTAGGTCGAGTTGCAGATGGCACCGGTTTCGGTGTTCATGACGGGCAGCGGACTGGACGGGCACCGGACGTACTCCGGCACCAGCTTCTGCAACGCCAAGCGGACCTCCCGCTGAACTGGGTAAGTTGCGTTATTAAGGAAATACGCGCCGGGGCGATACTCCGGTGCTCCAGCCCCCACGGTGCACGCGGCATCACGCTGAGTCGACTGGATCTTGTCGTAGATGTTCCGCTGTTCGATAAACGGAGCAATCGCATACAGCCATGACGACCCTAACTCGCCGCCGGGAAGAGCGGTGTTGTTCCCCAACGGACGCTGCCCCCGTGCTCCCATGGGGAACATCTTGTAGGTGTCATGGTAGTTCTGGAGCGCCAGCGCCATGTTCTTGAGGTTGTTGTTGCACTGCGTCCGCCGTGCGGCCTCCCGCGCCGCCTGGATCGCAGGCAATAGCAGCGAAACCAGAATCCCAATAATGGCAATCACGACTAGCAGTTCAACTAGCGTGAAAGCCGCGGAACGTTGGATCCCAAATTGCCTTCCCTTTTTCATAAAAGCAACTCCTTAGAAGATGGGTAGAATGAGACTAGAACCCAGGATTCCAAAGTCACAAGATGAACCGCGAGTGCAGGTGACCTGTCGCCCCACCGCGGGAACCGAATACTCCATGGAACGGCCCCTCGCTGGGTGGGTGGTTGCCTCGTGCCGCCTGCGCTAGGCAATCATCCACCCCGTAGCGTACAAAAAAAACCGTTGAAATGCAAGATCCGGGTTGGCCAGCCTTTCGCCGTCGGTGGTGGCTACGAATGCCCGCCAGCCGAGTTGCGGCAACGCCTGAGCTTGCGTAGCGCTGACGCCCGAACTCGGACGTGCCTGCTCCGGAGACCCATCTGACAGGCAGTCAGGCGTCATTTCTTCGCCCCGTCACGAATGCAGTACAGACGTGTCGCGGTCCGGATCAGCAGCCGGTCGCCGGCCACGGCGGGAGTGGCCATGCACATATCGTCTTCGGCCAAGGCGTTGGTGTGCAGCAACTCGAAGGCGTCGCCGGCCTTGAGCACAAACGTGACGCCGTCCTCGTTCAGGCAGAATACGCGGCCGTTGTAGGCCCAGGGCGACGACGTGAACGCCCGGCCGTTGGCTAGTCGTTGCGGCTCGTAGATCTCCGCACCATCCCGCGAGTTGTAGCAGGCGAACAAACCGCGATCGTACAGGACGTACAGCCGGTTGTCGTAGACCAAGGTCGAAGGATTGTACGGGGCCGCGCGGCGCTGAGACCAGGCGATTCCGGTATTGGTCGTCGCCGAGGACGTCAACGAGATATCGCCCTCGGCTCCGGCCGGATCGCATAGATCGGCCGCAACGGGTCCATCACGTAACCCGAGCTGACGTACAGCAAGCCGTCGTCCACGTACGGCGTGGCGATGGTGATGCTGGACATGCCCTGCAGCGACCACAGCAAGCGGCCGTCCAGGTCGTACGAGCGGACCTTGCCGGAACCCGGCGTAACAATTTCGGTGCGGCGGTCCGTTTCCCAGACCAGCGGCGTCGACCAGTTGCTGCCTTCGTCGCGGGCGACTCGCCAGACTTCGGCGCCCGTGCGTTTGTCGAGCGCCAGCAGGTACGATTGGTCCTCGTTGTCATTCACCACGTACAGGCGGTCGCCGTGCAGCACCGGCGAGGCGGCCTGACCCCAGCCAAACCGGGTCTGGTGCGGTTCCAGGGGATGGTTCCAGAGCGGGTTGCCGTCCAGGTCGAAGCAATACACGCCCAGATTGCCAAACAGGACGTACACCCGCTCGCCGTCCGTCACGGGCGTCTCGGAGGCGTAACTGTTCTTCAGGTGAATGGCCGTCTGAGGCTTGCCCTCGTGGACCTGGCGTTCCCAGAGGACGAGTCCCGACTCGAGGTCCAGTCCGTAGACCTTCCACTGGTGGACACTGTCCGGCGGGGTCAGCCGGTTGCCGCCGAAGTACAGTCCCTTTTTCGGTTCCTCGGCGCTTCCCGTATTGACCACGCTGGTCAGGAAGACCTTGGTTCCCCAGACGATCGGCGACGACCAGCCGCGGCCCGGCAACGGCGTTTTCCAGGCCACGTTTTCCGAGGCGGACCAGCGATCTGGAAACGCCGTGCCGACGGCGATGCCCCGCGAGCCGGGCCCGCGGAATTGCGGCCAGTTGGTTTGCGCGTTGGCCAGTCCGGCAGCGGCGGCCAGAATCACGGACATTGTCTGCAAGCCGAATGAAAATCGCGGCATGGGAGGCTCCTTGGCGACGGTCACAATCTGGTCTGCCGGCAAGATTGCTCCTCTGCGTCTCTCGCGTCTCTGCTGTGCATTCCTGAACGATCGGATCGATCGAGAAGGGGGGGGCAGGCACCGCCGAGGCGAGAAAGTCGCACAGCCCGCTGCAACCCTAACCTTTCGCGGCAGAACACGCTATCATGGTATCGCAATTCGTCGCGTGTTGCCAAACCCACTGGAATATTTTGGCCTCGATTGTCGGCCCACCTGAAAAAGCCATGATCCTGATCATCGACAACTACGATTCCTTCACGTACAACCTGGTGCAGCGTTTCGGCGAGATCGACCCGAAGCTCGTGATCGAGGTGCATCGCAACGACAAGATTACGGTGGAGGAGATCGAGGCCAAACGGCCGTCGCACCTGATCATCTCGCCGGGCCCCTGCACGCCGACGGAGGCCGGGATTTCCGTCGAGTGCATCCGCCGGCTGGCCGGCAAGCTGCCGATCCTGGGCGTCTGCCTGGGCCACCAGTCGATCGGCCAGGCCACTGGCTCGAAGATCGTCCGCGCCAAGCGACTGATGCACGGCAAGACGGACCGGATCTACCACGATAACCGCGGGCTGTTCCAGGGCCTGCCCAACCCGTTCATCGCGACGCGCTACCACAGCCTGGTCATCCAGCCGGATACGCTCAGCGAACAATTCGACATGTCGGCTTGGGCCGACGGCCCGGACGGGCAAGTCGAGATCATGGGGGTCCGGCACAAGCGATTTGCGCTGGAAGGACTTCAGTTCCATCCGGAGAGCTTCCTGACCGAGTGCGGGCATGAACTGCTGCGGCGGTTCCTGGCGAGCCGGGAGTCGGTGGCGGGCGAGGGGCGGTAGAGGCTGGGGGGATGGCGAATGATGGAGATTAGGTGAAAGATCAGGTGAGAGATTAGGCGGGGGTGGGTGGGGTGATGATCGAAGTCGAGCGGGCATTGGCGTTGGTGATGCAGGCGGCTCGGCCGCTGACGCCGGTGCTGACGCCGATCGGCGCTGCGCTGGGCTTGGTATTGGCCGAGGATGTGGCCAGCCGTGTCGATTGCCCGCCGTTTGACAAGGCGTTGATGGACGGGTATGCGGTGCTTGCGGCGGATCTGGCGGGGGGAGCGGCCGACCTGCGGGTGCTGGAACGGTTGACGGCGGGTGATGTGCCGCGGCGGCGCATCGAATCGGGATGGGCCTCGCGGATCATGACGGGGGCCATGATGCCGGAGGGCGCCCAGGCGGTCGTCGTCCTGGAGCATACGGAACCCAGCGAGTCGGAGCCGGATCCGCGAGTCCGCATCACGGGCGGGCCGCTGGTCCCGGGACAACACGTGCTGCGGCGGGGCGCGCTGGTCCGCTCCGGCGAGGTGGTAGTACGGCGCGGCCGGCGGCTGTCGGCAATCGAGATCGGCCTGCTGGCGGAAATCCAGGTCCCGCAGGTGCTGGTGCATCCACGTCCCCAAGTGTCGATCATGACGACCGGCAGCGAGCTGGTGGCGGCGGGCGAAACCGCCGGACCCGGCCAGATCGCCAACAGCAATGGCCCCATGCTGTGCGGATTGGTGAGTCAAGCCGGCGGACGGGCTCGAGACCTGGGAATCGGCCGCGACGATCCGGACGAGTTGCGGCGGCGGATCGCGGACGGCCTGGACACCGACGTGCTGGTCATGTCCGGCGGCGTCTCGACGGGCGACCACGATTTCGTCCCGCGGGTGCTCCAAGAACTCGGTGTCGAACCGGTGCTGCACGGCGTTCGGCTCAAGCCCGGGAAGCCGCTCTGGTTCGGCGTCGCGCAGCGCGACGACCGGCGGAAACTGGTGTTCGGCCTGCCCGGCAATCCGGTCAGTTGCTTGGTGTGCTTCGAACTCTTCGTACGGCCGGCGCTGGGGGCGTTGGCCGGCGACTCGAACCGCGGGCTGCGGCGGGCTGCCTATCGGCTGACGCAGCCGTTCGAGCACCGCGGCGACCGGCCGACGTACCATCCGGCACGCCTGCTGGACGTCGGCGGCGAGCTGCAAATCGAACCGCTGGCGTGGGCGGGCTCCGCGGATTTGCGCACGCTGGCTCAAGCCGACGCGTTGGCGCTGTTCGACGCCGGGACGCGGCGGTTTGAGGCCGGTCAATTCGTGACGACCTTGCGGTTGGAGCGGCCGTAGCGGGTCCGTGCCTCGTTGCGTCGGTAAGCCAGCCCCAGCTTACAGAACCAGGTGCTTCAACAATCCAGTGACGCTGACCACGAGGATGGTGGCCAGGACGGTCAGGCGGAAGGCGGTTTCGTTGATGTGCTGCTTGAGCAGCAGCCCCAGTCGGGCGGCGGCCAAGGCGGGCAGCAACGCGGCGGCAGCCAGCAGGAGCATGTGGCCGGTGACCATGCCGAAAGCGACGTAGCTGGTCGCCGCCGTCGTTGCCAGGCACAGGAAGTAGGCCAGCAGGGA
>CAIYOB010000810.1 GCA_903927685.1 uncultured Planctomycetaceae bacterium
ACCGAGAACGGGAAGACGGTCACCATTACCGAGAGCAGTGACTCGGGGATCACCGTCACCGTTACCGAGACGGTCGGCGGGAAAGGGAAGAAGACGGTTGCGAAAGCAGCCAACGCCCAGCAATTGGCACGGAAGAACCCGGCGGCCTTTCGGCTGTACAAGAGCCACATCGACCGCGTCCAAGGCCAGGCGGGCGCGAATGGTCATGGCAGCCCGGCCGACGCACGCGAGCTGCTTCGTGACCAACTCCGCAAACAGATCCAGGACAACGCAGGCAACCCACAGCTGAGAGCGATGCTCGAGAAGATGCTCAACGAACTCGAAAAATAGCTCGCAACCGGGACGCTGCGCGGGGCCGAAATGTCCTGCGGCGAGGATCCTGTCCAGCTTCGCCTTGGACGGCTGCCGCCTCACGCCGGTGGGCGCACAAAACGGAAGACCACTTGCTTCAGATCGCGAAGCGCGATGGGCTTGGCCAAGTACTCGTTGCACCCGGCGTCCAGGCAGCGCTGGCGGCCTTCAGCCGACGCCGAGCCGGTGATGGCGACGATGGGGCCGTCCCAGTCCAGCTGGCGTAATTGCTGGGTGGCCGCCAAACCATCCAGGACGGGCATCTGGATGTCCATCAGGATCAAGTCATAGGCCCGGCCCGCGGCCGCGGAGCCTTGGGCCAGATCGCAGGCCTGCAGGCCGTTCTCGGCCACGTCGACCTCGAACCCACAGGCAGTCAGCAGCACGCGGAGCAGTCGCTGAACATCGGGCGTATCGTCGACAACCAGCACCCGGCCGAGCGGCCCATGGTCCCCACGGCACCCCGACCGTACGTCTTGCCTTTGAACTGAATGGCAGGCTACCCCCTGCATGCTCGTGCATCTCCTTTGCTTGGCGGGCCATCCACATCGGGGCTCTTCCCGCTTGTGACTTCCGCTCGCCGGTCGGGTAGTTCGTTGGCCAACCTGCGCCGCTCGCCCGGAACAAGTCTATCCCATCCGTGACGAAACGGGCAAGCCAGTATTCGCCAGGGACAGGGACGAATTCGAGTTTTTTTTGTCACGGTCTGTCAGAACCAGCCAAGCGGGGGACGCCTGCACAAACATGTCGACCAGCTCGCCGATGCCGTGGTGGGGCATGACGCCGCCGGGCGAATCCTGGATGCCAAGCCGCACGCCTGCGCCAGCCTCGCCTCCAGCCAGGAGGAACTGCTGCGTCTGAAGATTGCCCAAGTGGTAGCGGAACTCACCGGCTCCGAAACGGTCGCCCGGGTTTGGCGTCTGGTGACGGCAGCACGACACCAAGACGCCTCGCTTGAGCAGTCGTGTCGGGGTGGCCGGCAACTTGGAGCATCAGGAACGGCGGGAGGCCCTTTCCTTTCGCCACGTGGGTGACGGCTGAACAGTCAACAGGAAGACGACCACGGCTTGCACCGCGAGGGAATTTGACATCGGGAATCTCCCCGGCGGCGCTTGGAATCAGCCCAACATGACAGCGCATACAACCAGCTCAGAACCGTGTTTAGGGTCCTGCGCAGGGCCGGCGGCCCCATCGGGCGGGCAATCGCCTTCCGGACGAGCGGTCCCAGGGCCCCGACAGCCGGCAAGCCCCACCGGACCGGCAGGTTGCCCAGGAACATCAGGCCTGTGCCTCTGCCGACTCGGCCTTGCGATACGCGGCCAGTCGCGGAGAGCCGCGTAGAGGACAACACCCGCAGGCGTCCGTCTCAGTCGTCGGCTCCCCGCTCAACACCTTCAGCTTCGCCGCTGTTGCCGCGTCGTGCCTCCACACACCGGATGGCTTCTATCGGCAGTTCATTGCCGTAAATCACCGACAGGACGGCGGGGAGGTACATGTCCAACATCGACATGGTCGTGCCCATCAGCCGGTCGATGACCGCCTCGTCCAGGTCGTCGTCCGTCAGGATCTGGGCGGCCTGGAAACGCAGTTCGCCCTGGTCAAAATCCAACTCGAACTTGCCGACCCGCAGACCGAAGTTGGCCCGGGCGATCGTCTCGGCGAGCGCCGGCCGCGCACCTTCGGGGACGCGCACGGGCGAGTAGCCGAAGACCTGGAACAAGCTCCCTTCGTCATCCACGGCCGCGATGACCCGGTACGTGCCGACCGCACAACGAAAGTCGGCGCAGATCGAGCTTCCTGCGCCGTTGGCCAGGTAGCTGACGTCACGTTCATCCAGGTGCTGGATCAGTTTCTCGTAGGCCGCGTACATGCTTGGCCTCCCTTGCCCAAGTTCCGTCGTTGCCGGCGAATGATCGGTTGCGGCGGTTGCGACGCCGGGCGTCGCCAGGCCGAGTGCCTCGGCCGGTCTGCCTCGTACCAGGTCCCACAGGGCTGCCAGTAGGGTCCGCATCGTCGCACCGATTCCCATCTCGCTGTTCAGGCATCCCGCCGAGGAATCGAAAGAGCGTCCTGCAGAATCGAAATCTGCCGTGCCGGCCACCACACTCGCAGGGCAAATTGCCGCCAGTATCCCGACCTGGACTCGAACCAGGGTCTGGACCTTCGGAGGGTCCCATGTAATCCGCTACACCATCGGGACGTCTTCACCGCAGAGCCGACGACTGGATTCGCACCAGCATGAATCCGCTTACAAGACGGATGCCTTTCTACCTCGAGCCACGTCGGCATCAACGCTCCCGGCCCGCAGACCGGGAGCGAAATCGCTCCTACTTCTCAAGCGCGACGTTCCAGTACGTCTCGCTCACGAACTTCGACCAGCTTTCGATCCGTTGGTCGTGGGCCGCGTACCGCGGGTTCCACGTCGGCTGGACCGGTGGGTGCTTCAGCCGCATCTGGGCCTGCTCCGGCGTGCGGTCGGCCTTGCGCTTGTTGCACGCCGTGCAAGCCAGCACGCAGTTATCCCACCGCGACTGGCCGCCCTGGGCACGCGGGATGACGTGGTCGAGCGTCAACTCGTCCATGCCCGGCTGCGCACCGCAGTACTGGCAGGTGTAGTGATCCCGCTTGAAAATGTTCCTCCGGCTGAACGTCACGGCCGCCGCAGGCAGCCGGTCGTAACCGGTCAGCGTGATCACCTCCGGCACGCGCATGCGAAACCGAACCGCCTGAATGAACCGATCGCCGTCCTTGGGACGCAGCCTCGACCAGTCCTCCCAGGTGTAGGTCTGGTAGTCGGCCGGATCCACGACCCGCGCGGATGCGTTCCACAGCAGCACCAGCGCGCGAGCCACGGGGGCCACGTTCACTGGCTGCCAGTTGCGGTTCAGGATCAGCGTCGGTCTGTTTAGGATCTTGGATACCACGGCTGCACCTCAAGTTGTGAAAGGGGTGACCGAAGGGAGTTGAACCCTTACCTCCTGCTTCACAGGCCGGCATGCCTACCGCATACACCACGGACACCATGTTGATTTCCGCGGAAGGGGTGGGAATCGAACCCGCAAGGCTTTCGCTCCGCCGGCTTCCAACCTTTCCATCGCCGATCGGGTCGCCCTTCCGTTGTTTGTCTTCAGCAGCCCGACCAGGACTCGAACCCGGAACACCTCGGTAGAAACGAGGGATGATCTCCGTTTCACCATCGGGCCAGCAAGGCGGAAGGCAAGGGAGTCGAACCCTCAGGACCCGCAGGTCTCCCGGTTTAGCAAACCGGCCCGGCAAGCCGTATCCGGCTACCTTCCGTTCTTTTCAGTGGACCCACCCAGGCGTGAACTCGGGCACCGACGCGCAGCGTTGGTCGCTCCGCCACGCCAGGGCGGCGTCTTCCCCTTGGAAACCAAGGCACGCCCCCAAGGACTTGAACCCTGACCAACTGGGTTGGAACCAGCCGTGCTGCCAATTACACCAGGGACGCGTGTTGTGTCTTCTCGCAGCGGAAGAGACCAACGCTGCGCGTCGGTGCCCGACTCGAACCCACAAACCCGGAATACTTCTTGGACACCGCAGGTGCGAAAAGGCTCGGGGAGAGGGAATCGAACCGGAAGGCTGGTGCCTGAGCCGATCGGCCAAGGGCACGTGTCGTCAAGGCGGAAGGAGCGGGAGTCGAGCCGGCACTTCCGTCATGGCAAGGCAGCAGGCTACCGCTGCATCATGGACGCTTGGTTGGAAGCCGAATTGTCAAAGATCAAAGTTCGCTCAGAGCACCGGGAGGGACTTGAACCCTCGTCGCCGCATGACGGGTGCGGTGTCCTTGCCGCTGGACGACCAGTGCGTTCATTCCGGAGGGCCGGTGGGAATCGAACCCTCCTCTCCGGCTCGTCAGACCGGCGCTACACCGTCTCCGCTACCAGCCCAAACAGAAAAAGCCCGGCGTCTTGGTGACACCGGGCTCTTCGTGTCGTCCCGTCGACTTGTAGGCCGCGTGTCACAACCGCCAATGGCGCAGGGGGAACGTATTGGCCGGATGACCGGCAAAACACGCCGCGCCTTTCTGTTCGCGATTGTAACTCGACCACAAGACCATCATTCTCCGCGACTCCGACAAAGGGCGGCTCCCAAGCCGCCGGTGATCAACTGCGTGCCACTGTTAAGAAGGACGAGAACCGCTTCCGAAGGTTCGCAAGAAAGTCTCGCACACACGCTGCCGGATAAGACGCTCGAAGCAGCCGTTTTATTCTCAGCAGCTGAGAAAATGTCCGCGACACGGATTTAGCAGGAGCGATCCCTTGGGGACAGACCTCTTGGAGCTTGGCGGCGTAATCCGTGACCTGCATGACGGGAGGCAGCACCACCTGACTCGCGGCTCCGCCTTGTATTCGGGGATTGGGTGATTGCATCCGATCAACCGTGCTCAACCCTTCGCCGCCGTCAACCAGCGATCAAGCTGATTGGCGAACGCTTGCCGGTCTTGGGCGCTGAAGTTGGCCGGTCCTCCTGTGATCTGGCCTCCCCCGCGCAGCTCGTCAAGAAGATTGCGCATGGCCAACCGCTCGCCGACGTTAGCTTCCGTGTACAATTCGCCTCGCGGATTGAGGGCCTGCCCGCCCTTGGCAACCACCTGAGCCGCCAAAGGGATGTCCGCCGTGATTACGAGGTCACCCGGCTGGACAAGTTCGACGATGCGTCGGTCGGCGACGTTCATGCCTGCGGGGACCAACAAGCTGTCGACGAACTCGGAACGGGGCGTACGCAGGGCTTGATTGGCGATCAGCGTTACCTTGGTCTTCGTCCGCCTTGCAGCCCGAAACAGCAGTTCCTTGACCTCGCCCGGACAGGCGTCCGCGTCGACCCAGATTTTCATGTTGCACGTCCCCGATCACGAGTCAGAGCGGCAGCCCGGTGGATCGGTCCACAGGTCCCAGGTGAAGCTGCGGGTCGCCCAGTCGGCGGCGAGCTGTTCGCGACAGCCGATTCTACGGCCCCACGATTCCTTGGGCTGGCAGCCCATCAAGGTACGAACAAGGTGCCTCGGCGCGCCTCTGTCATGGCACGGGCGATTGTGCCGATTCCCCGGGCGGGTCGCGCTTGACCTCGCCGCGCTTCTCCACTTGCGGGATCAGCACCAGGCGGACCTTGGTGCCCAGCGGCGGGATGCGGTCCGTCCAGGCGGTGAACATCAGGCTTTCGTTGGATTGGCTGCTGGCCACGGGCAGGTCGAGCATCGCGGTCGGGAAATTGGAGACGCAGATCAAATCGCCTCCGTCGGCCTGGTAGTATCGCTTGCCCGTGGTCTCGTCCGTCCAGACGGAGCTGCCGGCGAAGACCCACGACTGGCTCATCGCCTTGTCCGCCTTCAGTTCCTTGATCCACTCCTGAGCCCGGACGCGGTGCTTGCTGCCCGCGGCGTCTTTCCACAAGACATGGATTTCGACGACAGGGCCGGTGGCCGCCCGATAGGTCGGGTCAAAGCTGACCGGCTTTCCCGGCTCGGCGCCCACCGCCACGAGGGCGGCGTGGACGAACTGGGCGGTGCAGTTGACCGAGACGATCGATTCGTGCTCCTTGCTGCCCTTCGGACAGGCGAACATCTCCAGCAGACCTTCCCGCAGGCAGACCTGGCCGTCCACGATCACCCATTTGCGTTTGGGGTCGATCCACAGCTCGTAGTCCTTCGTCATCCGCACGATCCCGGTCGCCTCGTCCTTGGCGTCGGCGTCCGCAGCCGCATCCGCCGGCGGCGTTTCGGGCTTGGCCGCTTCCGCGGAGCCCGACGGTTCGGCGGCCCTGGCCAGACAAGCCGACCAGACGCTCAGCCCCAGGACGATCGCGGCCGGTAATCGCTGAAGGTGGAACATGGAATGGATCTCCTTGCCGTGGCAGTTTGCAGCCCCATCGGATAATCACGCCGGCCCCCTGACAAGCCGCCGTGTTTCGCGTATCGTGATGCGTACTTTGGGTACTCGCGAATCCCGGCACCATTATAGGCCCCGAGGCGTTGGCCGCCATGCCCGTAACGACGCGTACGAACAAGTCTTTGACTCGCAGCCTTGGCCCCCAGCGCTGGGACGAGTGGGTGACGCACCTGGCCAGCCGCGCCGGTCCGCTGCCTCCCTGGGCCAGAATCTCGGCCGGTCGCCGCTGTCCGTTGTCCTGGTCCCTCGCGCCGCCGGCTCCATCCGAGTCCGGCCGCGGGCTGCTGCGACGGATGGAGCGTTGGCTGCGGGCGGAGCGGTTGCCGGCGGCGGAGATTGCGCGAGCTGTCGAGCCGTGGCTCAGTTCCGCCGAGCGCCGGGCGACCGATATGGAGTTCGCCTTGGAGTGCCTGGGCTGGAGCTACCTGCTGCCCAGGCTGGCCAAGGTTCTGCCGGCGGCGCCGTGGTGCGAGGTCTGGGACGGATTGATCGCGCTGGCGGCGGAGCCGGACGCCGCTCCGCCGACGTGGGACTCCCCCTTGGTTCGGCAGCTGCTGGCCGGCGAGCTGGCCTGGACGCTGGCCGACCAGTTCCCGGAATTGGCGCGCTGCCGAGCGTTAGGCCGCATGGCTCGCCGACGCCTGAGCGCGGGAGTCCGCGAGTTGCTGGCGGACAGCGGGCTGCCGCACTGCCAGCACGTCGAGCTGGTCCGGCCGCTGCTGGCGTGCTGGACGCGTTGCCGGAAATTGGTGCGCGCGGACGGAACGATATGCTTCGATCGCGAAGCCGCGCGGCGTTACGAACGGTTCGTGCGGCAGGCCTTGCAGCTGTCGCGTCAAGATGGCGGCCGGGTGTTCAGTGCCAACGGCAGCGGCCCGCATGATGTCGAGTTGCTGGACACCGCCTTGGAATTGGCCGGTCGGGACGAGGATCTGGCGGTGGCCGGCCAGTTGCTGCCGTGGCGTGCAGCGGGCGGCGAGGCCGGCGCCGAACCGGACCAGTTGCCCAGTTCGTCCGTGTACTCCGAAGCGGCCCAGTTGGCCAGTCTGCGGCCCAGTTGGCACCGCGGCAGCATGCATCTGGTGGTCGGCCATCACGAGGGCGCCGTGCGCACGGAGTTGAACCTGGGTTCAACGACCGTCTGGTCCGGGAATTGGCTGGTTCAGCTGCGCGTCGGCAACACGTTGCTGGAGCCCCGGGCCTGGGAGGAGGTCTGCTGGCACTCGGATGACGACGTGGACTACCTGGAACTGGAGACCAACTGGCCCGGCTCCTGGAAACTGCAGCGTCAGATCCTGCTGGCTCGCGAGGAGCACTTCCTGTGGCTCGCGGACGCGGTCACGGGGCCGGAAACCGAAACGCTGGACTATCGCAGCGTGTTGCCGCTGGCGCCTGGCATCGAGTTCCGAGGGGAAACGGAAACATGCGAGGGAGAATTGCGGAACCGCCGACGGCTGGCCCGGGTGTTGCCGGTGGCCATTCCGGAATGGCGTCTCGCGGCCGCGACGGGCGGCCTGGAGGCTGGGCCCGGCGGCCTGCAACTCCGGCAGCGGACGCAAGCGCGCGGCCTGTACGCGCCGTTGTTCCTCGATCTCAGCCCGCACCGCCAGAAGTGGCCGCTGACCTGGCGGCAACTGACCGTGGCGGAGAAGCTGCAGATCCAAAGTCCCGACGTCGCCGTGGGCTACCGCGTCCAGGTCGGCGGCGACCAGTGGCTGTTCTACCGCTCGCTGACCGATCTGGCCAGCCGCACGCTGCTGGGACAGAACATCCGGCACGAGTTTTATGCGGCACGGTTCGACACCGAAGGCGAAGCCGACGAACTGCTGGCCCTCGATCCTGCCGGGACGTCGTGAACAGGGCTGCCGGCAGCCCTGTTTCGCCGGCCCGGCAACTTGTCGTGTGGGCTGGTTGACAGGACGGTGCCGTCAAGGACAATAGGTCCCGTCGCGGCCGACCCGAGCTGCGCGAGACAGGGTTTCCGCAAATCCCGCTGCGACTGGTTGCCTCACGCCTGCCCACTGACCGGCCCCACCTACCGGGAGATCCGCATGAGTCCGTTGAGCCACGACGTCGTGCTGCGAGTTGGCTGGGTGTTCGTCTGGCTGATGCCCGTGTGCGCCGCCCTGGCGGGTTGCCAGGCGAACGCCTCGCCGCACCGCACCGAATCGGAAGCCACGACGGCTGCGGCGGGCGTGCCTGCCGAGGTCGAGGTCGTGGCGGTCGAGTCGCGGCCGTGGCCGCGGGAGGTGCGCGTCCAGGGCAGCCTGTTGGCGGACGAACATGCGGTGATCGGCACGAAGGTCGCCGGCCGCGTTCAGCAGGTCCACGTCGATCTGGGCTCGATCGTGGCGGCGGGCGACGTCCTGGCCACGTTGGAAACCGAGGAGTTTGATCTCGAAGTCCGCGCGGCCGAGTCGCAACTGGAACAAGTACGGGTCAGGCTCGGCCTGAAGCCGGACGACAAGGAAGAAAAACTCGATCCCACGCAGGCCCCGACGGTCGTGCAGGAAGCCGCCCTGCGAAACCAGGCCCGGGCCAACCTGCAACGCGCCCAGTCGCTGGCGCCGAATCACATCATTACGGCGGAAGAACTGGACCAGTGCCAGGCGGAACTGGAAGTCGCCGAAGCCCGCTACCGTTCGGCCCTGAATTCCGTCGCCGAGACCATCGCCTCGATCGGCCTCCGCCGGGCGGAACTCGAACTGGCCCAACAGGCGCGGCTGGACGCCGAGATTCGCGCCCCGTTTGCCGGTTGCATCCAGCAGCGTTTTGTAGCGCCCGGGACGTATGTGCAAATCAGCCAGCCGATCGCCACGCTCGTGCGGACGAACCCCTTGCGGTTTCGCGCCGGTGTCCCCGAGCGGCAGGCGGCCCCGTTGGAGGTCAAGCAAGCCGCGCGGGTGCATGTCGAGGGGCTGGCGGCACCTTTGCAGGGAACCGTATCGCGAATCAGCCCGGCCCTGGATCTGTCGAATCGGACGCTGACCGTGGAAATCGACGTGCCCAATCCCGACTCGCGGTTGCGGGCTGGGGTGTTCGCCGAAGCGGCAGTCATCGTGGACACCGAGGCGCGGGCCCTGGCAATTCCCCACGATACGCTGAAGGATTTTGCCGGTGTCGAAAAGGCCTGGATCGTGCTGGACGGCAACGCCGCCGAACGCGTCCTGACCACCGGCCGCCGGGACGGCGATTGGGTCGAGGTCCTGACCGGGCTGGCCGCTGGCGACAATATCGTCCGGCAGCCGCCGGAGGGCCTGGCCGGTCCAGTCCGGGTGCGGCCACCCCACGCGGTGGCGGCGACGGAACAGCTGTAGCGAAAGTCGAGAGTAGCCTCGTTCGAGAAATCAGTGTCCGATTGTCGCCTTTCGCTCCGCGAAAGGACGTTCTTTCGCGGAGCGAAAGACGACACTTGTTTCTCGAACGATGCTCGAGTTCAATCCCCGACGGAGGACACCGAAGTGCAATGGCTGGCTGAAATCTGCATCCGCCGACCGGTGTTTGCCGTGATGCTGATCCTGGCCCTGGTGGTGGCCGGCATCGCCGCCTATCTGCGGCTGGGCGTCGACCGGTTTCCCCAGATGGATATGCCGACCGTCTACGTCTCGACCGTGTATCCCAACGCCGCGGCGGAAGAAGTCGAGTCGGAAGTCACGCAGCTGATGGAGGACTCGGTCGCGACGGTGGGCGGCATCGACGAATTGCGGTCGATCAGCCGCGAAGGGGCCTCGTTGCTGTTGCTGACCTTCCGCGTGGACCGGGACATCGATGCGGCGACCCAGGACGTCCGCGACGCCGTCAACGCGGTGCTGAACCGCCTGCCGCCGACCGCGTATCCGCCCGTGGTTCGCAAGCAGGACTTGGAAGCGTCCCCGATCCTGACGCTCGCCCTGTCGGGCGACCGGCAGCCGCGCGAGCTGTTCGTGCTCGCCGACCGCTACGTCAAGGACTTGATCGAATCGGCCCCGGGGGTCGGCCAGGTGGGCATCTACGGCGCCCAGGACCGCGCCGTACGGATCGACGTCGAGGCGGCCCGGTTGGCGGCGTACCGGCTGTCCATCCTCCAGGTCCGCGACGCGCTGGTGCGTCAGAACGCGGACATCCCTGGCGGACGCGTCGATACCGGGGCCCGCGAACTGGGCCTGCGCACGTTGGGTCGGTTTCGCGAGCCGCGCGATTTCCTGGAGATGGTCATCGCCACGCCCGGTGGGACACCCGTCCGGCTCCGGGATCTGGGCACCGCAGTGGACGCGACCAAGGAGGTCCGCAATCTCGCTCGGCTGAACGGAAAGCCGGCGGTCGTGCTGAGCGTGCAGCGGCAGTCCGGCGAAAACACGGTGGACGTCATCCAGGCGGTCAAGGAACGCCTGAAGCGGAGCCAACAAATCCTGCCTCCGGATGTGCGTGTCGAAGTCATCCAGGACCAGTCGCGGTACATCCTGGCCGCGATGCACGAGATCCAGAAGCACCTGATCGTAGGCAGCGTGTTGGCGACGCTCGTGGTCTTGATCTTCATGCGGTCGTGGCGTTCGACCATCATCGCCGCCGTGGCGATTCCCACGTCCCTGATCGCGACCTTTGCCATGATGCGGGCGCTGAACTTTACGCTCAACAACATGACCATGCTGGCCATGGTGCTGATGGTCGGGATCGTGATCGACGATGCGATTGTGGTGCTGGAGAACGTCTTTCACTGCATTGAGGAAAAAGGGATGCCGCCCATGCGTGCGGCCGTCGTGGGCACGAAGGAGATCGGCCTGGCCGTGCTGGTCACGACCCTGTCGCTGGTGATCGTATTCCTGCCGCTGGCGTTCCTGTCCAGCCTGGCCGGCCGGATGCTGTTCCAGTTCGGCATGACGGCCACGGTCTCGATCCTGGTCTCGCTGCTGGTCAGTTTCACGCTCACGCCGATGATGTGCTCGCGGTTGCTCCAGCCGGCCCGGGCCACCGAGGGCGGGCCGGCCTCGCGCCGCGGCTTTTATCACGGGATCGAAGTCGGCTATCTGGCCGTGCTCCGCTGGTCGCTGCGCTGGCGCTGGGCCGTGCTGCTGCTGTCGCTGGCGGCGATCGCGACCAACTGGCCGCTGTACCATCTGGTCAAGCAGGATTACATCCCGACCAACGTGGATGAATCGGAGTTCGAGGTCGAGGTGGTGGCCCGTGAAGGAACTTCGCTGAGTTCCATGGACCAGCTGGCGCGGGCGGTCGAAGCGGAGTTGCAGACGCTGCCCGGCGTCAAACTGTTGCTGACCAACCTCGGCTCGGGCGGCCTCCC
>CAIYOB010000811.1 GCA_903927685.1 uncultured Planctomycetaceae bacterium
GTACTACGGGACCGTGTCGTACACCGCTGACAACTTCAACGTCTATGCCGAGGGGGCGCTGCAGTACAACGTGCCGAACATTCCGGCCGGGACGACGGACATCCGGACGTTCAACGTGACCGTGAGTGGCGGGGCGCTGGAGCTGCGGTTCCAGGACGCGGGGGGCCTGGACGGGAACTTCGTGGTGGCCGGGATCGACATCTCCGCGGGAGTGCTGCCCACGGACCAACCTCTGCTGGCCGCAGGCGATCCGCGGGACGGCGGGGCGACGGCGATCACGCTGCCGCTGCTGCAACCGGTGGTGGCGGAAGCCGCGGCCCGCTGGGCAGCGACGGCACTGACGGCGGAGCAAGTGGCGACGTTGGCCAGCGTCCAGTACGCCGTGGCGGACTTGGGCGGGGCTTACCTGGCACTGGCCAACCCGGCCGCGAACACGATCCGCATCGACGACGACGGCGCGATGCTGGGGTGGTCCGTGGCCCGTGGTCATTCGTCATTGGGCAGGGGACGGATGACAAGTGACAAGGGACCAATGACCAATGACGCCATCGACCTGCTGACCGTGGTGATGCACGAAATGGGGCATCTGCTGGGCTATGACCACAGCGAGGACGCGGACGACTTGATGGCGCCGGTGTTGGGGGCGGGCCTGGCTGGTGCCCTGGCCACGCCCGACGAGTTCTTCCCGGACCTGTCGCCTTTCTCGGCGGGGCTCGCTGCGGCTGGCTTTGAGTCCCGCGGGCAAGTCGCGTGGCGGACGGGGGCGGCGGTGTGGGACTTCCGCCCGGCGCGCGGCGTGGATGACGTGTTCGCTGGGGTGGGAGACGGAGCGGCCGTGTCGGACGAAGGTTCGGACTTCGCGTCGACGCTGTTGCCAGCCGACGAGGACGTGCTGCTGGCGGCGCGGAACGCCAAATCCAGCGCAGAAACCGCCTGGGCCCGTGTACCGCGCCGCAATCGGATGCCGCGGTTCGAGCGGGACTTGGACGCCTGGTTCGCAGAGTTGGCCGCGGAGGAAGATGGTCCGTGAGCCGTGAGCACCGTGACACCCCAAATGGCGAAGAGGACTTTCGTGAACCCGACCACGCCGGACTTCTCTCTCGCAGGAGAAGACTGGAGACGTACGTTGATGCGAATGCGCTGATTCGTGGTATTCACGTCGCCTCGGTTGGCCTGACCGAGCAGTCCCCGAAACGTAGCCGGATGGGCGTATGACTCGGGGAACTCCGGCCGGCCAGCTTCGTCGGACCAGCGTCCGTCCCGCGGTGGCGCGAGACGGCGCTCAGCGGGCGATCAGTACGATGGCCGAGCGGCCGGTCAGGAGGAAGCCCGTCTGGTCGGCGAGCCGCGGTTCCTGGCCCAGGTCCCAGGCATCCTCTGGCGCGGGCATGGCCGTGTTGACGGCCACGTGCCAGCGGCGGTCGCCGTGCGGCAGCGGCAGTTCGAACCGCAGGTCTTCCCAGTAGCTGTTCAGGGCGACGTACACGACGTCCTCCGGGGCGCTGCCGCCGTACCGCCGCAGGACGCAGGCCAGGACGCGGCTGGCGGGCGACCAATCCGCCTGCCAGGCTTGCGTGCCGTGCCAGGTGACTTCGAGAAAGCTGCCGTCGGGCGCCACTTGGCCGGTGTGCATCGGGAAGCGAAAGGCGGGATGGGCCGCCCGCAACGCGATCAGGCGCTGGCAGAACCGCAGCAGATCGGCATTGGTCTCCTCGAGCGTCCAGTCCATCCAGCTCAGCGGGCCATCCTGGCAATAGGCGTTGTTGTTGCCCTGCTGCGTGCGGCCGATCTCGTCCCCCATCGACAACATCGGCACGCCCTGCGACACCAGCAGTATGGTGAGCGCGTTCCGCACCTGGCGGCGGCGGAGAGCCAGGATCCCGGCGTCGTCCGTCGGCCCCTCGGCGCCGCAGTTCCAGGACTCGTTGTCGTTGGCGCCGTCGCGGTTGTCTTCGCCGTTGGCGCGGTTGTGCTTGTCGTTGTAGCTGACCAGGTCGGCCAAAGTGAAGCCGTCGTGGCAGGTCACGAAGTTGACCGAGGCGGTGGAGCCGCGTCCCGAATACAGCCACGGTGATCCGACCAGGCGGCGGGACAACTCCGGGACTTGCCCCAGCTCGCTCTTCAGGAACTTGCGGACGCAATCGCGGTATTTCCCATTCCACTCGGCCCAGCGGCCGTAATTCGGGAACGAGCCGACCTGGTACAGTCCGCCGGCATCCCAGGCCTCGGCGATCAGCTTCGTCTGCCCCAGAACCGGATCGAGTGCCAGCAGTTCCAGCAACGGCGGGTTGGACAGGGGCGCTCCGAAGGGGTTTCGCCCGAGGACGGTCGCCAAGTCGAAACGGAAGCCGTCGATGTGATAGTCCGTCACCCAGCGGCGGAGGCAGTCGAGCACGAAGTGGCGTGCCGTGGGGTTATTGCAGTTGAACGTGTTGCCACAGCCGGAGAAATTGTAGTAGTAGCCTTCCGGCGTGAGCATGTAGTAGGTCCGATTATCAATGCCGCGGAACGAGAGCGTGGGACCGCACTCGTTGCCCTCGGCCGTATGGTTGAACACGACGTCCAGGAGCACCTCGATGCCGTTGCGATGCAGCTCCTTGACAAGCGCCTTGAACTCGTCGACGGCCAGCCCCATTTTGCCCGTGGCGGCGAAGCCGGCCTTCGGTGCGTAGAAGGCGAGCGTACTGTAGCCCCAGTAGTTGTACAGACGCTCGCCGGTCCCGGGGTTCGTGCGATCGTTCTCGGTCTCGTCGAACTCGAAGACCGGCAGCAGCTCGACAGCGTTGACGCCGAGCGATTTCAGGTAGGGGATCTTCTCGCGGAGGCCGGCGTAGGTGCCGGGAAAGCGGACGCCGGAACTCGGCGAGGCGGTAAAGCCGCGGACGTGCAGTTCGTAGATGACGAGGTCCTCGGCGGGCAGGTCCAGAGGCCGATCGTCTTCCCAGTCGAAGTCGTCGGCCGGAATCGCGGCCCGGCGCGGAAAGGGGGCGTTACGATCGAACGACCGGCCCCATTCCTCCTGGCCCGTAATCGCGCGGGCAAACGGGTCGAGCAGGATCTTGGTCGAGTCAAAACGATGTCCGTTCGCCGGATCGAAGGGGCCGGCCAGGCGAAACCCGTACTCGATGTGATCCGGATCCAGGCCGAGGACCGTCATCGCAAAGACATTTCCGACCCGGAACTTGTCGGGGAAGGGAATTTCGGCCAGCGGTTCGGGCTGGCCCCGTTCGTACAGCACCAGCGTACAGGCGGTGGCGTGGTGCGAACCGATGGAGAAGCTGACACCCCCGGCCACAGGCCAGGCACCGAACGGGTACACGCGGCCCGGCCGCAGCGCAAAGCCGGCGACGCGCTGCGTCGCCGCCGTGTCCACGCGCTGCTCGTTCAGACTGAGATGGGGGGCGGGCAGAGCGCCCGGAACCTCGGGAGTGAGCGGAGTCAAGCCCAAGACACCCACGGCATCCAAAGCGGCGTAATGCTCGGGAGACATGCCGACGACACGGACGTCGGCGCCTCGCAATCGGGCCTCGCGGTGCAACAGTCGGACCCAGCGGATCCCGGCCTGCGTCAGCGTCTCGACTTGCGAGACGTCGAACTCGACGTTTCGCGCCGACTGCAGTTCCGCGCGAACCGCCTGCTCGACATCCGGCGGCACCCGATCGTCCAGTGTGCCCTGAAAGGAGACGCGAACGCAGTCCGAACCGGTGTGGAATGCGAGATCCATAGCCGAACTCCCGAGAGAAGGACGGTGGTGACTTCAGGGTATCGTAGCGGCTGAACACAAGAATTCAATGGCGACTGGGACTCGTCCACGTACGAGTACGTGCACGAATCGAAGCATGTGCAGGATCGGCGTCGTGTCCGCCCTGGCGGAAGAACAGGCTCGACGGCAGGAACCGATAATCCGCCGACGCCCCTGGACCTCTCTCTGGTCGCCGGCACTTCCGGAGGCGCGATCAACTCGCTGCCCATCGCTCTGGGCATCAACCGCACCCCGGAAGGCAGATGCGACCTGGCCGCGGCCTGGAGACAAGTCGAGCTGGTCGGTGGTGCCTTCGCCCACCACAGGCTGCAAGTTGGCCGTGCCGCCGGCGCGGCCGGGGGCGGAGGATCGCGAGGTCGGTAAACGGGCGTCGCGCCAGTTGCCGCCTGCGGAAACACGGAGTTCGGGGAGGTGAAGCTCATGACGGGGTTCGCGTCAACAATTGCCGTCGAAGGTGATGTCGCGAAGCTGAAGCAGATCGAAACGCAACTTCGCCGCATGACGTCGGTCTTTCTGGAAGCAGCGGACTCGATCATTTTCCGCGACCTCGAAGACCGCATCCTGGACGTCAAATTTCACCAGCGCTCTGTCGCACGACTTGGCCGCGCCGGCACGCGGGATTCAAGGTCTGGCTGAGGACCTTCAGGAACGGTGCCGGGAATACCCCGACGAGGACGTTCAGGAAGAACTCCGTCTGATCCAGGACAGCGCCGGACGAATGCAGACCTTGATCGTCGACTTGCTGAGTTACGCTCGGCTCGAAAACGAGACGCTGGCTACCCAAAGCGTATCCGCTGCGGCTGTGCTGGTGCAAGCTCTCGAGAACCTGCGTGCCGAGATCCAGCGGACGGAGGCCCAAGTGACGAGCGATCCGCTGCCCACCGTGGGCGGCAATCCCACGCAGTTGCCACAACTGTTCCAAAACCTGATCGGCAACGCGCTCAAGTTCTGCAGGCTGGAGACGCCGTGCGTGCATGTCTCGGCCGCGCGCGTGGAAGCGGGGTGGGAGTTCGCCGTCCGCGACAATGGAATCGGCATCGAGAACGCCAAC
>CAIYOB010000812.1 GCA_903927685.1 uncultured Planctomycetaceae bacterium
CGTCGACTTGGCCCCCCGGATCATCGCGCTGATCGGCGTCTTGGGCAGGAACTTGTCAACCAGGAACTCGCCGAACGGCTCGATGAAGTTCGCAGTCAACCATTCCGGCAGGTCCTCGAGCAGACTCTTGTCTTCCGATTCGGCGACCACCGAGACCGATTCTCCTTCGAGCGACGCGTTCTCGAGTGAGATGTTGACGGTCTGGTCCGTATAGCCGATGACGCGTTTCGGACTGGTGATGTCGTTCGCGAGCGAACCCTCGAGCTCGATTTCTCCCCCGCGAATCACCGTCTCGCCACCGGCTCCGCCGATCGTGAGCGCAATCTCGGTCAAGCTGACCTGGGGGATGAACGGCAAAGCGACGGTGCTATTGTCGACCTTCAACGCGATCTTGCCCGGCTGGAGTAGGCTGCCCTCCTCGACCTGGGCCAGCAGCCGGCTGCCGCCTTGGATCGTGATGTTGTGGGCGGCCACCGAGATCTTGCCCGAATCGCCCGTGGAAGCGGCGGTGGCCGGATCGCCGGCCGCGATCTGCCGAGTTGAAATCGTGACCGCGCTGTTGGCCGTAAAACTGTCCGCTTCGATGTCCCAACCGCCGCTGGCCGTGACGCTCGCGTTGGCCTCGACGCTGACCGTTTCGATATCCCGCGTCTTGATCTTCGCAACACCCAAGTCGAGGGCCGCGAAAGCGGCCGTGTCGATGCCGGCGCTCCCCGTCACGTCCAGCGTCCCAGTGATTGCGGCCAGCGGTGCGCGAACCGTCGTGGAATTCACTTGCGTGACGCCCGCTCCGGCGGTGATCCCCGTCGAGTCGGTCACGACGAGATCGGTTCCACTGCTGGAGAACCTCAGGTTTTGGGACGTGACATCGCTCGTCACGAGCAGATCGCCGGAAGACAGCGCGGCGAGGGATGACAGGACGGTTCGCTCCTCGAGATTTTCGAACAGCAGCCGCCTGCGGCGAACCGGCGTTCGGCGTGGCCGATGTCGGTTGCCTAGGGACGAAGATGGGATCCGAGAATCGTTCCGATAGTTGCTCATGATTGAACTCTCGCAGTCTCTTCAACCGCTGGAGCGGCGCAACGGGCACGTGGCTCCCAGCGTCGTCAGACGCACATCGAAAGCTGACCGAGCAGGCCACGGAAAGGTGCGGGTAGGCGTTGCCGGAGTTGATCTCGCACGACACGCTATCGGAGGTTCTCTTGGCGACGTTGGGCGCCAAACAGCCGCCGATCCTCCCGTACCTGTCGACGGTCAAGTCGTTCAAGGAACGAGACGCCGCGGGAAAGGACCGTCAATCCAACAACCTAGGCACATTCGTGTGGCTAATTCGAGGAGTGGTGAAGTGACGGTACAATGGCCCTCGCAACCACGCGAGGCACCGACGGCGGGCTACTGAACCGCCTCTGCTGGTTCAACAGACCACGACTCAAGCTTAGCTGCCGAATTTGCGAATTCAACCAAATTTGCCGATAATTCCGACGGCACCCGGAGCGACAAAGACGTCGTCCCGTCGGCGGGAGTGCCGGCGCTGCGTTGACGCCGGCAGTCTGGTCCTGTTTGTTGTCCGGCCGACTTGGGCTGGAATAGACCCTGCCGTTCGTTCTCGGGGATCCCAATGCGAGCTAGGGTTCCTCCGCGGCCAATTCGGCGAACCAGCCGTCCAACTCTCGCTCGAACCGCGGCGTCAATCTGCGGCGCGGGACGCGGGCCCGGGCGGTCTCTTCGTCCGTCCTGGCCATCCGCGCCGCCAGCAGCGACTCGTCGTCGGCTTGCAGCAGCGGCGACACGGCGTCCGAACCGTCTGCCGAAGAAGCCGAGTCGTCACCCCACTGGGCGAAGACATCCTCCACGCTGCCGCCCCGACGGGAAACCCAGGACGCCGTGCCGAAATCCCAAGCCGCCGCCCCCGTTTGCCACGCGACTTGCCCGCGTGTTTGACCGCCAGCCGCGGTGCGACCCGCCGAGAAGGGCGATAGGTCGGGGAGAAGCTCGTCGGGCGTGGCCGGGGCACGAGCCAGGCCGGCTCCTAACATCGGCGCCATCAAGCCGGCCGCGCTGTGGTCGTGGCCCAGCAGATGCCCCAGCTCGTGCATCACCACGGTCAGCAGGTCGATGCCGCCAACGGCCATTGGTCCCTCGTCACTTGTCATCCGTCCCCTGCCCAATGACGAATGACCACGGACCACGGACCACCCCAGCATCGCCCCGTCGTCGTCGATGCGGATCGTGTTCGTGGCCGAGTCGGCCAGACCCAGGTAGGCTCCGCCCAAGTCCACCACGGCGTACTGGACGCGGGCCAACGTAGCCACTTGCTCCGCCGTCAGTTCCGTCGCCGCCCACCGCGCCGTTGCTTCCGCCACCACCGGTTGCAGCAGCGGCAGCGTGATCGCCGTCGCCCCGCTGTCCCGCGGATCGCCGGCCGCCAGTAGAGGTTGGTCCGTGGGCAGCGCTCCCGCGGAGATGTCGATCCCCGCCACCACGAAGTTCCCATCCAGGCCCCCCGCGTCCTGGAACCGCAGTTCCAGCGCCCCGCCACTCACGGTCACGTTGAACGTCCGGATGTCCGTCGTCCCGGCCGGAATGTTCGGCACGTTGTACTGCAGCGCCCCCTCGGCATAGACGTTGAAGTTGTCAGCGGTGTACGACACGGTCCCGTAGTAC
>CAIYOB010000813.1 GCA_903927685.1 uncultured Planctomycetaceae bacterium
CAGTTCGTTGAACGCCGAGCCGGCAGGCGACGGCGGATCAGCCGGATGCGGCCACCCAGGCCGTCGCCTGCCGGCTTGGCGTTCAATGATGACTCCATTTCGTGAACGCTGCGGCCGCCTCCCTTCGGCCGAATCTGCTCTCCGTTTGTCTTCGATTTGATCAACTGCCGAGTCCGGCCCGGCGTTTGCTAAGTCAACGCATCGTCCGCTCGCCGCCATGGTGCGATATCCCAAGGATGTCGGGGCAGGTGAGCGCAAGTTCAGGTGCTGCGGCGTGGGTCTACGCGGCGGCAGTCTCAGAGAGGAGGATGCGATGAGTAAGGTGATGGGGACGGTCTTGGGTTTGGTGGTTGTCGGGACGCTGACAGCAACGCAGGTCGGGGCCTATCAGGGCTCGCAGTCCCGCATGCAGCAGCAGCAAGCGATGTACAACCAGGCGCGGATGCGCGCCATGCTGCAGGCGGAGCAGCAGAAGCAGATGCAGTACCGCGCGCAGCAACAGGCGATGATGCAATCCCAGCACCAGATGCAGGCTCGGGCTCGCGGTGCGGCGATGCAGAATCGGTACGGAGGAGCGGGCGGCGGCCAGGGACTCCGCGACCAAAAGCAGGACGGCAGCTGCACGACCGCGGCGGCCCCGACTCGCCTGCAGGTCCGCGACCAGAAGCAGGACGGTAGCTGCACGACCGCGGCGGCCCCGACCCGGCTACAGGTCCGCGACCAGAAGCAGGACGGTAGCTGCCAAAACTGAGTTGACTCGCCGGTCATGAGGTTTCCGCGGCCTCCCGTCCAGCCCCGCTTCGAGCCTGGACGGGAGGCCGGAACTGTGACATTTTCCCTTCGACTTCGTCCTTAACGATTTAGGCAAGGCTTTTCGGCCGTCTTTCGCAGACGCGACCAGCACTGGGAAAGACGCCGGCATCGACAACTGAAGAGAGGCAAATCACCAATGAGGAAGAGAATGACCCGAAGGACTCGCAGCCGAGCATTGATTCTGGAGTCGCTGGACCCGCGACTGTGTCTGGCGGGTGGGTTCGGTTCGGCCGGCATCGACGCTGGCTATTTCGATCATGCGAGCGCTCACGTGTCCCCTTGGCACAATTCGGCCAGACCCCATGATGTCAACCAGGACCAACGCGTCACGCCGGGCGATGCACTGGCCGTCGTCAATGCACTGAACGCCCGCGGCGCCCGGACTCTGTCGGATGCGGAGGGGGAATCGACCGCCATGATCGACGTCGACGGTGACTCTCAGGTCACCGCAGCGGACTGCCTGGCAATCGTCAATGAGTTGAACGAAGTGTCGGCAGACGCCCCGACGGTCCAGGAGCCGACGAGCGAGGATACGTCGGTGAACGAAACGACGGTCGACGAGACCTCGATCGACGAAGAGACGAGCGCAGAGGAAACGGTAGACGACGGCACGGTAGACGACGGCACGGTAGACGACGGCACTGTGGACGTCCCGCCCACGGTCGGCGACGACTGTGGCCACTCGCAGCGGCCGACCGTTGCCGAGGTTTTCGCTCGCTCGGACGTCAGTCAAGATGGCGTCTTGACGGAGGAGGAACTGCCGGCGGAAGTCTGGGAGCGGCTGTCGGCTGCCGATGCGGACGGCAGCGGAGGCATTACATTGGACGAACTGTCCGCATATCGGCCAGAAGGCGGCCCGCACGGCGAGCGGCACGGAGGCCCTGGCGACGCGGATGTCTTTGAACGGTTCGACGAGAACGGCGACGGACTGTTGACGGAGGACGAGTTGCCCGAACAGGCTTGGCTGCGTCTGGCATCGGTGGACAGCGACGGGGATGGGGCGGTCTCGGTGGACGAGTTGGCGGCCATCCAGCCGACGCCGTCAGCGCGGGATGACTTCTTTGCTCGCCTGGACGCGGACGGCGATGGCTCGTTGACGCAAGCGGAAGTTCCCGCCTGTCTGTGGGAACGCCTGGCGTCGGCCGACACCGACGGCGATGGCCTGGTTTCGTCCGAGGAACTGACGACGTTTCGGCCGGCGCGGCCGTCCCGTGAAGGCAGCGGGCCGGATGGGATGGGCAGGCATTCGTCGGGGCGGGGCATGCCTGAGCGAGGCGGGCCACAAAGCCGCGGAACTGGGCCGGGAATGGCGGTCCGTTCCGGCCGTGGCGGACGTTGAGCCTGCGGGTGGTCCGTTCGTGTAGCCCTGGCTCAGGTTCTCCGCCCGTCGGCCGCTGGACGGGATGCCCTGCAAATCGCATAATCAGCCCATGCGAGCCTATCAGCGCGAGAACCTGTGCCATGACCCGATTCATGGCTATATTCCGTTCACCTCGGACGCGGGACTGGCCTCCGGGGAAACGTCCGAACGGCAAATCATCGACCATCCGTGGGTCCAGCGACTGCGGTACATTCACCAGCTGCAGACCGCCTGGTACGTCTTCCCCACGGCGGAGCACATGCGGTTCCAGCACGTGGTTGGGGCGATGCACTTGGGCAGCCGGGCCGCAGGATTGCTGTACGACAGCCTGCACGCCGCCTGTCCCGACGTGCCCAGCCGCGGGTACGTCGAGACGCTGTTGCGGATGGCGGGCCTGCTGCACGACGTGGGACATGGCCCGTTCGGCCACTTCTTCGACCAGCATTTCCTCCGCTCGTACGGCCTGACCCACGAGACGCTCGGGGCCCGCATCATCTGCGGCGAACTGGGCACTCTGCTGCGCGGTCTGCGGCGGAATCCCAACAGCCAACTGGGGGCCAGCGAGCAGCTGAACCCGGAGCACGTGGCCTGGCTGATTACGCGCCCGCAACGGTCGGCCGAGGGCGAGCCGGCGCGGTGGCTGCGGTTCCTGCGAGCCCTGTTGAGCGGCATCTACACGATCGACAACCTGGACTTCGTGCTCCGCGACGCCTACATGTCGGGCTACAGCCAGCGGGCCTATGACCTGGACCGCCTGCTGCACTATACCTTTTTCAGTGCCTCGGGCCTGACCATTCACGACCGGGGCATCGACGCCTTGCTGCGGTTCATGGAGGCCCGGGCGCACCTGTTCCGCGCCGTGTACTTTCATCGCACCGTGCGGGCGATCGATCTGACGCTGGCCGATTTGTTCGCCCACAGCCGGCGGCACCTGTTCCCGGGGAATCCCGCGGAAATGCTGCCGCAGTACCTGCAGTTCACCGAGGCCTCGCTGCTGGTCGACGTCTCCCGCTGGGCCCAAGATGCGGACGCCGACAAACGGGCCTTGGCCGCGGCTTGGCAGCCGTTTCTTCAGCGCCGGATTCCCTGGACGATGGTCTGCCAGCGGAACCTCGAATTTGCCGAGGACGATGCCGAACGCAGCAGCATCTTCAGCGACGCGGAATTCGTCGAGCGGAAACTGCGGCAACAGCTGCCGGCGGACCTGGCGGAGATCCCGCTGCGGGTCGACATCGCCCGGGCCCTGTTCCGTCCGCACACCAGCGGCCCGACCGCGGGGCAGAATTTCCTGTACGACTCGGCCCGCGATTCCGTCCGGCCGCTGACCGCCAACCAGCTGTTCCAACGGCTGCCGATCAGCCAGCGGATCTGCCGGATCTATGCGCATTCGCAGGACCACGCGGCCGAACTGGCGGGGGCGCTGGATGCGCTGATCGGTTACCCCGGCGAGGACGATTTGACGAATATGTAGATGGGACTTGAAAAGGGGAGCACTCCATGTTCTTGGCATTTGGCGAAATCATGGCGCGGATCGCGCCCGAGGGGCATTTGCGGTGGCGGCAGTCGCTGCCGGGGCGCGTCGAGGTCACCTGGGGCGGCGGCGAGGCGAACGTCTGCGCGTCGCTGGCGATGTTCGGCCAGAGCGTGCGGTACTTGACGGCCCTGCCGCGGCACGCGGTGTCGGAAAGCCTGGCCGCGACGCTCCGCGGCCTGGGCGTGGACACCAGTCCGATCTTGTGGCGGAACCAGGGCCGCCTGGGATTGTATTTCGTCGAGGCCGGCGCCAACCAGCGCGGCTCGACGGTGCTGTACGACCGCGAGGGCTCGGCGATCAGCCTGGCCGAACCCGACGAATACCCGTTCGACGCCGCGCTGGCGGGCGTGCATTGGCTGCATGTCACGGGCATCACGCCGTCGATCAGCCAGGCCGCGTGCCGATCCAATTTGGAACTGGTGCGGCGGGCCAAGCAGGCCGGCGCGACCGTGTCCTGCGACCTGAACTTCCGCAAAAAGCTCTGGAACTGGCGGCCCGGAACGGACAAGAAGGCGTTGGCCCGCGAATGCATGTCCGAGGTCCTGCAGCATGTCGACGTGGTGATCGCCAACGAAGAGGACGCCGCGGACGTGTTGGGCATCCATGCCGAGGGCACGGATGTCGAGCGGGGCACGATCAACTCGGCGGCCTACGAAAAGGTCGCCCGCGAAATCGTGAGCCGGTTTCCCCAGGTCACGCGGGTCGCGATCACCCTGCGGCAGAGCGTCTCGGCCGATCACAATAACTGGGGCGGGCTGCTGTTCGACGCCGAGGCGGACCGGGCCTTCCTGGCGCCGCTGGACGAACGGGGCCACTACTGCCCCTACGAGATCCGCGATATCGTCGACCGCGTCGGAGCCGGCGACTCGTTCGCCGCCGGACTGATCTACGCCCTGAACTCGGAGACCTACGGCAAGCCCCAGCAAACCATCCGGTTTGCGGTGGCCGCCAGTTGCCTGAAACACTCGATTCAAGGCGACTTCAACTACGTCTCCGTGGCCGAAGTCGCCGCCCTGGCTGGCGGCCAAGCGACGGGACGCGTGCAACGCTAGTGCCCGGCGAGATTGGCTGAATGACGTCTCAGGCAGAGGCAGCGCGG
>CAIYOB010000814.1 GCA_903927685.1 uncultured Planctomycetaceae bacterium
GCGACATGCCCGTGAACTCGCACCACGCTTTGTTCACCGCCACCATGCAGCCGTCCAGATCCTTCATCCATGCCGGATCGGGAATGTTGTCCAGGATCGAACGCAGTCCGTGCAGCGTCCGTTCCAGCGTCGCTGCCCGCTGCTCGCTGCTCGCCAAACGCGACTCCAACTCGCCGATCCGCTGCCGCAATTCAGCGACTTCGGCGTTCCGTTCATCCTGGGCCCTGCCGTGGACATTCATGCAATACCCGCCATGTGATTGTTCGCTCTTGGATCGATTCGCCGTCCTCGGACTCCCCGCGAACACCGCGTCGGCATCACGGCTGCGGCCGATGAACTAGAAAGGCTCGAATGTTCTCCCGCTCGCTCGCCTCCAGCCGCTTCCGCTTGGCGTGGTAGCGGCGGAACTTGTCCGCCTCCTCGTCCGTCCAGAGATTGGCCTCAGCATAGTCCCCGCAGTAAGGCACGAACAGGTCGATCCAGCAGGCAAGTTTGTCCAGTTCCTCGCGGGACAGCCGGACGCCGCCGTGCCCGGCTTCCAACAACGGCAACAGTCCGCTGCGGCACGCGCCGGCCACGCCCGGCGGCAGCAGCGTGGGCACGGACTGCGAACCGATCCAGTTCACGACTCGCCCGTCGAACACGCCGAAGTAAGCTCCCACCGCCTCGTAATAGTCGGTCGGCGTCGCGAGCGTCAGGTTCAAATAGGAATCCGTCCACGTCCGCCGGGCCACCTGGTCCTCGACCGGCTCGTCCAGCAAGCTGAAACAGGGACGATCCCCGGCTGGATCCAGCCGGGCTGGATCTTCAGAAACCGGGAGCGGCTGCGCGTCGCCGGGTTGGGGAATGAACGGGAGCCACGCGGGATCGGCTTCCCGTGTCAGCGCCCCGGCGAGGCGGTCGGAGGCCGGCTTCTGCCGCCGATCGTTGTGGCAACCGAGGCAGTGCCGGTCGAGAATGGGCTGGATCTCGCGGCGGAAGCTGAACCCCCGCGGCGGGCCGTAGAAGGGCGTCAAAGCCTGGGGGCCGTTCTGCAGGGCCAGCGTCAGACTCCGGCTGCCGGCCGGCGGAGCGGTGTTCTTGTGTTCGTGACAACCGACGCAGGCCAGGTTCTCGCCCGGCTGCAGAGTGCTCCAGCTGCGCATCGTTTGCACGGCGCAATTCTTCTCATCCAACGCCTGGAAGTACACCGGGCGCCGCGCCGGCACGGCGAAATACGCCGAGCCGTCCTCGTACACCCGGGCGTCGCCGAGCACGGTCTTCACGTCCCACGAACCGTTGCCGATCGAAACCGGCGTGCAGACGAGCGCTTCGCCGCTCGGCCCCTGGCTGCCGTTGTTCCCGACGCCTGCCGGCCGGAATTCCAGCGCGATCACGCGCAGCTTCTTGATCACTCCGCGCGGCACACCAGCCAGGCCCGCCCCGGCGTAGACGTCGTGCAGGTAAAATGTGCCGGAGTCCTGCCGGTAATCGACCAGGCTCGGACGCGGTGGCGGCGGAACGCGTCGCGTCAGCGGCACGGGCTGGTTGCAGGGCAAGTCCGGATCCGCCGCGAGCAGTTCGCGACGGCCGGTGCTGTCCATCCAGTAGATACCCAACCGTTCCCCGCGCGCACCCGCCGTCTCCTCCGGCTCCCAACCGAGCGGGGCATAAGTCACCAGAAACTCGGTCGGGCTGAGCGCCCACGGATACTGAAACAGCTCCCCGGCCTGGCCATACATGTCGCTCCGTTCCAACGGCGGCGCACGGACGGGGGCGAGCAGTTGAGCGCCCGCATTCTCCTGACGGCCGCGGGCCGGGTCGAGGACCCCCAGCTTGCCCGCCTGGGCCGTGTGGTGGCCGCTGAAGATGCAGATCACGCGTTGCGTCCCCGGGATGCCCCGGGCATGGCCGATCGTGGTCGGAAACCAGGAGCTGTTTCCGTAGAACTCACTCTGCCCCGTTCCGTCGGCGTTCATCACGAACAGCTTCTGGGTGAACATCTGGCTCCGGTCGTTGTAGTCCCAGCGCAGATAGATCACCCGGCCATCGTCCAGCACCTGGGGATACAGGGTATGCACCTGGTCGAACCCGAGTCGGCGGAGGAACCGGCCGTCGCGGTCGCACGTGTACAGATTGCTCACCTCGGTCCACCAACAGTCGACCGTTTGCACGCACCGCGTGGAACTGAACACGAGGTCTCCGTTGGGCAAGTAGGCCGGCTCGTAATCAGCGATTCCGAGCCCCGAGGTCAGTTGCCGCACACGGCCGGTGGCCAGTTCAAGCTCGTACAGGTGGTAGTCATCCTCGTCCAGGGACTTCTTCCAGGCGAACGCGACGCGGGTCGCGTCCCAGGAAACCGCCGGGTCCCGGATCGTCCCGTGGGGATCGTCCAGCAGCGTGCGGACGGTGCCGTAGATCCCGTCCAGTTCCAACAGGCAGAGGGCCGCCCCGGGTTGGAAATGCCGCTCGTGCTGCGCATCGGACTGGCCCTCCGTGTAGCCGAA
>CAIYOB010000815.1 GCA_903927685.1 uncultured Planctomycetaceae bacterium
CCAAGTGGATGATTCGCCCGTCCGCCAGCGGCTGGCCGCGTTCGGCTACGATCACGAGCTGGGCACCCCCGGACGGCTGTTGTCCCTGTTCGCCGGGCGGGACACGGACTCGGGCGCGGGGCTCTCCCTGGTGCCGGTCGAACAGTTCGCCGGCGTGCCGGACTACTATCTGATCCACGTACTGAATCCGAACCGGGCCGCGGTCATCGGCACCGCGGGGGTGGACGATTACAACTTGACGACGAGCGTCAGCTTCCGGCTGGCCATCGACGGGGCAGCGTCTCAGCCGATCACGGTCCCCGCCGGGAATTATCTGAGCCTGGACGGCGACACGGGACTGTTGAACGCGATCCAAGACGCGATCAATGAGAAATTCGCGCGGATCGCGGGGCAGCCCCAGATCCTGGTCGGCCAGGTCAGCCAGCAGGACCGGCGGCTCGGCTTCTGGCTGACCAAGCCCGGCGCGAAGAGGCTGGCGCTGACGAACACGACGGCGAGCCAGCTGCATTTGAGCGACGGCAGCATCGACCTGGATGACCCCTCCGTCGGAGTCCCGCCTGTGGCGCTGGGCGGTTACGAACTGGTGCTCGCGGCGGATGCGGGCGCGGCCCCCGGCGTCGGTTCGACGGTGGGCCTATCGGCGGTGACGGAAGCCGCCGTTTCGCTGGAAGCCGGTTTCCGGGACCAGCCGGTGATGATTCCCCTGGGCGATATCAACGGGGACGGATACGGGGATTTCATCGGCGCGGTGCGGGAGCAGGCGGAAGAGACGCTGGCGCGCGTCTATTTCGGGGGCGAGGACTTGGACGCCGCGACCCTGGGGCGTCATCCGCTGACCCTGCGGCTGCCTGCGCCCTGGACGTCCTGGAGTGGAGGGCAAACCCCGCTGGCCTCTGGTGATTTCAACGGCGATCAGATCGACGATCTGGCGATCCTGGGCTTTGGCGCCGGAACGGGGCTTCAGATCGTGCTCGGGCGACGCGATGCCTTTGCCCTGGTGGGGCAACTGCAATCCCCGAGCGGCCTTTCAACGCCTGCCTCGTTCGAGCTCAGCGTCGACGGGCAGTCGTGGACGCCGGTGGCCGTGCCGGGTGGCAGCCAGACCGTCGCCGCGATGCTGGCCGACCTGAACGCCGCGCTGGCCGCGGCCGGACTTGGTGACCGTGTGTCGGCAGACCTGTCCGACGGACGCGTCCGCCTACAGTTGTTGCGCGGCTCGTCGCTGCAGATTACGTTCCCAGATTCCGGCGCGCATCCCGCGGCCACGCAGTGGGGTTTTTCCGAGGGCCAGCGCACGCCCTGGTCGGCCACGCTGGACGTGCTCGCTTCCCGGGACCTCGCCTTTCCCTTCGCTTTCTCCACGGTCGCCAACGCCGGGGATGTCAACGGCGACGGGGTGGCGGATCTCATTCTGGGCGACGCCGGCTGGGACGAAGCGGACGCCGTGGACGCTGGCATCGCCTCGCTGGTCTTCGGAAACGCCGCCTGGCGGACTGCCGAGACGCTGTTGGCCGCCGATTTCAGCGACTCCCGGGGCGCTTCCAGCCAGGACGGCTTCGCGATCGATAACGTCCGCGCCGGCGGCGCGATTACCAGCGCGACGGTCGCCGGCGATGGACGGATCACCATCACGTCCGCGGGGCATCGCCTGTCCACCGGCGAGCCGATTGTGATTTCGGGAGTCACCGGCGTCTCGGGCGCGAATGGCACGTGGACCGTCACGCGGCTGGACGGCGACCGATTCTCGCTCGATGACAGCAACGGCGCCGGCATCTACACCGGTGGCGGACAATGGAGCACGACGACGGCCGGGCTGTGGGGCGTTTCGACACGCCGCGGACTCGAACCCGGTCATTCGTCCGGCGCCAGCTTCTACTTTGGCGGCGAGACCTCCGGTACGTACGATGTCGGTCAGGCGGTTGGGGGGCGGATCGTGTCGCCGGAGATCGACCTGAGCATGATTCCCGCCGAGATGCACGTCGAACTGTCCTTCAACTACCTGCTGCAGACGGAGGCTGCGCCGGCCAACTACGACAAAGCGTTAGTGCAGGTGTCGCACAACGGCGGGGCTTGGCAGACCTTGGCGTCCAACGCCAGCGGCCTGTCGGACCAGGATTCCTGGACCGCCGCGACGATCGACCTGGACGCCTACCGCGGGTTGGGGAACTCGAGCCGCATTCGCGTCCGCTTCGACTTTGATACCGTCGATCCGATTTTGAACGCGTACGAGGGCTGGTACGTCGACGACGTGATGATTCGAGCCCACTGGATCGATCCCACGCCGTACGACGCGACCTACATGGGCTCCGCCGCCGGCCAGGGGCTCGGCGGCAGCGTGGCTGGGCTCGGCGACTATGACGGCGACGGCCGGGATGACTTCGCCATCCGGTCCGCCAGCCATGTCTCGGTGTTCCGGGGAAGTTCTCTTGCCTCCGGCGTCGTCCTGACCCATCCCGGCTCGCTGGCCCAGTACCGCATCGCCGCGGCCGGCAATGTCGACTGCGACGCTTACGGCGATTTCATCGTCTCCAGCCCAACGGGCGATTCCTACCTGGTCTTCGGCAGCGCGGACACGGGTACATTCCCGCTGCCGCAACGGGCAGCGGTCCTGGGCGGCAACGGGGGGCTGGTGCCCTTGGGCGACGTCGACGGCGATGGTCTGGCCGACCTGGGGCACGTTGCCAAAGCCGTCACCGACGGCTTGTCCGAAGACGGCCGGACGCTGGCGCATTCGGTTGGGCAAGTCTTCTTCGGGACCGCCGCGCGGGCCGGGATTTTCGCGACCCCGGGCTTGCAGGTCGAGACCGGGGCGCCGCTGTACGGGACCTCGCTGGTGGTGCCGAGCTACTTCTTCGGTCCTTTGGGAAACGTCAACCGCGACGTCGCGCCGGCGACCCAGCGGCCGCTGGCGGATTTTGCCATCGCCGACACGTTGGCCGGCCGAGGGCTGCACGTGCTGGCCGGCGCGCCGCGGGCCGACAACCTGGTCCTCGCGGCCGCGCCCGTCGAAACGACGGACTTGTTCCGCGTCGAGTTGGCGACGCCGCTGACGACGGCGGGCAGCGGTGGGCCGGAGGGGCTGGTGCTGACCGGCGGCGCGGAACTATCCGTTCGCGACGCCTGGGGCCTGGAAGGCCTGACGGCTGGCGAGCAACTGTCCCAACTCCGCGAGCTGGGCGATCTCAACGGCGACCATTTCGACGACTTCCTCGTGACGGGCGGCAAACTCGGCTACATCCTTCTGGGACCGGTGGCCCTGGATGACGTCTCGCGCGTGACGGACCGGGCGTCGCTGGTCGTCAATCTCGGCGACCCGGCGCAAGCCGACTACTTGGGTTCGCTCGCTGGCCCGGCGGGGGACATCGACGGCGACGGCAAGGATGACTTGGTGTTCGCCAAGCTGTCCGGCAGCACGATCACGGTGAGGACGATCTTCGGCCATAACGTCCTGCCGCGCGAGTTGGGAGCCGTCCTCGGCACCGCCAGCGATCCCAGCGGAATCCGCTGGGCGACCAAATCGTTCGCTTGGACGGGGACCGAGTTCTCCGCCCAATTGCTGGACTGGGACGGCGTGCCGGATCCCGCGGGACAACGCCACGCCGAGTTGCTCCTGACCAACAGCAACTCGCTGGTCGTCTACCGCTACTCCGCCTACGGCAACGACCCGCTGATCCCGGTCGACTTGGTCGAGGTCTCCCGCCTGACGACGCCTGCCGGGGCCAGCGGGTGGTCCGCCCGGGTGGTGGGCGATGTCAACGGCGACGCCCGCGACGACGTCGTGGCCACGTGGAGTGAGCTGGTCAGCGGAACGGTCACCTGGTATGCCAAACTGGTGGCAGGCGGGCGCGAGGGGGTGGACAACAGTTTCGACGGGACGTTTGGGGCCCTGCCGCTGCAGACCTCCTTCGCCGGCCAGGTGCGGGCCGTGCCGTTGGGAGACGTCGGCGCCGCGCCCGGCACGACACCGTCGACGACTCGGGACGGCTATGCGGATTTCGCCCTGGTCGAGAAGCGTTCCAACTCGTCGACGGTCGACGACCGCGTGCTGGTGTACTTTGGCGGCTCGACGTTGCCGGGCGGTTCGTCGCCGTTGGCGACCGCGGCGGCGATCTCGGTGACTCGTGAGGGAACGGCCAGCGGAATCACGGTCGGCTTGACGCCGACGGCCGGTGATTTCGACGGCGACGGGTGGGCCGACCTGGCCGTGCTGGAAACGGTCGCCCTGGACGCGTCCACGCCGGTCAGCGGCCGGGTGTACTTGTACAGCTCGCTGGCGCACCGCGGCGTCGGGCTGACGCTGGCGGACGCTGACGCGGTTGTCGTCTCGGATACCGTCTCGGGAGTCGTCGATGCGCTGGCAACCACGCCCGGACTTGACCTGGACGGAGACGGCTTGAGTGACTTGGCCCTGGGATCCAGAACAGCCGACGCCACGACCGGAGCGACTCGGATGGACGCGGGGCGGGTGTATATCACCCGCGGCGGGCGGGTTGTTCCCGCGACGTTCCAGCCGGAGGAACTGGACATCCTGACTAACCTGACGGTCACGGGCAGCGGCGATTACCTGACCGACGGCGCCACCGGCCAGCCGGAGGTCTTTTCGCGGACATTGCCGGCCGGCCAGGAGGACGCCTGGTTCCGCTTCACGACGCTGGGCGACGGCCTGCCGGGAGATTACCTGCAGCTGACGTCGGGAGCCCCGGGCCCGCTCACCATCCATCCGCAGACGGCGGGCGACGGGGTGCCCTTCGGCACGTCGGGCCTGCGGACCGACTACTTCGGTCCGACGAACACGCGGGCGGAAATCGCTCGCGGCATGGCCGTGCAAGCGGACGGCAAGATCGTCGTCGCCGGGTATGGCTACAATGGCAGCAATGACGATTTCGTGCTGGTGCGCTACCATCCCGATGGCACGCTGGATACGACGTTCGGGCGCGATGGCCGCGTCATGACCGGGATCGGCTCGGGGCACGATCGGGCGTACGCGGTGGCGCTCCAGGCGGACGGCAAGATCGTCCTGGCAGGCGCGAGCCACAACGGAGTCAGCTACGACGTTGCGTTGGCCCGGTTCAACTCGGACGGCTCGCCGGACATGAGCTTCGACGGCGACGGGAAACTGACGACCAAGCTCGGCCCGGGCGACGCGTATGCGTACGCGGTGGCGCTCCAGGCGGACGGCAAGATCGTTGTGGCCGGGTACAGCAACAACGGCAGCAACGACGATTTTGCGGTCGTGCGGTACCGCACGGACGGAGCCCTCGACACGTCCTTCGACGGCGACGGAAAGCGGACTGACTATTTCGGCGCCAGCAACGGCTATGGCGAGATCGCGTATGGGATCGCCGTCCAGCCGGACGGAAAGCTCCTGGTCGTGGGCTCG
>CAIYOB010000816.1 GCA_903927685.1 uncultured Planctomycetaceae bacterium
CTGCGCTTCGGTGTGTACGGGAAGGTAAAATCATGGGGGGTAGAATCATGAGGCGCGAACGCAAGGGGCCGACGGAATCACGTCTTCCAGGAAGCGGGTAAGTTGTTTCTTTCCGGTCGACCTGGATCGGACAATGTGAGCAGGCCTTCGGCCAAGCACGGGCGGACTGACAGAATCGCACCTCAAAGACTGGGGGCAGGCCCGGTTCGCACGCGTCAGAGTCTCAGTCCGTAGGATGCGCGCGCCTTCGTAGGACGGATTGCCAATCCGTCCCACTTTGGCTGCGTGTCAGGCCGCGTTAGGGGAGCGCCGGATTAGCCCTCTGGCATTGGAAACCGCGCAGCCTATACTTTCTCCTCGGCGAGTCCGGCGGCGAGGGGGGGGGGCCGACTGGCCATCCCGGAATCGTCCACCGCCGCCCGACGATCGTGCTGGAAGGTCAAGCTGGCAAAGGAGCCGAAGTCGTGTCGGGGGAACTGTTGTACGGGATCAGCGAGTGGATCCTGTTCGTCGTGGTTGCGGGCCTGTTCTACCTGAGCGCCGAGGCGGGCTACCGGTACGCAGACCGGTTCGGCGCGCGGGGCTGCGCCGAGCCGCATCTGCACGTGTCGACGATTGAAAGCGCTCTGCTGGGCCTGCTCGCCCTGTTGCTGGGCTTTGCCTTTGCGATGGCGATCACCCGTTTCGATGTTCGCAAGCAGGTTGTCATGGAGGAGGCCAACGATCTGCAGACGACCTTCCTCCGCGCCCAACTTCTCCGGCAGCCCTACCAGGACGAGAGTTCACGACTGTTGCGCCAGTACGTGGATTCCCGTGTCGCCTACTACCAGGCCGGAGCGGACCGGCAGAAAATAGGCGACGCCCTGGAACGGACCAGTCAGCTGCAGGTCCGCCTGTGGGCCGTGGCCGTGGCGGCGGCTCAAGACAGCTCGGACGAGCTTACCACGGGGTATTACGTCCAGTCGCTCAACGGCTTGATTGACGACCATACCAAGCGGCTGGCCGCCATGGAGAATCACGTTCCGGAGTGCATTCTGCTGCTCCTCTTTTTCGTCGCGACCATGTCGATCGGGGTCACGGGGTACAGTGCGGGGTTGAAACGCGCGCGGCTGCTGGTGCTGCGCGCCATCCTGGCCATCCTGGTGGCCGCGACGCTGCTGGTGATCGTCGACCTGGACCGGCCGCGCCGGGGACTGATCAAGGTCAGCGAGGGCGGCATGCTGCAACTGCAGCAGGATCTCGATAAGTTCGCCGTGCTGCCGGTACGGCAGGGGGCGGCCGGGCGTCGAGGCTCGCAAGATCCGTAACCTGGCGTCGCACTGGTCGCCGCCTGGGGAAACACGAAGTCGGGGGAGGTGAAGCTCATGACTGGGTTGGCGTCAACGATTGCCGTCGAAGGCGATGTCACGCGACTGAAGCAGATCGAACTGCAACTTCGCCGCATGACTTCGGTGTTTCTGGAAGCCGCCGACTCGATCATCATTCGCGACCTCGAAGGCCGCATCCTGGACGTCAACAAGGAAACGGAACGAGTCTTCGGCTGGTCGCGCGAGGACGTACTCGGTCGGAGACCCAAGCAAGCCCTGCCGACCGAGATTCAGTACCAGGCGGACGACGTCCTGGCACGGCTGCAGCGGGGCGAGACCGTCCGCAATCTGGAATCGGCCGTGCGCACCAAGACCGGCGACGTGATTCCGGTACTGGTGACGTCCTTCCTGCTGACCGACGACGAGGGCCAGCCCGCCGCGATTGCGGACATCGTGAAAGACGTCACCGAGTTGAAGAAGACCTCCGCTCTGCTGGAACGTCGCAATCGCGAATTGCAGTATTTCAGCAGCGCCCTGTCGCATGACCTGGCCGCGCCGGCACGCGGGATTCAAGGTCTGGCCGAGGCCCTTCAGGAACGGTGCCGGGAGCACCCTGACGAGGATGTCCAGGAGGAACTCCGTCTGATCCAGGACAGTGCCAGGCGAATGCAGACTCTGATCGTCGACTTGCTGAGTTACGCCCGGCTCGAAAACGAGACGCTGGCTGCCCACAGCGTATCCGTTGCGGCAGTGCTGGAGCAGGCGCTCGAGAACCTGCATGCCGAGATCCAGCGGACGGGGGCCCAAGTGACGAGCGATCCGCTACCCACCGTGGGTGGCAACGCCACGCAGTTGACGCAACTGTTCCAAAACCTGATCGGCAACGCGCTCAAGTTCTGCAGGCTGGAGACGCCGTGCGTGCATGTCTCGGCCGCGCGCGTGGAAGCGGGGTGGGAGTTCGCCGTCCGCGACAATGGAATCGGCATCGAGAACGCCAAC
>CAIYOB010000817.1 GCA_903927685.1 uncultured Planctomycetaceae bacterium
CGAATGGCCTGAACATCAGCGTTGGTAGCGTCGCGGATGACGAAGTGGGGCATGGTCAGTTGTCAGTTGTCAGTGGGCGGTGGGCGGTGGGCAGGCGCGAGAGCGTTTAGTTTCGCCCACGTCTTGGCTCTGATCAAGGGCACGCTGGGGGGCAGAATGGTACGAGGTTCAGGAGTCGGGATTGCACGGGTGGCTGTGGTCGAGTGCAGCGAGCCCACAGTCCGCTGGGATTCCGGGGGCTCACTGCACTCGACGGGTTGCTTTGGTCGAGTGCAGCGAGCCCACACTCCGTGGGGATTCCGGGGGCTCGCTGCACTCGACCCCGGCCACCATCCCCGGACATCTTCTCTCAACCTCATGCCACTCGGCCCAGGGGGCATGTCGCCGGGGGCGGGGCCTTGCGGCACAGGGAAAATGCACCGCCCGACTGGTCGCTGGGCGTGATCGGACGCTATGATGTCGATAGGGTGAAGGTTCGAGAACGGACTCCCTTGTCTCTCGCCAACGATGGCGGTAACCCATTTCCTATTGCGAGGTGCTCCGATGATCGTGAAGCAACTGTCGATCTTCCTGGAAAACAAACCGGGCGTCTTGGCCAAAATGTGCAAAACGTTGGCCGAACACGACATCAATATTCGCGGCATCTCGGTCTCCGATACCGTGGACCATGCCGTTGTACGGTTGGTCGTGACGGATCCGCGCAAGGCGATTCATGTGCTGGGCGACCATGGCATGCTGGTCGTCGAGACGGACGTGTTGGCGCTCGGACTTCCGGACCAGCCCGGCAAACTGGCCGAAGTCGCCGGCAAATTGGCCCGCGCCAAGATCAATATCGAATACGCCTACGGCAGTTCCGACCACGCGGACGGGTTCCTGTTTGTCCGCGTGTCCGACGCCAAAGCGGCCATGCAAGTCTTGACTCCCAAGGGGCCCAAGAAGGCCGGGTAGGCGAGAGCGCGGCCGCCGCGTACACTGGCTCCCAGTCTCAACTCGGACACCGGTTGTCCTCCACGTGACTGGGAGCACACTGAAATGACACAGACCACGGCCTTGCGTAGCCTGTGGGTGGTCCTGCTGGCCGCCCACGGACTGGTACTTTTCCTCCGTTCCCCCGAAGTCCGCGCCGCGGACGAAGCCCAAAACACGGACTTGCCACGCTTCCTGCCGAATCACGGCAACAGCGTGTACCAGGCCCGGGGCTTGCTGCGGCAGTGGCCGTCCACGGGACCGAAGGAACTGTGGCGGGTGGACGTCGGCTTTGGGAAGAGCGCGGTCGTCGAAGCCCACGGGTTGGCCTTTACCGCGGCCGAAACGGACGAGCAACAGTGGGCGATCTGCCTCGATCCGGCCAGCGGCGCGACGCGCTGGAAGCACCTGCTGATGCCCAAGCCGAATCGGCATTTCGAATGGGGAACGACCACCTCGCCGGTCGTCGACGAGGATCGTGTGTACTTTATTCCCTACGCGATTGCCACCGACGTCTGGGACATGCGCTGCCCGATCGTGTGCCTGAAGACGGACGGCACGGAACTGTGGCGGGCGGACAAGACGTTCTGGGGCTCCGAGGCCTCCACGCCGCTGGTGGCCGGCGACACGTTGTACGTGGGCGCGGACAGTCCCGAGCAGGTCGTGCTGGTGGCGCTGGACAAGCGGACCGGCGCACTCCGCTGGGCGACGAAGTGCGTGTCGGACAACGAACGGGAACTGGCCGCGCCGGCCTCGCTGACGTATCAAGTCGTCGGCGGGATCCCGCAAGTGATCGTGGGCACGTATGGGACCCGCGAGCTGCTGGGCGTGCATGCGGACACCGGAGAAATCCTGTGGCGGTATGCCTACCCGGCGCCCATCCGCATCGGCTTGATCAGCACGCCGGTCGCGGTGGACTCGCGGTTGTTCGTCTGCGGCGGCGAAGGCAAGGATCTGAACTTTTCCGCCTGCCTGCAGATGCACGTCGCCGACGGCAAAATCGCATACCGCGAGCTGTACCGCAGCACGGAACTGCAGACGAACATGTACAACACGGTGGCCATCCACGACGAGGCGGTGTTCGGGTTTGGGGGCAACCAGCGGATCGGGTTCCTGCACTGCACCAACCTGGCGGACGGACGCTTGCTGTGGAAGCAGGAAAGCAAGGATTGGACCCGGGAACAGAACCTGGTGGTTGCGGACGGGCTGATCTTTGCCTTGACCAAGCAGGATGAACTGGTCCTGGCCGAGGCCAGCCGAGAGGGCTATCGCGAGTTGGGCCGCGTCGCGTTGGGGCTGAAACTCGGGCGGCCCCAACAGCCGACGCTCGCCCACGGCCGCCTGTACATCCGCGGCGAGCAGTCCGTCATCTGTTACCAGGTCGTGCCGTAGCTCAGTACGGCTGCCAGTGCCAGAGTACGGCATTCAGTGCGATGCATCCTCCGAGCCGTTCCGGCAAAATGCTCCTGCCCACTCTTCCTCCCAGTCCGCCGGCTCCCGGTGAAGAACGGGCCGCCAGGCGGGCAGACGACCTGAGAAGTCGAAGTCTTGAAACCCGGACAGCACGCGGTGCACGTGCTGCTCCCGCATTCGCCAAGGATCAATCCATTTCTCCACCACCGCCGTCCGCGGGACCTTCATGCTTAGCGATTACGCCACCTGCGCCAAATTGCCTACCTTCGGGGAATTCCCGATGCCCCAAGCCTACCCGATCGACGGGGATGAAACAGGGCCGCCGCCAGGGCCCAAGGGGACCGGACGGGCGAATCCGTCATGCGGAGGCCCTTCAAGGCTCGACCCAGTTGCACCTTGTGCGTGGCCACGGGGTTGCTCGTGCAGAGCGAGTAGTTTGTTAGAATGACCAGCGGACGGGTCGGCGACGTCGCGGTCTATGGGCAAGAGTGCAACTCGACGACGCGGCGGCTGGCGATGATCGAGGAATTCGAAGCCGAACTTTCCCGCGAACCCGCGCCGCTGCAGCCACCGAAACGCCGGAGACGGGGGGATGACTGAGTGCTTGGATGTGGTCACAATTGGTGATCTCAACGATCCACTGCTCACGAGGAGAACACAGTGACCGATGAAACGAAGCTCATTCTGGTTGACCAGATCGAACCTCTGATCCTGGAAATTCGTGGCCAGAAGGTCGTTTTGGCCCGTGATTTGGCCGTTTTGTACGGGGTCAGTACCAAGGCACTGAACCAAGCGGTCAAACGAAACTCTGAGCGGTTTCCTCGCGACTTCATGTTTCAGTTGTCGGCCGATGAGAAGCAAGAGGTGGTCACAAATTGTGACCACCTCTCCAAGCTCCGATTCTCGCCGACGCTGCCCTACGTCTTCACCGAACATGGCGTCGTGATGGCGGCCAGCGTGCTCAACTCGCCGCGGGCGGTCGAAGTCAGCGTGTTTGTGGTGCGGGCCTTCGTCAAGTTGCGGCAACTCGTGCTGGCTCACAAGGACTTGGCCGGCAAGCTCGATCAACTCGAACGGAAGGTCGGCAGCCACGACGAGTCGATCAAGCAACTCGTCGCCGCGATCCGCCAACTCATGGCCCCGCCCGTTCCGCCAAAGAACCGCATCGGCTTTCACACAATCCGCGACTCGGCGAAGGAGAAGTCTGAGCCGTCCAAACCAACCGACTCCGTGAAACCGCCGAAACGCCGGAGACGCACCGATGCTTGAACGACGCAACAACCGACAGCGGTGCGTAGTCCGCGTGCTGGTCGAGATGCTCGCGCCGTACAAGGGGCGGAGGCATGTAAACGGGACAGGTCTAATTTCCGCAACCCTTTACTGGGCAACTGGAAGCGCCGGCCATACGCAAATGAGACCTGTCCCGTTTAGCTGCCCCCCTGCTTCACGGCTCGCTCTTGGTACTGCTTGGCATCATCCCCAGGCTTGCCTGACAGTGCCACGAGCCGATCGACCCGTGGATGCACGAAGTTGCGGTGGCTGCCTTTACCGCCGCGGTTCACAAACCCTGCGGTTTCCAGGTCCACGATCAACTCTCATATTTTTCGCGGCACCAGAAGATCTCTTGCCAAGGATGCATCGAATTTGAACGGAACTGGGAAACCCCCGCCATTCTAACCGCCGTCGCCGACCGCATCAACTTGCTGCGACAATTCCGCTGCGACAATTCCGGTGCAAGAGGACGAGCATTTCTACACGGTTTGCCGGTACGTCGAGCGGAACGCGTGGCGAGCGAATCTTGCCCCTGCCGCGGAACGTTGGCGTTGGGGCCGTCTGCCTCGCTGGAAACAGCGCACCGCAAAGGAGAAGTCGTTGTTGGCGGCTTGGCCGTTGCCGTGTCGGGCGGGTTGGATCGAGCACGTCAACGGACCGCAAACGGAGGCGGAGTTGGCGGCGCTGCGTGGTTGCGTGCAACGCGGCAGACCGTTCGGCGAGGGCGCTTGGTGCGACCAGATCGTCCGCCGCCTGGGCCTGGAAAGCACGCTTCGCCCTCAAGGCCGCCCCAAAGAGCATGAAAACGGTTCCTGACACCTTTGCTGCTTCCGCCGACGGCAAAATCGCGTACCGCGAGCTGTACCGTAGCACGGAACTGCAGACGAACATGTACAACACGGTGGCCATCCACGACGAGGCGGTGTTCGGGTTTGGGGGCAACCAGCGGATCGGGTTCCTGCACTGCACGAACCTGGCGGACGGACGCTTGCTGTGGAAGCAGGAAAGCAAGGACTGGACCCGGGAACAGAACCTGGTGGTTGCGGACGGGCTGATCTTCGCCTTGACCAAGCAGGACGAACTGGTCATGGCCGAGGCCAGCCGCGAGGCCTATCGCGAGTTGGGCCGCGTCGCATTGGGGCTGAAGCTCGGGCGGCCCCAACAGCCGACGCTCGCCCACGGCCGGCTGTACATCGGCGGCGAGCAGTCGATCGTCTGTTACCAGGTCGTGCCGTAACTCAGTACGGCTGCCCACGTCATCCTTGGGGTCCGCCAGGTTGCAGACGCCGATCAAGTGTCCGTCGGCCGAGAACAGCCCGCCTCCGCTGCGGCCGATGAGCGGCTGGCCGGCCGATTCGCCCAAGACACGAGAGTCTCGGCGGTGTCTCCGCACGCCCACTTTTCGGCATCAGGAATGGTTGGGCGTTATCGCGTGTCCAGCTTCCAGCGTGGACTCGTAACGTCCTAGCCGGACACTGGATGTTCTTGGTTTTTCGATAGAATTACCCTGACTCTTGGGTCGGAATTGGTGGCGTATCATCGGGCGTGTCACGCAACGAGCAGCTCGCCCCACCCATCAGCCCGGAATCCACGCCGCAACCGGGTAGTGATCGCTGACCTCGAAGCACGCCGAGGTCAAGACCTCGCAGACTACTTGTGAGCACCATGACTGCGGTACGAAGATGCCGTCGCAGTGATACGGTGTCGACTTGTCTGGCGTCTTGTCACCCGACCATCGAAGTGTCTGCGGCAAGGGGCGCCCGGGGTGAGCGATCTGCCAACACGACACGAGCTTCCAGTCCTTAAGAATCTCCAATGCCTCTCGCTCTTTTGGCGTCGTTTGCAGGCTTTCGCCTTCTTTCCGCTCCCCAAGCGACAGAAAATTGAAATCGCCGCCCAGTATCAGGTCGGCACCGGACGGCAATTGTGCATGAATCAAGTTCAGGACGGTCACCACCTCGTCGACGTAGGAACGTCGCGGCTGATCGGAGTTGCCGGTCGGAGCGTGAACACTGAACACGAACAACGGACGTCCGTGACCGTTCAAGCCACTCTCCAACAACTCGCCTCCCACGCACCACCCCTCGTATCCTTCGATCGCAATCCTGCGAATCGTTCCCTTGTCTGCAAGTACGGCGCTGCCCCACTCCCGGCCGGGGACGTTTTTCCAGGCAGAATTGCCGCGCCAATCCGGCTTTCGAGCTTCCTGCAGCAGGACAATATCGGCATTTAGGGCCGATTGAAGACTCGGCCAAACGTGCGCTGCGTTATCGCATTTCAGGTTCCAAGTAACGAGTCGCATGAGATACCTTTCGAATCTAAACCCTCGGACTTCATTCCAACAACTAGCTCTGGACTTGAAGATCGACCCAAACACCGTTATGGTCGCTCAGGCCCTCGCCCTCCCACGGCTGGACACATTGTACGCGGTCCTGCAACGTCTGGCTTACGCAGATGTGATCCACCGAGTGGCGATTCTTGAGCTTGCCCACCTTGACGAAGTCTTCCTCCGTGACGCACACAAGCCCAGCGTCCTTCATGGCTTTGGACAGGAGTGTGTAACCAGGCTCTTGACCGTACCAATTCGATCCATCCCGATCCTGATTGAAGTCACCTCCTACGATCAGCGTGTGCGTCGGGAACTCACGGACAAGTCGACTCCAGTCACGACTGTACAACTCGATGAATTTCCAATTCTCTTCCCACGGGGCAGACGATCCATCGCGTCCACGGTATCCCTTGTACGGAATGATGCAGCCGTAGACCAATAGCCTCAGTTCCTGGTCAGGTGCCACGATTTCGACGCAGACGGCTTCAGTCTCGTCAGCAGTCTTGAGCCGGCGAGTGATTGGCCAGCGACTCCAGATTGTTGCACACGACTCTCCGGGGAGATCTTTCCGCGGTGAGGGTGTTGTCGCTTCGCCGCAGTATTCAGGCGACAGGTCAATCGACGTGTGCGTCTCGGTCAGAATCCAGATGTCGGCATTCGTTTCGCATATTTTCTGCCGGCGTTCGGGATTCTTCTTCAGTCCGTTCTTGGTGGGGCGGTTCAGATTCCATGTAGCAACACGCATAAGCTCTCCTTGGTTTGCACCTCACTTCTGCAACTCACACATCACCGACCAGACCTGGTGCAGCGAATTCTCGTAGGCGACTCCGTCTCGGCCCTGGAACCGCGCGACCTCGCATTTGAAGTTGTCGTAGTCCAATTCGTCGGTCAGCCCAGCCACAACCTGGGACCAGACCGACCTGTCCACGAAAATGCGGAAGGCGTAATCGGTGCCCATGAACTCCTTGATGTCGCTGCTGCCAAGTAGTTCGGGAAAGCGTACCTTCAATGCCTCAAGGTGCGAGCGAAGCCTTGCACGCACCATGATTCGGTTCGGATTGACCGGCTCCCCTTGCCTGCCGCTGCCCTCACGGGCACAGACGGCGCTGTAAAAACCATGTCTTGTGAACAACCACATTTTTGAACTCCCGGCAGCCTCATGGCGAATACCTGGAACCGCGAAGTCTGATCCGCTTCCCCGTATTCCCGCAAAGCGAACATTCGTGCTCAAGAGATACCCGGTCAAGCCCAAAGCCCGCTCGTTACCTTATCAATCCACGGCCGATGAACGAGGTTCCCTCGACAGTGCACGATGATTAGCCCCACCCGGGACAGCTTACCCGATCTGCCGCTGCAAGAATGCCGCCAGTCCATCGAACTCCCATTCGTCGTCTGTGCACTTGGGACGGCATTTGAACTTCCAGTCCGATCCGACAATCGCGGAAAGGACGAAAACGTTCTCGACTCCCTCGTGCGTTAGATCCTGCCAGATCGCGCCACTGGGCTCGTCCGTGGCCACGAGCCATTGGAACTTGCTCACCCGGCAGTTGGGGCCGATACTCCGCACCAAATCGACCAATTTGACCTCAATCGCGTCGTCGATAGTGTAGTCCGATTGGCTGTACGACACAACCACGGTGATGAAAACGACCCGCCGCGGGTAGTACTCCTTGTCCTGGTACTGCAACGTGCTGTCCGCCATTGGCCCTACTCTAGTCCTGCTGATGAAACAGTCCGTAACCGTGGACTCCTGCGAGGTACTTCGGAGCATTTCGGAATTTATTGACGCGTTTTTTTGTTTGTCTACAGGGCAAGTGACTGCGCACGGCGTCTGCAGTCCGGCTGTCCTGTTTCACCGTGTTCGTCCCGCACACGACATCGCCAAGCCAGTCCGCGGGCAAGGTGTTGTTGAGAGGTTCAATGTGCCCCGGGGGGTTGACTCGCGTGAACCCCAAGAAGTGAGCCGAGACAATCCCAAGCGATTGATCCTTGGCGAATAGGAGCATCCGCGATAAAATCCCGGACGTCCCATCGCGCACAACGCCACCAGTCAGCCGATCGGCGCTGACAGATGCGATGGGTAAAGACCCAGCGAGGATTTCGCGATGCCGTCGGTCGAAGACGTCCGAGCTGCGTTCGAGTTCGAGCGAGTTTTGTTCAGTCAACACGCCCGTCACGAAATGCGTGACGAGCCGTTGGGGCGTATTCGCGAACAGAATGTTGCGGAAGCGGTTGCCACCGCCGAGCAAATCGACGATTATCCGGATGACGAACCATATCCCAGCAGTTTGTTTCTGGGGTGGACCTTGGCGGGCCGCCCGCTGCATTTAGTGATTTCCTACGATGAGGAATCCGGATTGGCCATCGTCGTGACCGTTTACGAGCCGAACCCACGGTTATGGATCGAGTCCAGGGAGCGAAAACGATGAAATGTACGTTATGCCACGGCGATGAAGTGGCTAGGGCGACCGTCCAGGAGCGAATCCAGGTTGGCAACGACATCGTTCTCGTGCCGATCGAGGTGTTGGTCTGCACGTCGTGCGGCGAGCGGTTCTACGACCGTGCCACAATGCGTCGGCTGGAAGATATCGAAGACGACTTGGCCGCCTGCAAACGCCCGCTCCGGGAAATCGGCAAAGTGATGGAATTGGTGTCGGCGTGAGCGGCGCAGATAGGACATACCGAGAAACGCCTGTACACTTCCGGTCAAGCACCGGTCTGCCCCTCGGGCCGGAACTGCCGGCCGCTCGTCGGTTCGTCGCCCCCAGCGTCGGCGGCGTCGGCCCCCGTGGAAGTCGGATCGGCATTTCGAATGGGGAACGACCACCTCGCCGGTCGTCGACGAGGATCGCGTGTACTTTCCCCTGTTACCAGGTCGTGCCGTAGCTCAGTACGGCTGCCCACGCATGATCGGGCCGTTGTTCGAGCTGTCGGTCCGGGGCGGCGGCGCGGCATTCCGAATGGCTTGCAGTTCCACCGGCCCGCCCGCCAGCGGCGGCCGGGACTCGTTGGCCATGCGGTCCAGCAGCATCCGCGAGGGCTGTTCCAGATAGATCGTTCGCACGGGAGCGTGCGGGTTCCGCTTCGAGCGGATCAGGCAC
>CAIYOB010000818.1 GCA_903927685.1 uncultured Planctomycetaceae bacterium
AGCGTATTCTCTCGGCTCGGGGATGCGTTGCTGCTGGGCAAGAGGAACGCTTTGATACGCACATTTCTGAGGTCTCTGGCCTTCTGGACGGCATGCTGCGACGCTACTCCATCACGGCCAACATGATCGGGTTGTGCGTCCTGGTCGCGCTTGCGGGTATGACGATGGAAGCTCTTCGACGCCGACCATAGAGGAATACCCCCGACGCTACCTTGTCACGCCGGTTGCTTCGCTACGCGGGCAACCGACGCGCCAAGGCTCCGCTACAGCGGTGCGCCGCCGGTGAAGCGTTGCCATGAATGTGATCGTGTCATCCGGCGGCGCTTCATCTTCATCAGTCGCCTACGCGGTATGTCATCCCGCCTGCTGTAACAGTTTAGCTGATTCCGCTCACGAGGAATTTGGGAGCGGGAGGCGGTAGAGGAGGGGTTGGGCGGCGGAGGGTCCCTGGAGGAGCAAGGTATGGAGGAACGCGAGGGGGTCGCGCTGCTGGCGTTTGGCGGTCGTGATGAGCGAAAGGTTCGTGCTGAAGGTTTCGGCGCCCGCATCGGAACGGTTCCCGAAGCAGATTTTGCGGAAGATGACCGGGAGCCTGAGACTTTGTTCGGCATGGTTGTTGGTGGGCGGCATACCGTTGACATCGAGGAAAGTGAAGATTCGGTTGGCGTCGCGCTTGGGATCGATGAGTCGCTGGCGGAGATTCTCGGCGTTGGGATAATTAAGAGGCTTTCTGCAGAGGGCGGCGAGGCGGCGTTTGATGCCGGGTTTTTGGCCGCGTGCGGCGGTGAAGGTAAGGTCACCCCGGTCTCGCCGCCTCGCAATCTGACAGCAATCGTAAAAGAAGTTCCGGAGTTGCTGGCAGAAATCGAGCGCGGCAGGATCGCGGTCCTGGCGGGGCAGCAAGCCAATTTCCTGGATGATTTCCTTGGCCTTGCGGGAAAGATGCGCGAGGCACGATTGACGTCGTCGAGGATGGATGGCGTTGTAGCCGGCATAAGCATCGGCGACAAGGTTGCCGGCCCAATTCGCGCCAAAGATGGAGAGGGCCACGTCGCCGCCTCGTGAAGGATCGGCCAGGAAGAAGGCCAAGTCGGGATTGCCAGCATACCAAAGTTGAGCCTTTTGGCCATCGATGCGCCAGTGTGTTTCGTCTCCATGAACGATGTGGGCCGCGCAGACCTTGGCGCGCAGGTCTTCATGAAGTCCTTGGCCCAATTCTGCGAGTTTGCGGTCGAAGTTCATGGCGGATGCGGGAACGAAGGACAATCCAAACAGTCCCGAGAAGATCTTGCGGGTGTCGCGATAGGAGAGTTTGACCTCATGACGAAGAAACACGGCCGCGGCTTTGGCGACGGGACCCGGGGGCATTGGGGTCAGCCCTTAAGAATAAAGATTGCAGCCGATGAATAGCCATGCGATATTCTCCGCATGGCAAGACATCTGCGCGTTGAATTTGCTGGAGCGATCTATCACGTCACCTGCCGCATGGTGGGGGACTGGCGCACCGGGAAGTCCTTCCTGTTCAAGGACGATGCGGATCACGAACGCTTTCTTGATCGACTGGCCGAACGTGTCGAGCAGTTCAACATTCGCCTGTATCTATTCGTCTGCATGACGAACCATTTCCACATGGTTTTCGAGACGCCGGAGGCGAACTGCTCGAAATTCATGCAGTCGCTCTCGACGGCCTACACGGTCTACTACAACCTGCGGCACGGTCGGCACGGTCATCTTCTCGATGGCCGCTTCAAAGCCAAGCTGGTCGAAGGCGACGCCTACCTTCTGGCGCTCTCACGCTACGTCCACCTGAACCCGGTGCATGTGGGGGCGATGAAAGATCGGCCGATCGCGGAGCGAATCCAGGCGCTACGCGATCACCGATGGAGCAGCTACCCGAGCTACATCGGCCGCCGCAAAGCCCTCGCGTTTGTTGAATACGGCCCACTGCTTGCCGAGATGCACGGCAAGCGTCGGGAGTGGCCGAAGCGCTACCGCGAATTCGTTGAGAGCGGCCTGGCCGAAAACGACGAAGACTTCCAGGTTGCGCTGAAGGAATCGCCGCGTAGCATCGGCAGCGACGGATTTCGTGCGTGGATCGACGAGCTGTATCAGAAACGACTTGAGAAGCACACCCGCCCCGAGGACGTATCGTTTCGGCATATCAGCGAGCCTTTGCCGGCCGACGACGTACTTGCGATCCTGAGCGAGGTTTTCCACGTGGAAACCGACGAGTTCAAGCGTCGCCGCCACGGTTCCCCGTTGCGAGCCATAGCCGCCCGTTACCTGATCCGCTATGCCGGACAGAGCCAACGCGACGTTGCCGACTGCCTGGTGATCGGCACCGGCGCGGCCGTCTGCGACCAGCTCAAACGTCTGCAGGATAAACTTGATGGAGACCAGCGGCTACGCCGCCAGGTCAAAGAGGCCGAAGAACGACTTGAACAGCGGCGCTGTGCCCGGCGTGTTGAACGCGGTTGATCAATCCCTTCAGCCGCCTGGCGGCCCTCGCCGCTATCGCGGATCGGGAGATGCGGTGCGCTCCCGCGCCTGGCAAGGGGACATGCCATCCGTCTTCGTCACGCCGCCGAGGACGGCCGCGTGGATGCCATCCTCACGCGGGTGAAGCCGATCCACACTTCGAAGATCCGGACGCTTAATCACTCACACTCGTCGAGAGGGGCGCAATGCCGGACTCCCCGTTCGTCACTGCTTTGCGCGGCATCCTGCGCTGGCCAACTCTGCGTGCACCTGGTCTTCCGGCTTCTCCTTGCACCCCTGCCTGCTGCGGGCTTTTGGCGGCCCTCCGCAGGCAGGTCTCGCGCCTTCACCCTGTGGCCTCAATGGGCTCCTGGGCCATCGGAATGACAATCGGGTTGCCTTGCCCTGGACGGATCGTGAAGTACTCGGCTGCCTGTTGCCGCGTCACGGGCTGCCCTTTGTAGTGCCTCACAAAGACGCTGGAGGACCCGAAATGCCCCAACTGCTCCATCGTCCGGTTCAGGTTCTCTGTGGCCTTGTAGAGCATCGTGGCGAACGTGTGCCGCGGGCAGTCGCGCGGCCATTCCGGAATCTTCAACGCCTCCTGCAGTTTCGTCCTCAACCGGCGATACGTGGGGTAAGAGGATATGAGCTTCCCTGTCCTCCTGTGCCTTATCAGCCACTCGACGGCACTGTCCCCAAGATCAACCACTCGGGATGTGCGGGTCTTGGCGGCCTCTGGAGGCACATGCAAACTCTTGGTCGCCAGATCTACGTTGTCCCAAGTTAGCCGCAGCATCTCATCCGGGCGTACCCCTGCAAACCACAGAGCAACCATGGCGGGTATGATTTCCGGAACCTGCTTCTCGGCGACGCTAAACAACCCGCGAACTTTCTCGACAGACCATGTTTGGGGCAGTGTCTCGTCATTAAGATGACGGGCACGTTTCCTTCCGGCGTAGAAATTGCGCAGGTTCTGAATGGCGACCCTGTGACTCTTCGTTGTAGCGTGTCCATATCCCCGGTTCTTCAGCCATGTCTCGGTTGTCTTGTCGTCCAGTTGGATGGTCGGCATTTTCCCGAGGTCGCGGCACAATATGCCGAACTTCGACCGCTTGTCGCGGATTGAGGACTTGCGAGCGCCATGCTCCCGCATGTCTTGAATGTAGCGGTCGCAGGTTTCCTGGATGGTTTCCGTCGGGCCGACGGGATGCCGTTCCGCGTATTCGCGGGCTGCCTGAACCAGTGTTGCACGCCCGGCCAGGATTTCGATGGCTTCGGCGGCATCCCAAAGGCGCTTATTGTCCAGGCGCTTTCCGGCTTCGCCGATCCGGCGCCGGATGATTTGTTGCCGCTTCGTCTCGATCGTGTCCTTTTGCAGGAGGCCATGCAATGCATGGTTGGCATCCTTGCGGGATGGGAAGTGCTTCATGATCCGCTTGCCATCGGTGCTGTACCAGGTCAGGCGATGGTAGCGATAGGTGTTGCCCTTTGCCGATTGAGTAACTGTCGTAATGGCGGCGGGTCGTCCATTGACAACAGCATTCTTGCTCTCTATACTCGCTGCTTCAGTTTTACCAGTCTTCATGTTGGGGTGCCTCCTCTTCAAAGACATCCTGCTAAAACGTGGTAAAACTTGCAAGCACCGTTTTATCAAGCAGTGCTTAAAGTGTTGAAATAGAAGCATTAGGCCAGCTTAGCTCAGTTGGTAGAGCAGCTGATTTGTAATCAGCAGGTCGTCG
>CAIYOB010000819.1 GCA_903927685.1 uncultured Planctomycetaceae bacterium
GGCCGCGTGACGGGGCAGGCGCCGGTCTCGTGGAAAAAGGTGTTCGCGGCAAGCGCCGTTGTCGTGCTGCTTGTTTTCCTGCTATTCTTGATCTTCCTGGCGGCGGCGGCGTAACACGGAGGCCTCATGGCACGCGAAACGATCTTGAAAAGCGGCTCGGGCGGGGGTGCCCCGGCGGGCGGGAATTCGGGCGGGGGCGGTTCCGGTCCCGACGACGAAGATCGCGATTTGCGGCCGCAGCGGATGGCCGACATGGTGGGCCAACGCGAGGTGTACGAACGGCTCAAAATCGTCGTCGACGCGGCGCGCAAGCGCGACGAGGCGCTCAGCCACATCCTGTTCGACGGTCCGCCGGGGCTGGGGAAGACCACCTTTGCACTGTGCATCCCTCGCGAGTTAGGGGTCGGCGTTCAGTTGGCTAGCGGGCCGGCGATCAAGGCCCCCAAGGATATTGTCCCCTACCTGACCAACGCCGAAGAACGCTCGGTCCTGTTCATCGATGAAATCCACCGTTTGCCGCGGGCCGTCGAGGAATACCTATATACGGCCATGGAGGACTTTCGGATCGATATCGTGCTGGGTGAAGGCGTCAACGCCCGGACGCACAATCTCTGGCTCAAGCCCTTCACCTTGATCGGGGCGACGACCCGGGCGGGGATGCTGTCCGGACCGTTGCGGGATCGATTTCCGGTTCGCGAGCACCTGGGGTTTTACACCGTCGAGGAACTGACCGAGATCCTGCGCCGCAATGCTCGCAAGCTGGCCGTGCCGGTCGACGACGATGCCGCGCGGGAGATTGCGGCTCGCAGTCGCAGCACGCCGCGAATCGCCAACAACCGGCTGCGGTGGATTCGCGACTATGCCCAGACCAAGGCGGACGGACATGTCACCCTGGCGGTGGCCCAGGCGGCGCTCAAGATGGCCGGCATCGACGACCTCGGCCTGGCAAAACTGGATCGCGACTACTTGCTGACCATCATCCGCGTTTTTGGCGGAGGTCCGGTGGGGATCGAAGCCATCGCGCATACGATGAACGCCTCCCCGGACACGTTGGAGGACGAAGTTGAGCCGTTTCTGCTCCGCAGCGAACTGCTGATTCGCTCGCCTCGCGGGCGGGTGGTTACGGCCAAAGGCTACCGGCACCTGCAGATCTCTCCGGCTTCAGACGCAGCGGCCGATCCGCAGCAACGGCTGTTCGAGACCGCCTAAAACCTTGCCTTGACGAGCCTCTCGCGGATATCCTTAGAGTAGCATTGTTGCTTTCGCACCGGAGATCGACCGATGCCTGCGTCGCGGACCGTCTTGCGCTGGCCCACCCTGTGGTGGACCGCTTGCTTCATCTACCTGAGCGTGCCGGGAGCGGCGCCGGTCGGTGGCAGCGACTCGGCGGCCGAACCGGCGCTCGGCGCGGCCTCGGATTCGATCACCGCCCTGATCCGCGACCTGGGAGCCGGCGACTACGCCAGTCGCGAACGGGCGCAAGCCAGACTGCGGCGGCTGGGACTGGAGGCGTTTGACCACCTGTACGCGGCCCAGTCCAGCGATGACATCGAGATTGCCCTGCGGGCCAGATACCTGCTCCGCAGCCTGAATATCCGCTGGTTTCAAGACGACGATCCTCTGCCCGTCCGGGAACTGCTGCGGGCGTATTCGGAACGCTCCGAGGACGAGCGGCAGAGCTTGGTCGAGCAGTTGGCGAGGATGCCCGACGGTCAAGGCGTGAAAGCGATCTGCCGGATCGTTCGGTTCGAGGAGTCCAATGCCCTGTCCAAGCGTGCCGCCCTGGCCGTGATGCAGCGCAAGGTCGCTGCCGCCAACCCGCCTCCCGCGTCGCTGGCGGCGACGATCAACGAGGCTCTGGGAGCCAGTCGGCGCGAAGCGGCCACGTGGCTTCGCGCCTACGCCGTGGCACTTCGGGACCCTGCAGAAACCCTGGCCGACTGGGACCGCATTTCGGCCCGGGAGGAGCAGGTCTATCAAAACACGCCTGACCGCTCGACGCCGGACATCGTTCGCGACTTGTTCCGCTGGCGCGCGGACCTGCTGGAACGACTGGGCCGGGCCGAGGAAAGCCAGGCGGTCGTCCGGAAGACGATCGACCTGTTGGACGGTACCAGAGAGCAACTGGTCGAAGCGGTGGACTGGCTGTTGGAGCGGCATGCCTGGGCGACCATCGTCGAGGTGTCCCAACGGTTTCCGGAGCGATTCCGGGAGAGCGCAATGCTGTTGTACCGCTTGGCCGAAGCCCAGTCCCGAAACGGACAGCAAGCCGAGGCGGAACAGACGGCCCAGCAGGCCCTGGCCTCGAACCAGGCGGACCAGCAGGAGCACACCGAGGCGGCGCTGTCGCTCCAGGAACGCGGTCTGTTCGCCTGGGCCGAACGCGAGTATCGGCAAGTCCTGCAACGTGTCACGCCTGCCGCTCCGGAGGGCCTTTGGGCTCGGCTGTTGTTTTCCGAAATGCTGCACGACCTGCAGCGGGACCAGGACGCCGCCGCGGTGCTCCGCGAGATTGTCGATGCGGCGGAACGTGACGAGACGGTCCGCTATCTGATCGTCCGGTTCCGGAATCAGCCGGGGAGCGTGGCGGCACGGATGCACTTCTTCCTGGCGGAACACGCTCGGGCCAACGGCGACCCGAATCAACAAATCGAGCTCTTGAAAAAGGCCATTCGCTTGGACCCCACGGATGCCGATGTCCTGATCGGCATGTATCGAGCCAGCGACAGCGATCCTGCGTGGCGGAAAGAGACGTTGGATCTGGTCTCCACGGCCATCCAGGGATTCCGTGAGGAGGTGCGGGATTACGAGGGGCAGGCTGCCGAGGCGCCGACCGAGGCGCATCGCGCGGACATTTATCGCGATCTGGCGACCGCCCACAACCAATTGGCCTGGCTCATCGCCAACACCGAGGGCGACTATGAAGAAGCGTTGCGAAGCAGCCTGCGCTCGTTGGAACTTCGCCCCGAAAACGCCGGCTACCTGGACACGTTGGGCCGCTGTTACTACGCGAAAGGGGATTACAGGAACGCCGTCGTGCATCAGGCGCGGGCTGTCGAGTTGGATCCGCATTCCGGGCAGATCCTGCGGCAGTTGGAGTTGTTCAAACAGGCGGCGGACAAGCAGCAGCGATGAGCAAGATCGACGCGAAATCCAGCGGCTCCGATGCGCCGCGGGAATGGGTCCCGCAGGCAGCTTTCCTGCTGGCGTCGAGCCTGGTACTTGTCCTGGCGGTGGTGCTCGAGATCCGCGGTCAGCGGGTCATCGTGCCAGGGGTGGGGTTGGCATTGCCAGAGTCGTGCTGGCTCAAACGATTAACGGGGCTGGAGTGCCCCGGTTGCGGCCTGACGCGCAGCATGATTTGTCTCGTTCACGGCAATTTTCTTGAAGCCTGGGATTTTAACCCCGGAGGCTATCTCTTTTTCCTCTTGATCGCCGCCCAAGTGCCCTACCGTATCGCCCAAATCTGCCGAATTCATTGGGGTTTTCGCCCCTGGTGCCTGAGTGAGGCAACCCTCGGCATCGCTTGCCTGATCGCCGTGGTCCTGCTGGTCCAATGGATTGTCCGATGGTGGGGATAGACGACCTAAGACTAGACTCCGCAATGACTTATCCTCGATACCTCAACTTTAGTATATTTAGGTGGTACGGCGTTTGCCTAAGACTGAGTCGTCGACTACACTAAAGACCGATGGATGGCGTTCTGGAGACGCATCGCGATGGTCGAGTGGTGCCATGGACGGCGCGGGCTCGGCCAGTCCCACCTGAAATGCGGCAGAAACCCCACGTGCGGAGGTACAGTCCATTGATTACGCCAGTCAACTTGAACGAGCGCACGCGCAAAGACTTGGAGCAGATGGCCAAGCGGCAGGGGATCTCAGGCTGGCGCGACATGCGTAAGGACCAGCTGGTTCGTGCCTTGAGGAGAATGGCTGCCAAGGGAAGAAATGGGACTCGGCGTCGCGCCGCGGTGAACGGCTCCAAGGCAGCCGGGCGTGAAGTGTTGAAGGCGGCGAAGCCGGCCAAAGCCACGGTAACCGCCAAGAAGAACGTGGCGATCAAGGCGAACGGGGTCCGCAAGAGCAGCAACGGGACCGCTCGGCCGAAGAGCCCGCTGATTGTGCGAAAGATCAAGCTGGCGCACGAAGAGCGAGAGCGGTTGCGAGACCTGACGACCGAAGATCTGCCCGCGGCGAAATCGTGCGCGGCCAATGGCACAGCCAACGGCGCAAACGCGGCGCAACGGCGGCCCAGACCCAAGCCCGTCCGGGACCGGCTCGTGCTGATGGTTCGCGACTCGTACTGGCTTCAGGCCTGTTGGGAGGTCCGGCGGGCGAGTGTCGAGCGTGTCCGGGCGGCGATGTGCGAGTTCTGGCATACGGCCAAGCCTGTCCTGCGGCTGGTGGAGGTCGACTTGGGATCGACAACCAGCACGTCGGAACGCGTGGTCCGCGAGATCGAAGTGCACGGCGGGGTGAACAACTGGTACATTGACGTGAACGACCCGCCGAAGAGTTATCGAGTGGACTTGGGGTACTTGGCGGCCAACGGCCGTTTCCAGTCCCTCATTCGCAGCAATCCGGTGACGACGCCTCGTCCCGGGGCCAACGACGCCTTGGACCAGAATTGGGCGGATGTGGCCAAGGAGTATGAGAAGATCTACGCGATGAGCGGCGGGTATAGCGAGGACCAGGACAGCGGCGACTTGCGCGAGTTGTTCGAGGAACGGCTGAACCGTTCGATGGAATCTCCGCTGGCCAACAAGTTCGGCGTCGGCGGCGATGCCGCTTCCGGCCATCGTTCCGAGCTGACCTTTGCCGTCGAGGCGGAGTTGGTGATCTACGGGCGGACTAGGCCGGATGCCCACGTTTCTTTGGCGGGCCAGCCGGTTCGACTGCGGGACGACGGCACCTTTGCGGTGCGTAAGAGCATGCCGGACAAACGTCAGGTTCTGCCGATCGTCGCCGGCAGCCGCGACGGACTGGAGCAACGGACCATCATCTTGGCGATCGAGCGGAATACGAAGGTGATGGAGCCTGTGACGCGAGATACAGTCGGTTAACGGAGGACAGTGCGAAACGAGGCAGTCTCTCTGCTATGTTCGTGTTGCCGGTGTTGATATTTGGATGAGCCGTTAACGAGAACCGCAGGGTGCCTAAATTTTGGTTCCGGCCGCGTGTAAAGCCAGCTTGGGTGAACTGCCTGGCAGTTCGCCCGTCAGGTTGGATCACACAACCCGGGGCCCAGGCTCCCCCTTTTTCCATTGCGGGCTCTCACAAA
>CAIYOB010000820.1 GCA_903927685.1 uncultured Planctomycetaceae bacterium
CCCTCAGGAGACTCCGCGTTGTATCCCTTGCGATTCGAACCGCTGTTCCGGCGTTATATCTGGGGTGGCCGTCGGCTGGGACCGGTCCTGAACAAGTCGCTTGGCCTTGGCGAGGACTATGCGGAAAGCTGGGAGATCGTCGACCACGGCCCGGACCAGAGCGTTGTCGCGTACGGCGAACTGCGCGGCAAGAAGCTGGGCGAGTTGGTCGCGGGTTGTGGCCCCGAGCTGTTCGGCCGACATCATCCTCAGCAGCAGTTTCCGTTGTTATTCAAGTTCCTGGACGCCAATCAATCCCTTTCCGTCCAGGTTCATCCGAACGACAGCCAGGCGGCGCAGCTGGACCCGCCCGATTTGGGAAAGACCGAAGCCTGGGTAGTCGTCCAGGCGGACCCGGGCAGCCTGATCTATGCGGGCCTGCGCGAGGGCGTCGACCGGCAGACGCTGCAAGCCGCGATGGCGGCGGGCCAGACCGAAACGTGCCTGCACCGGTTCTCCGTCCAACCCGGCGACTGTGTTTTCATCCCCGCGGGAACGGTTCACGCGTTGGGAGCGGGGTTGGTGATTGCCGAAATCCAACAGGCCAGCGACACCACGTTTCGCCTGTTCGACTGGAATCGCGTCGGGGCGGACGGCAAGCCGCGACCGCTGCACATTCAGGCCGGACTGGACGCCATCGATTTCACCCGCGGCCCGGTCGCGCCGCAAGTTCCGCAGCGGCTGGAATCACCGGCCGTCGAGCGGTTGGTCGCCTGTGCCAAGTTCGTCCTGGACCGGCGCCAAGTCCGGAATCGCGTCATGCTGGGCGGGGACGGACGTTTTCATCTTCTGGTCGCGCTCGAAGGTTGTGTCGAACTCGATCGCGATCCCAGCGGCCTGCCGCTGGAGCGAGGTCAAGTCGCGCTGTTGCCCGCCGCCGCCGGGGCAATCGGAGCAACGCCCCGCGAGCCGGCGGTGCTGTTGGATATCTACCTGACCAATGACCAATGACCCGTTACGCCTTGCCTACCTGACTGCCGGCGCGGCCGGTATGTACTGCGGGTCCTGTCTGCACGACAACACGCTGGCGGCGGCGCTCACCCGACTGGGCGCCGATATCCAGCTGATTCCGACCTATACGCCGATTCGCACGGACGAGCAGGATGTCAGCGCGGACCTGGTGTTCTTCGGCGGGATCAACGTCTACTTGCAGCAGAAGTCGGCCCTGTTCCGCTGGCTGCCGTCGGCGCTGGATCGGCTCCTGGACCGGCCCTGGTTGCTGCGGCGGGCGACGGCGCGCAGCACGGCGATCGATCCGCGGTTCCTGGGCGACTTGGCCGTCTCGATGCTGCGCGGTGAGCACGGCTATCAGCGGAAGGAAGTGCGGCGTCTGGCCCGGTTCTTGGCGACCGACGTGCGGCCCGACGTGATCGTGCTGACGAACATGCTGATCGGGGGCTGCATTCCGGAACTAAAGCGGGCCCTCGGCGTGCCCGTGTTGGTCACGCTGCAGGGCGACGACGCGTTCCTCGAGTACCTGCCTGAGCCGCACAAGACGCGCTGCCTGGAGCAGATCCGCCGCCTGGTACCGGCCGTAGACGGCTTTCTGACTCACAGCCGCTTCTACGCGGATTTCATGAGCGGCTATTTCGGCATCCCGCCCGGGCGGCTGGACATCGTGCCGCTGGGAATCGACATCCGCGACTTGGCGACGGCGGACGAGGATCGGGGGCAAGACGGGGAGGATGCGGGGGCCGGCCAGCGTCCGCCGACGATCGGCTACCTGGCACGCCTGGCTCCGGAAAAGGGCTTGCATGTGCTGTGCGACGCATTCTTGGAGCTGCGGCGCAGACCGGGGATGGCTCAGGTCCAGCTGCGTATCGCCGGCTGGTTGGGCGAACAGAATCGCGTGTACGCGGAATCCCAGTTCGACAAACTGCGGGCGGCGGGACTGGACACGGCCTTTCAGTACGTGGGCGAGGTCGACCGGCAAGGCAAGCGGGCGTTTCTGCGGTCCGTGGACTTGCTGTCCGTGCCGACCACGCAGCGCGAGCCGAAGGGCTTGTTCGCCTTGGAGGCGCTGGCGGCAGGCGTGCCGGTCGTGTTGCCGGACCACGGGGCGTTTCCTGAGTTGATCGCGTCGACCGGAGGTGGCTGCCTGACGCCGCCCGGCGACTCCCGCGCGCTGGCCGGCGCGCTGGCGGACCTGCTGCACGACGCCCCCCGCCGTCGCCGCTACGCCGAAAGCGGCCGGCGAGCGATGCGCGAGCAGCGCAGCGCCGAGGCGATGGCGCGGAGCACGCTGGCCATCCTGCTACGCTACGCCGGCGGCTCTGCTTGCGGTTCGGCGCTAGACGATCCGTAAGCCCGTCAGTTCTGCATGTAACGCTCGAAACGGTGCTTGTCGGCGGCTTTCATGTAGGCGTCGGCCGGTTCGACCACCTCGTTTTGGAGCAACTCCTCCAAGGCATCGTCCATCGACTGCATGCCTTCGCGCCGGCCGGACTGCAGCACCGAGGTGATCTTCTCGATCTTGCCTTCGCGGATGATGTTCGCCACGGCGTGCGACCCGATCAGGATTTCGTTGGCGGCGACGCGCCCGCGCCCGGACTTGCGGCGGAGCAACTGCTGGGCCACGATCCCGCGGACCGATTCGGCCAGCATCGTCCGAATCTGGGCTTGCTGGTCGCTGGGAAACACGTCGATGATGCGGTCGATGGTCTTGGGAGCGCTGTTGGTGTGCAGCGTGCCGTAGACCAGGGCGCCCATGCTGGCAGCGCTGATCGCCAGGCCGATCGTCTCCAAGTCTCGCATTTCACCGACCAGGACCACATCCACGTCCTGGCGGGGCACGGCTCGCAGGGCGGCGGCAAACGAATCCGTATGCGTTCCCACCTCGCGGTGGCTGATCATGCACCGGTTGTTCTTGTGCACGAACTCGACCGGGTCCTCGATCGTCACGATATGCCGGCGGTGGCGGCGGTTGATGTGGTCGATCATCGCGGCCAAGGTCGTCGACTTGCCGCTGCCGGTTGGCCCGGTGACCAGGACCAGCCCGCTGCGCAGATCGGTCAGCCGTTTCAGCACCGGCGGCAGCTTCAAGTCGTCCAGCGTCAGGATCTTGGTGGGAATCAGCCGCATCACGGAGGCGTAGCCGGTACGCTGAAAGAAGTAGTTGCAGCGGAAGCGGGCCTTGTCCTCGATCCCGTAGGCAAAGTCGAAGTCCAGGCTCTCTTCGTATCGCGCCCGCTGGGATTCGTTGCAGATCTCGAACAGGTACTCGCCCAGGGACTGTTCCGTCAGCACGTCGTGGTCTTCGATCACCCGCACCTCGCCGTCGATGCGGTACTTGGGTGGTTGGCCTACGACCATGTGCAAGTCGGAGGCGTTGACGGTCTGCATGTTCAACAGCAGGGGGTCGATCCTCGCCATGGCGGCGGCCTTTCCTGAACG
>CAIYOB010000821.1 GCA_903927685.1 uncultured Planctomycetaceae bacterium
GCCGCGGCGGATCCGATTGGTTCTTTGCCAGTACCACCGACCAGGTGAAAGACCTGTACTCGCCCGAAGTCGTCGATCGGCCCGGCAGTGCGCTCGCGCCCGGCAAGCTGTCTGCAGGCTCAACCGGGAATACCAGGCCAAGCCCGGCCAAGCCGCTGTACCCGAAGCCCAGTCTCCCGTAAGCACGTGCGAGAACCTGCCAGTCATCCATCCGCCGACACGGGGTCGGCGGTGAGGCCCCGGACTTGCCATCGCCACGCCGTCGCGCCGATCCATGCGTGCCGGCGGCCAGCGTGCCGTGCCTCGAATTGCCGCCATCGGCAGCACGCCGCTGCCACGGGAAGCGAATCAGCTCATCGCAATTGCGGACGCCGAAGTACCATCGCCCGAGACCATGAGCCAATTCAGGTCGTCATCCCAGAACCTCACACCCGTTGGCGCGAACGTTACGGGTCACGCGGGCGTACTCGCCTCGCGTGGATCCGAGTTCGGCTCTCCGGCCAACCATGCTGCCAAGGGTCCGTAACGACCGCATGGCGACACTCAATCGCCGAGTTGCAGCCTACTCTGCCGGTTTCCGCTCGGCCGCGTTCTCCGGTTCGATGCGGGCGTTGACGATTCTTCGAAATTCTTCCGCCGTGAACGCCTCGTACTTGGACGCCTTGAAATCGACCGGGTGGATCACCAATTCTCTGACGCGAATCGCAGCACCGTGTCCAAGAGGCCCCAAGACCGTCTCTGCACCCCGGCGAATCGACTCCAATTCGCGTTCGACACATCCTGGATCGGCATTCGCAGGCCAAGTGCTGACGATCTCGACATCGATCCGAGGGTCCGTGGATGAAATCTCGACGGACGCGTCGTACTTTACGACGAAGGAACCGCCGCTCGACGAAAGGCACATCCTCGAAACGTGCAGGTCCACGGCCTATCTCCTCTCACGCCGAACGACACGGATCAGATGGCCGCCGCGTCCGGCGCAGCCATCGCGCGCGACTCAACCGGCGGCTCATCTGCATCCGCTTGTTCGGACTCTCGGATGCGCGATCGATCAACAACCATTCGACCATCGCCGCCCTGACGGGATTGCAGGTCGGCAACAATTCGACCAAGGTCGAAGCCAAATGACGCCGCGTATTCCTCGCGGCGTTTTCTCGTTTCAAGGACAATTGGATCATCAAGCATTGAGCATCTCCTGCGGCGTACAGATGACGGGCGGCCGAAGTCCAGCGTCGTTCAGCACATCTTCAATTTTACGCCGAAACGCGGGATTGGCGATATGCTTGCAGTTCCAAGTCAACAAGTAGTCGATTCGATTCAGTGCGGCGATTGCGATATGGAGTGCATCCACCGCAGCCTTTGCTGGCAATCCCACGCGACGGATCAACTCTTGCGCGAGATTCTGAGTCGCCGCATTGATGGCCAGTACAGGAATCCCGTCCAGAAAGACAAGCCGTTCCTTTGCGGCCGTCGGATCGCCAGCAGAGCATTCGTCTACAACGGCTTGTGATGCGAACAGTTCAAACCTCGAACGCTGATCGTTCCACCATTCAAGAGTCATCAGTTGGTTGGCGGCAAAGATGATATCCGTGCCGGGACGCGACGCCAAATAGCCAATGACGGACGTCTCAAGATAAACCGATGCCATAGGCTTTCATCGTTTATGTCCGACACTACTGTATGTAGAAAAAAATTCTCAGGTACCACCCCAAAAAAACAGAAAGAATTCTGTTTTGGGGGTACAATTGCAGAATCTATTCTGCAAAGTTCCTGTAATTACAGAAATGGTCTGCATAAGTAAATGAATATATTGACTGAATTTGAATGTCATTTCACGGGGACTCGGACCGACGTCATGCGTTGGCTCCTGTCTGTTGGCGGCAAGCTGCCGACTGTTTTCGTTCTGCTCGCCAGGGCGGGTGACGACAGGTGCGGTTAGTCCCCCGTGAAGACTGCAAATCCTCCGATCAGGGATGATTATTGCTGTTCCGTGGAGAATTGCAGCGGCGACAGGCCCAAAAATCGGCGGAGTTGTCGGTGCGGCAGCCCTCGTTCCGGTCACCGCCCGATTGCGATCGTAGGGCATGTAGAAATGAATCTCAGGTACAGTTCATGTTGAATTCGTGAACGGCGGTCAGGGCTGCCCGACCGGCTGGAGCTGGAGCACATCCAGGCCGAACATATAGGACTTGACCGCCTGGTCGTTCGCGCCGACGATCTCGACGGCCAGCGTATGGTCGCCCGCGGACAGCTCGAAAATACCCAACGGCGTGGGCCCGGTGGGAATCACGTCCGGGTTGTACAGGTCAATCGCCTCGCCGGCTTTCTGGCCGTCCAGAGACAGCTGGACGATGCCATAGTCGCGGGCCTTGGTCAGGAACGCACTGACCTCGTACCGGCCCGCCCGGGCGACCGGGATGGCGAGTTCCAGCTTGTCGCCTGGCTTGGCTCCGGTCCACCACAGCTGGTCGCCGTTCTGCCACGCGTGGTCTCCAAATCCCCGCAGGCCCTGGGTCTGCAAATTGCCGGCCGGCGCGGACAGGATGCGAAAACCGCCGGCTTTCAGTGGCTTGTTGACGTAATAGCCGTCCCGCCGGTCGACGGGAACCGGCGCATAGGCATCCACGCCGCCGGGCGCCAAGTACCAGCAGACGGCGGCCGCGTACTCGGTGCCCTTCTCCTCCGTCGTAAAGTACTTTTCGATGCACGCCTCGAACGAGGTCTGAAACGGCACGTTGTCGGTGATGTGCCAGCGGGACAGCGACTGGTGGCCGCGGTTGTCCGAGGTCATCGTCTGACAGTGATAGGCCCGCTGGAACAAGCCGGGATGGCCCCAGGCATAGCCGAAGTAGTCCTCGCTGCCGGTGCCGAACGTCGAGGGGAATTTCTCGCCGTCGACGAAGAACTTCTCGTCGCCCTCGCCCCACCAGCCGCCTTGCGGATTCCAGATGTGCAGGTTGACCCCGCAGAACCGGCCGCGGCCTTGCGTCTCCAGCAGGCTCCAATCGGGCCAGCGGTCCGCAGGCAACTCGCGCGCATCGCGGTGCCATTGGCAGTGGAAGTGGCCGAGCCCGGCAAAATCGCGCGCCAGCGGGGCATGCACCAACTCAAACTCGACCGCCCGTTCGACGTGATCCTCGTTGACCAGTTCCACCACCGCCTGCGTGGCGAACGGCATGTACCAGTACGCATAGGACCACGCTTCGCTCATGCCCAGGGGCAGGGACTTGTAGGGATTCAAGCCGGGGGCCGAGCCGAAGAAATCGCCCAGCGGGCACCAGACCTGCGGCTGTTCGGCGCCGTCGAACGTAATCCGCAACACCAGGCGGCGCAGGGCCGCCATCTCGTCTTCCCGGTTGGCGAACTTCAAGCGGCCCCGAATCGCCGTGATCGCGCGCGGGCCGGTCAACTCCAGCCGCTCGGCCTGTCCCGGGGCGACGACCGCCAGATCGGAAACCAGTTCCTCGCCCGCGCGGCGCCCCGCCGGATCGGTTCCCAGTTGGGTCTGCTGAAAGCGTTCGACTTGCGCCAGTGCAGCGGCGTTCTCGGCGGCCAGGGCAGTCGAAAACGTGGGCACTCGCGTCCCCGCTGGGTACGTCGTGTAAACGAAGTGATAGTAATTGCCCCAACCCTTTTCGGCGACGATCTTGCATGACTTCTGGTAGGGAATCGGGAAGTATAGATTCTGGCCGCTGCAGCCGTGCTGGTTCAAATCGTAGGACAGGGCGGGATACGCAAAGGGAGCGGTGTCTCCCGTGAAGTAGCTCTTGAACGGCAGGTCCACGGCTGGGGTCTCCTGCCCGTCCAGGTAGATCTTGACGCGGCCGTCCTGGGCGCGCGCGGACCAGGTCCGCCAGATGCAGCCCGGTCCGTCCATTTCGGCCAGTACCGCCACGTCGCCTTCCTGGCGAATGACGTGTCCGCCGTCGCCGTTGGCGTCCCACTGGACGTACTTGCCGCTGGCCGCGTCGTACTGACTGGCCCGGTCCCAGCTGGACGCCTGCCGGCAGGTTTCCCCGGCGGCCGGCAGCGTGGCCAGGCGTTCCAGATCGATCAGGCGTTTCACCAGATCGGCGTAGGATAGTGTTTCCTGCGCCGGCAGCGGTGTGCCCGCCAACGCAGCGGTGAGAGTGAGCAACAGCAGGCAAGCGAGTCGAACCATGAGGCACCTCGTGTCGGTTGGGAGGGGTCAGTGACGGCGTGACGGTCACGGCGGGTATTAGGATACTCGGCTTTGGGCCCGACGGAAACCCAGGCACCCGCACCCCGAGGGATGCCGCCGTGAGAGGGCACGAGCGTCCTTCCGCTCAGGCAGACGCCGCAGCCCGCTTGACCAAGGTGACTTCGTTGCCGGTCGGGTTGAAGCTGACCTCGTCCATGAACATGTGCGTCAGCACCAGGCCGCGGCCGCCCGCACGGCTCAGGTGCGTCGGGTTCTGCTTGACGTTGGGGACCGTCGAGACGTCAAATCCGGGGCCCTCGTCGCGGATGATGAACCGCGCCTCCTGCCGCGAAAAGACCGCGCGCACGTAGACCCGCCGGTCGCGATATGGAGCCGAACTGCTGCGCACGGCCACCAGGTCGCTGGCTTCGGGCGCCGCCTCTTTCACCAGGGCTGCCTCGGCCGCCGACAACTCCAGGTTTCCGTGGTAGATCGCGTTCCGCAGGACCTCGAACAGGCACTTGGCCAGCCGCACGCCCTCGCTGGTACTGACGAGGTCCAGCTGCGCCGCCGCTTGCTGGAGTTCGTCGACCAGGGGCGGAATTAACTTGACGTCGTTCTCCAACTCGTACTGCAGTTCTTCATGCCGCAGGCAATGCCACAGCCGCTGGTGACCGCGTTCCCCGGCGGCCAGTGCCAGGACCGTGTCGAGCGACTTGCGCAGTTCCGCGGCCAGTTGCGTCTTCGGCACGTAATCCGCGGCCCCCAGGGACAGCGCCTGCAAGGCGATCTCTTCGCTGCCATGCGCGGTCATCACGATCATGGGCACCGACGGGTACCGGCGATGGATCGCGGCGACCAGGTGCAGGCCGTCCATTTCGGGCATCTGGATGTCCGTGACCACGGCCAGCGGCAGCCTGGCCTCCAGCAGTTCCAACGCCTCAATGCCGTTGGATGCGTATTCGACATGGAACCCGGCGTGCCGCTCCAGGAGGTGCCCGGCCAGTGTGCGATCGACCAGAGAATCATCAACGACCAGGACAAAGTTCATGGGACCTGCTTCCGGTTGGGATCTTCGGTACTCGCTGCACAGGGCGCTTTACGCTCCCGCGTGCCGCGGCACAAGTTGCCCGGCGTCCTGGGCCGGCGCGGCCAACCGGCTGTCCAGGTACTCGGTCAGCTTGACGATGATGTCCCAGTCACAGGCGATGATGTCCTGGGAATGGGCCAGGTTGTTACGCAGGGCCTCCAGCTCCTTGACCGTCTGCTCGCCTCGGCTCCGCGACTGAAAGCCGGCCCGTTTCCGCAGGTCCTCGTTGCGGAGCACGATCTGGCCCCGGTCGGAGAACTGCAGGCAATCCAGCAAGTCCAACTCCTGGTTGCGGCGCCGACGTTCCTCCAGCAAGGCCGCCGCCTTCTGCAGCCGGCCTTCCGACAAGAACTGTTGCCATTCGCCGTGGGGATACGCCGTCTCGATCAGCCGCGTCAGGCCCATCTCGATAATCGTGATCATCCCGAACAGCCACATCCGCACTGGCGGCTTCTGCAGGTCGGTCTTGGTCACAATCCCACCGACCTGGCCCAGCACGTTGACAAACAGCCGCTGCCGGTCGTTCAGCCGCAGGACCAGTTCCGGAAATCCCGTCGACGCGGACACCACGTCGCCTTCGTCGAACGAGTGCAACGCATCGCCGCACAGTCCGCCGGCCAGTTCCTCCAGCCGGACGTAGCCGCAGATGGTGCCGTCTCGCCGGATCCCCGCGACCTTGTAAGCCCGCCGGGTCATCGCGGCCAGCACCTCCGCGGCCGGCGAACAGGCGTCAAAGGACGCCAGCGGCTCGGCGATATCGGCGGCCGAAAAATTTTCGAGAAAGACCCGGCGCAGATGATGCGGGGTATTGTTCGTGAGCGGCATCAGTGGGTCAACCTAGCGTCGCGAGGACTTCCCGCGCCGCCTCGACCGTCGCGTCGATATCGGCTTGGGTGTGGGCCGCGGAGACAAACAGGGCCTCGAACTGGCTGCAAGGCATGTACACGCCGCGCTCGATCAGCCCCCAGAAGTACTTGGCGAACCGCTGCCGATCACTGCGGCTGGCCACGTCCCAATCGGGCACCGGATCGGGATTGAAAAACAGCGTCATCATGCTGCCCACGCGCGGCAGTGTGTGCGGGACGCCCGCGGCAGCGGCGGCGGCGCTCAGGCCCTCGGCCAGCCGGGCGCTCAACTGCTCCAAGTATTCGTAGGGCGATTCGTCGCGGAGTGTTTGCAGCGTGGCGATGCCGCTGGCCGTGGCCAGCGGATTGCCGCTCAGCGTCCCGGCCTGAAACACCTTGCCCGCCGGCAGGACGCTGGACATGATCTCGGCTTTGCCGCCGTACGCGCCCAGCGGCATCCCGCCGCCGACGATCTTGCCCAGCGTGGTCACGTCCGGGGCGATGCCGAAAATGGACTGAGCGCCCCCGTAGGCCACGCGGAACCCGGTCATCACTTCGTCAAAGATCAACAGCGCCCCGTGCTCGCTCGTCAGCCGCCGGGCTGCTTGCAGGAACTCCCGCGCCGGCACGACGCAGCCCATGTTGCCCACCACGGGCTCCAGGATGACGCCGGCGATCCGCTGGCCGTGTTCCGCAAACGCCGCTTGCAGTCCCGCCACGTCGTTGTACCGCAGGACCAGCGTGTCGCGGCTGGTCCCGGCCGTCACGCCCGGCGAATCGGGCACGGCCAACGTGGCCGCCGAACTGCCGGCGGCAACGAGCAGGCTGTCGACGTGGCCGTGATAGTTGCCGGCGAACTTCACGATCACGTCGCGGCCGGTGTACCCCCGGGCCAGCCGGATGGCGCTCATCGTCGCCTCGGTGCCCGAACTGACCAGCCGCACCATCTCGATCGATGGCATCGCCGCGATGATCAACTCGGCCAGCGTGTTCTCCTGTTCCGTCGGCGCGCCGAAGCTCATCGCCCGGTCCAACGCTTCCTGGACCGCGGCCACCACGCGCGGATGCCGGTGGCCCAGGATCATTGGGCCCCACGAGCCGATGTAGTCGACGTAGCGGTTGCCGTCCACATCGTACAGGTAAGGGCCCTGGGCGCTGCGGAAGACGATCGGCTCGCCGCCCACGCCGCCAAAGGCGCGGGCCGGACTGTTGACGCCGCCCGGGATCAGTTGCTTGGCCCGGCGGAAGATCTCGCGACTCTTGTTGCGCGGTTGCATAGATGGTTCTTTTCCGTAACCAGGGATGCTAGACTAACGTTCCACGGACAGCCTTCAAGCAGAGGAGTATCCAGATGTCCCTAAGATACCGAATTCTTGTGACGTGGGTAGCATGCCTGGCATTTTTCGCCGCCGCCGGGACCGCACCCGTTGCGGCGACGGCCGCCGACGGCTGGCAGGTCGGCTTGGCCAGAGCGACGGTGACCCCGGATCAGTCCATGTGGATGGCGGGCTACGCCAGCCGGGACCGTCCGGCCGACGGCAAGCTAACCGAGCTGTGGGCCAAAGCCCTGGTGTTGCAGGACGCGTCCGGCCAGCGTGCGGTGCTGGTCACCCTGGACGTGATCGGCGTCAGCCGCGACATGTCCTTGGCGGTGGCCGACCGCTTGAAACAGAGCTACGGCCTGGAGCGATCGCAACTGGCGCTGTGCGCCTCGCACACTCATTCCGGCCCGGTGCTGTACCGCAACCTGTCGCCGTTGCACGACCTGGTCGTCGACCCGGCCCAGCGGAAGCTGATCGAGGACTACACGGCCACGCTGCAGAACAAGATCCTGGCGGTCATCGACGCGGCCATGTCCAATCTGAAACCGGCCGCGCTGTCTTGGGCCAGCGGCACCGCGACGTTCGCGGTCAACCGGCGCAACAACCCGGAGACGCAGGTGCCGCAGTTGCGAGCCGAGGGCAAGCTCCGGGGCCCCGTGGACCACGATGTTCCGGTGCTGGCGATCCGCGATGCGGCGGGCCAGCTGCAGGCGGTCGTGTTCGGCTACGCCTGCCACGCCACGACGTTGGCCGGGTTCCAATGGTGCGGCGACTATCCCGGCTACGCCCAGATCGAACTGGAGCAAGCCCTGCCGGGCTGCCAGGCCATGTTTTGGGCGGGCTGCGGGGCGGATCAAAATCCCATTCCGCGTCGGCAGGTCGAATTGGCGGCAGACTACGGCCGCCAACTGGCGACGGCAGTCAAGGACATACTGAGCAAGCCCATGCAGCCGGTGGCGGCCAAGCTGGCGACCGATTTCCGTGAGATCGACCTGCCGCTGGCCGCGCTGCCCACGCGGGAACAGATCGAAAAGGACGTTCAAGCGGACAACCAATACACGGCCGCGCGGGCCAAGCTGCTGCTGGCTCAGATGGCCGACGGCCGCGCGCTCAGTCCCACATATCCGTACCCTGTCCAAGTCTGGCGGCTGGGCGACGACGTCCAGTTCATCGTCCTGGGTGGCGAAGTCGTGGTGGATTTCGCCGTGCGGTTGAAGGCCGAACTGAGCGGCCCGCGGACGTGGGTCGCCGGCTATTCCAACGACGTCATGGCCTACATCGCCTCGCGGCGCGTGCTGCAGGAAGGCGGCTACGAAGGCGGAGGCGCGATGGTCTATTACGGCCTGCCCACCAGTTGGGCGCCGGAGAGCGAAGACCTGATTGTGGCCGAAGCTAAGCGCCAAGCCGGACGGTAACTGTCCGGATACTTGCCCAAGGAGATCACTAGCATGGCACTGAAAGCTGATTCAACGCTGCCGCTTGGGGATCGGCGGCGCCGCCATGTACTATCACAGCCCCTCGACGGGCACCCGGTTGATGACGTGCCAGGCGTTTGCCGAATTGGAGCAACTGAGCGACAAGGAGCTCCGCGACCAATTGATCCAGATCCAGCACTTTAGTCGCTGTTTCAACCGGCACGACAAGCCGGAGATCGACTTCTTTGTGGCCGGCCGCCGCTTCCGCGACCACTTGATGAAGATCGACTTCAGCGTGTTGAGTTCAGCAGACCTGCGGGCCGCGCACGCCACGCTGAGCCGGAAGTTCACCAGCATTGTGCCGTCCGAACTTCGCAAAGACGATCCCAAGAAGGTCGAGTGGCAGCAGCTGATGGTGTCCGAACTGGAGCCGCTGGCCGAGGACAACGTGCTGGAGGAGAAAAAGGCCGGTCTGGCGCCGGAGTTCTATCGCCACGTCCAGTGGCTGCCAGGGGGGCGGATCGAGGACGGCGAGTTGATTCCGGATGCCTTCTACGACCTGCCGCCGGACAGCCAGGATCCGGAACTCCGGGCCCTGTACGACGAAAAGGCCCGCGGCCTGATCTGCAACTACGTGCGCGATTACGCGCATCTGCAGTACATCAACGTGGGCCGCATCGTCGAATCGCTGTCGCGGGAACGGAAGAAGCGGGGGCGCCGCGAGGTCTATGTCGTGGAAATGAAGGAGGTGGACGGGGACCAGGAGATTGTCAAGATCATCCGGCTGCAGAAATGGGACGTCCAGGGGCATCTGGACGACATGAAGTCGCTGCAGGATGCGATGATCGCCTCGGAAGAGTATACCGACTATGTCCTGGATCGGCGTCTGGGCTGCCGGCGCCTGACCATGAACCTGCCCGATGCCATGGTCACCAACCGCATTCGCGAAATCTATCGCGGCCAGCAGCAGCAGTGGCACGGGCGGGAGATCTGGACGCCGTACTTCGAGCGGGATTACGCCCACGGGATCGCCACGAACCGGCTGCCCCGCGAACGTTTCCAGCGGACGGGCTATGCTCTGCAGTTCGCGCACCTGCTGGGCCATGCCGCCGCCCCGAATCTGATCGTCGGCCGCAGCGGCGACGATGGGCGAGTGTTCTTCGACGACGGCGACGAAGTGATCTTTGAAGACGAGAAGGGTCTGCCCGAGGAACTGGGCGTCCTCCACCACACCGGCTCGTTCGCCGATTTCCAGGGCGAACTCGCCAAGCGGGCCGCCGAGTACGCCAAACCGGTTAACGACCGCATCGCCCAGGGGGTGCCGGATCCTCGGGCGTTTGCCGAGTCCTATCTGGCGGCCCTGGTCGGCAATTTCCAGCACATCCAGGCGGAGTACCGCCGCCAGCGGCGCGCCTTCGACACCTTGTTCCGCCATCGACCTTACAACCAAGAGGGCAGCTTTGCCTATCGCTGGGAGTGCGTCCTGAAGCGGTTGGACCAGACGGACGCCGCCGCGTTGGGCGAGGCCATCCGGGCTCAGCTCAAGTTCTCGTCCTGAATCATGGCTCCAGGACGCTCAATTTCGTCCGCTTCCCGTCGATCGTGACTTCGATCTGCCCGGGGCCGCTCACTCGGCAGGTGGCCGGCGGCGGAATGGACTCGCCGGCGTCGGTTGCGGTCAGCACATGCAGGAAGACGGTTTGCGCATCGGCGTTGCCGGGATCGATCTGGATGACGTGCTGTCCGTATGTTCGATGTTCCGCGTGGCCTTCCACCGGCCCCAACGATTGGCCCGCGGGAGCGAACGCCTCGGCCTGGCCGTCGCTGTGAAGGATCACGCGAAAGTCGCGAGGCAGCAACGTCTGACTGAACAGGCGACCTGCCTGGCCCGTAGGCTGGAGCGACGGCTCGGCCCAGTCTCGCTTCGGCGGCGGGACGGTGATCGTGAGCAGGCGGTTGCCAACCTCCGGCCGGCTGGCGCTGTGCAGTTGCCACTGCCGCCGAATCTCCGGCTTGGTCGTGCGGACGATGTCCAAGACGACCAAGTGTTTGTTCGCCAGCCACACGAATTCCCGAATCCACTTCCGACACTTGCTGTCCGGGTTGGTCTTCGTCAAGTCGGCTCGGCAGCGGGCCTCGCCGGAGCCAACCTGCCAGTCGGTGATTTGCGCCACATCCAGTTGGTTCCGCTGGCGGATCTGCAGCCACTCGGCCCAGGTTTTGTGGTCCGCCTTCAGGCCGCGGCGGGTATTCTGATCGCCGCGATCTCCTGCGACGTCGGGGTCCGTGAACAGGACGACGTTGGCCGAGATACAGTTGCGGTGGTACTGGTCGGGCGGCGAGTCGTAGCTGGCGTACCGGCCGCTGCGCGCGGCCAGCGGGGCGTGCTTGAACACCTGGAACTCCCCGGCCGCCACCCCGCCGTGCACGTCCAGCGGATCGCCACAGCGGAAGAAGACGTGCGTGGCCGTGTCCGGTTGGCCCGCCTGCGGCCAGTCGCTGCGGAAGAAACCGTAGCCGCAACTGTCGCGTCCAAACAGTTCGGCCAGCGGCAACGGGGCCAGCGACTGCGGGGCGAGCGTCGAGTCTCGGAAGATCAGGTTGTGGGCGTACGCCGCGTGGTACAGCGCGGAGCCAAACCGCCCACGCCACCGCTGGGACCACGCCCGACCGCAGCCGTTGCGGGTCACATAGCTGGCGATGTCCAGCCCCTGGCAGAACTCGTCGTGGGAGTCCCAGTTCCCGCGGAATTGGTCGTTGATGTCGGTAAAGGCGAATCCCGGACGCATGTACCAGAGGTAGAAACGCACGATGCCGTCGAGCCAGTCGCCCTGCTCCGCTTGGATCCAGGCCGCCGGATTGTGACCCGTGGCGGACCACCAGGCGGCACAGATGCTGGGCAGGGCGACGTAGGTGTAGTTGAGCGTATAGGTCGCTCCGGTAGCCGCGCCGTCCAGCCATTGGTAAGCCTGGAAGTACTCGTGGACGCCGAATTCCCGGAACGTCTGCAAATAGCCGTCCGCCTTGTCGCTGACGCCGTGCAGGGCGAGGCCGGACACGCACAAGCCTGCCAACGCGCTGGGCGTGCGGCTGTAGAAAAACGGGGCCTGCCCACCGCGGATGTGGGCCGAGGCGTCGTCCGCGGCCCGCTCGATCTTCCGGATGGTCGCCTGGCGAGTGGCTTCATCCAGTTCCTGATAGAGCCAATCGAACAGGGTTGCCAGGCGGACCAACGCCAGCCCCCGGTCGCTCCAGGTCCCGTCGGTGGCATCCAACTCCGCCAGCCCTGAGACTGCCGCATCCCGATCTTCCTTCCGGCCGTCGAGCATCCACAGCAGGGCCCGCCCTGTGGGGTGGGCCCGCCACTTCGCGCGGGCACCGGCGAAATCCGGCTGGTCGATGCGGGCGACAAGCTTCGCGATCGTCAAGCCCTCGAACGGCTCGTTTCGCAGGAAGATCCGCGGCCGGACGTCCAGCACCTCGGCGTCAAAAGGGCCCGGCTCCGCCGCCCGAACAGCCGCTCCGGCTCCGGCCAGGACACACAGCACCGCGGCCACAACCGTCGTTCTCATCGGCTACCTCTTAAGAGATCCCGCCAGCATCGACACCGCCTGCCAAGCCGCGATTATACCGGGAGCCAGACTTCACGGCACCCGGAAGGTATCGACTCGAGTCTCCGTAGGGTGAAAATCGGGACGCCGTTCCACGGGGCGCTCGATTGCGGGGCGCTCGATTGCCGCTTTTCTGCAAGCAGAGGATAGGGTAGACCAAGCCCTCGTTAACGGACCTTGGGCGGGTAGCATCGTTCACGAAACAGAGTCCTCGTTGAACGCCAAGCCGGCAGGCGACGGCATGGGTGGCCGCATCCCGCTGATCCGCCGGTCGCCTGCCGGCTCGGGGGGTTAAACAAACTTAGTCAAAAAAAAGGGGGGGGCGTGAGCGTTGCTAAGCGTGTGGGCACTGTAGCACCGTCCGCCCTTCAAGCGGGCGGCAACTTGATGACCGAGCAGCAGTCGCGGTGTGTCGGGCGCGGTGGGTCAAGAGAGCGTGACCTGTCCGCAGATGCCTCAAGGCAACCACTTGGTGAGCAATCACTCAGGAGAGATGGTCGAAAGGGCCGGTTTGCCAAGGCTAACCGGCAATTTTCGACCTAAGCACGGAAAACGCGAAAGCCGCGATCATAAGGGCTTCTCGCTTCTTTCGGCCTGCTGCCGCGACCTCCCGACACGTTCCGAAACGCCCACGGAACGGCATCTAGCAGCGTGCGTAGCGTGGCCGGCTGGAACACCTGCAGCCGTCCCCCGTCGACCTCAATCCCTGCCGGATCGTTCGAGCAGGGCTTGCTTGTTGTGCTTCGCGTCGAGCAGGATCCTTCAGGCATAACGCACATCGGCCGCGGTCATCCCCGCTCCACATCCGCCGCTGCCGTCCGCCTGCGAAGAAGCCACGCGCCGGAGTCCGCCGGTGTGGCACGGCTCATCCTGTCCGGCGGAAACCGCAATTGGCCGCAGGCGTTGGGGACGGTAGACTGGCAGCATCGGGTTTACTAGCAGGTGCATCGCGGCGGATCAGGTGATTCGGCGTCAACGACAACCCGGAGGAGGCAACGGTGAAATTCGCGGATCTTCGGCTCGCAGCGGTCCTGGGATTATGCCTCTTGGCAGCGAGCGTCAACGGCGGCGAAAGCCCGGACAAGGCATCCCCTGTCGGCGGCTCGGGACACCGGACCACGGTGGGTGAGGGTGATTCGCGGATTCCCGTCGTCGTGGTTCGCGGCACGCCCTACGAGATGGGCTGGCATCTGGGACATCTGACGCGCGACGAGATCCAGAAGTTCATTCCGACAGCGATGGCCCGCCTGAAGCCGGCCTTAGGTCTGTCGGATCAGCAGATTCAGGATGTCTGGGCACGGACGGCAGCGTATAGCGACGACCGTTTCGAGCAGGAGTTGGTCGGCCTGTCCGATGGATCGGAAATGCCTTTGTCGACCCTGCAAGCCGTCCACACGCTCCCGCTGCTTATGCCCTATTCGTGCAGCAGCATCGCCGCCTGGGGAAAAGCTACGGCGGATGGCCACCTGTACCAGACCAGGAATTTGGACTGGAAACTCGCTGTCGGGGCCCATGACTTTCCGGTGGTCGTGGTCTACCTGCCGACGCAAGGCATCCCGCATGTCGTGCCCACGTTCAGCGGCGTCATCGGGGCACATACGGGCCTGAACTTCCGCGGCATCGTGCTGTCCGAAATGGGCGACTCACCCGCCAAGGAAGCCCCGTACGATGTCCATGCCCCTCACTTCACGGTCGTCTTCCGATCGCTGCTGTACGACGCCGACTCCCTCAGCCGGGCACTGGAGATCTTCCAGGGACTCCCGCACACGAAACGCTACCACTACGTGTTCGGCGACGGACAAGTGGATCGTCGGGCCGTCAAGATCCTGGCACACACGCCCGCAGCGCCCGATCGTCGGCTGGTCATCTGGACGGACAACGACCCCGACGATGAGTTCGCCCCCAATGTCTTGGAGCACGTCGTGTACAACGACGAAGGCCGGGGAGCGTTCCCCTTGCTCCAGCGGGACTACGGCTCGTTGAACGCCGACAAGCTGATCCAGATTGCCAACGCGATCCCGATCCGCGGAGGCAATGTCGTGAACGTCGTGTACGATGCGACGGCTCTCAAGCTGTGGATTTCCTACGCCCACGGCGACCGTGAAGCGTTCCTGCGTCCGTACACGCTGGTTGACCTCGAGAAACTGACTGCCGACAGCCGATCGCCTAGACCTGAGACGCACGCAGCGCCTGGTCCAGATCGGCGATGATGTCCCGCACATCCTCGATGCCGATCGACAGCCGCACGTACTCGGGATTCACGCCGGTTCGAGCCTGCTCCTCGGGCGTCAGCTGCGAATGCGTCGTCGTCGCCGGGTGGATGATCAGCGACTTGGCGTCGCCGATGTTCGCCAAGTGGCTCAGCAGCTTGACGTTGTTGATCAGCTTGACGCCCGCTTCCTTGCCGCCCTTGATGCCAAAGCCGATAATCGCGCCTTGCCCATCCGGCAAGTACTTCTTGGCGTTCGCGTGATCGGGATGGCTGGCCAGCCCCGGGTAGTTGACCCAGCTGACGGCCGGATGCTGTTCCAGGAACCGGGCGACGGCCAGGCCGTTTTGCGAGTGCCGCTCCATCCGCAGGTGCAGCGTCTCCAAACCGAGCAGCGTCAGGAACGAGCCCCACGGGCTCTGGCAGGCGCCCGTATCGCGCAGCCAGTGCGTCCGGATATGGAGGATGTACGCGATGTTCCCGATCGGGCGCAAGGCTTCCTCGAATACCAGGCCGTGATAAGCCGGGTCCGGCGCGGTGAATTCGGGCCACTTCTCGGGCTCTTGGGCCCAGGGGAACTTGCCGCTGTCCACGATCGCGCCGCCCAGGTGGATGCCGTGTCCGCCGATGAACTTCGTGGTGCTGTACACCACGATGTCAAAGCCGTGCTCGATCGGCCGGAACAAGGCGGCGGTCATGACCGTGTTGTCGATGATCGCCGGCAGCCCGTGCTGGTGCGCGATGTCGGCGACCTGCCGGTAGTCGGGCACGTCGTTCTTGGGGTTCCCGATCGTTTCGATGTACACCGCCCGCGTATTCTTGTCCACCAGCTTGTGGATGTCCTCGGGCCGCTTCGGATCGAAGAACCGCACCTCGATCCCCAGTTTCTGAAAAGTCTGGGAGAACAGCGTCCACGTCCCGCCGTACAGACTGCTGGAAGATACGAAGTTCTGTCCGGCGTGGGTGATGGTCAGCAGGGCTGCCGTGATCGCCGCCTGGCCGCTGGAAAAGGCCAACCCGGCGGCGCCGCCGTCCAAGGCGGCGAGCCGCTTTTCCAGCACGTCCGTCGTGGGGTTCATCAAGCGGGTATAGATATTGCCGAATTCCCGCAACCCGAACAGGTTGGCGGCGTGCTCGGTGTCGCGGAACACGTAGCTGGTCGTGGAATAGATCGGCACCCCGCGGGACAATGTGGTGGGGTCCGGCACTTGCCCGGCATGCAGAGCGAGGGTCCCCAAATGCGGCGCGGCACTGGCTTGCGATGGTTGTTCACTCATGGTCGGCTCGAACTCCTTCGGGATGACGTAGGCGTAAGCGTTTGGGAGAAGATAGCGCCGCGAGGGCAAATCGTCAAGCTTGCCACGCCCTTTCGTCTGCGTGTCTTTCGTCTGTGTGTCTCGTAACCAGGGAACGGGTCGTCGTGTACAATGCCAGCGACTCCATCCTCAGGAAAATGCCAACTCCATGCCCGAACAACTGGTCGGCCTGATCGAACGCGTCACCTACCACAATCCGGAAAACGGATTTGCGGTGCTGAAGGTCCAAGTCAAGGGCCGCCGCGAGGTCGTCACGGTTGTGGGGTCGCTCACCTCCGTCACCGCCGGCGAGCATCTGACGGCGACCGGGGGGTGGACGGTCGATCGGCAACATGGCCAGCAATTCAAGGCCACGGACATCCGCACCTCGCCGCCCACCTCGGCCGAGGGCATCGAACGCTACTTGGCCTCCGGAGCCATCCGCAGCGTCGGTCCGCAACTGGCCTCGAAGATCGTTGGGATCTACAAGGAGCGGACGCTGGAAATCCTGGACACCTGCCCCGATTTCCTACTGCACATCCGCGGGATCGGCCAAAAGCGGTTGAAACGCATCCGCACCAGTTGGGACGAGCAGCGGGAAGTCCGCAAGATCATGATGTTCTTCACCCAGTACGGCATCGGCTCGGCCCGAGCACTGCGGATCTATCGCACCTATGGACAGGAAGCGATTGAGAGAATCAAGTCCAATCCGTATCAGTTAGCAGACGACATCCGCGGGATCGGCTTCAAGACGGCGGACGAGCTGGCTGCCAAGCTGGGGATCGATCGCCATTCGCCGCACCGCGCGCGGGCGGCCGTCAGTTATGCGCTTCGCGAGTTGTGCGACGAAGGCCATTGCGGCTATCCGGAGACCGGAGCGGTTGAACGCACGGTCAAGCTGGTCGACATCCCGCAGGAACTCGTCCAGCGAGCCGTCGAGGAGGCCATCGAAACGGGCGCTGTGGTCCGTGATCCGATCGACGGCGAACCGTGGCTGTACCTGGCGGGACTGCACCGGGCGGAAACGGGCCTGGTGAAATCGATCCAGCGGCTGATGTCGCAGCCGGGGCATCCGCTGCCGGAGATCAACGTCGCAGCGGCCATCGACTGGGTCGAAAAGCGGCTGGACATCGCGTTGGCCGCCGCCCAGAAAGAGGCGATTCGCCAGGTTTGCCAGCACAAGCTCCTGATCATCACCGGCGGGCCCGGGGTCGGCAAGACGACGCTGGTCCGCAGTATTTTGGAGATCTTTGCGGCCAAGGGCCTGCGCTGCGTGCTGACGGCTCCGACGGGGCGGGCAGCCAAGCGGTTGGCGGAGACCACGGGCCAGACGGCCAAGACCGTCCACCGGCTGCTCGAGTTCGACCCGGCCACCAACGACTTTCGCCGCAACCAGTCGCACCCGCTGACGGGCGACTTGTTCGTGATGGACGAGACGTCGATGGTCGACGCCATGCTGGCTCATCAGTTCTTCCGCGCCGTCCCCGCTGAAGGGTGCGTCGTGCTGGTCGGCGACGTCGACCAGTTGCCGTCGGTCGGCCCCGGCAGCGTGCTGGCCGAGTTGATCCGTTCCCGAGCGATCCCCGTGGTCCGGCTGACCGAGGTATTCCGCCAGGCGGCGCAGAGTCGCATCATCAGCGCGGCGTACGCGATCAACTGTGGCCGCGCGCCGGAACTGGCGGCGCCGGAGGGATTGAGCGATTTCTACTTTGTCGAAACTGACGAGCCGGAGGCGATCCGCGACGCGATTGTGCGGCTGGTTCGCGAACGGATTCCCAAGCGGTTCGGCATGGATCCGCGGGCGGACATTCAGATCCTGGCACCGATGAACCGCTCGGAATTGGGGGCCCGGAACCTGAACCAAGTCTTACAGCAGGCATTGAACCCAGCCGGCGACCAACCGGAGATCGAGCGTTTCGGCTGGACCTTCCGCCAGGGCGACCGCGTGATCCAGACGGTGAACAACTACCAACGGGACGTGTTCAACGGCGACTTGGGAGTGATCGACAGCATCAATCGCGTCGAGCAGGAACTGGTTGTGTCGTTCGAGGGGCGGCCCGTGTCCTACGATTTCGGCGATCTGGACGAGTTGTCGCTGGCCTACGTGCTGACTGTCCACAAGAGCCAGGGCAGCGAGTATCCGTGCGTCGTGATACCGCTGCATACCCAGCATTTCATGATGCTGCAGCGGAATCTGCTGTACACGGCCGTCACGCGCGGCAAACGCCTGGTGATCTTGGTGGGTACGAAACGAGCTTTAAGCTTGGCGATCCAGAGGCAGGACACTCGCCAGCGTTGCACGGCGCTCGCCAAGCGGCTGGCGTAACGGGGGAAAAACCAAAGTCGCAGCGCGAACCAGCCCCGCCGCCCCGCCGTATTACCCAATGTCAAAAACTGGACAAGAGCATGCCTTGACATTTTAGGGATATTCCGGACATTCTGCAGTTCCACTCGCAATGGCTTGCTCTGGGCTCAACTAGCAACTAAGCAACGTGCCTTTCTTGAAGTACAAGGCGAAAACCATGATGCGTCTTTGCCTCGGCGGGCTGGTCTGCCACTGCCTGTTTGGCTTGCTAGCAGCATCCCTTGCTTCGGCGGCCGCCTTGGACCAGTCGCTGATCGTGACGCAGTTGTCGCCCAACCGCGGGGGCGGAGCGGATCGCAACGCGGCGGCCGAATTCCCGCGGGCCGACGGCGGGGACGGCGCCCGGCTGTTGGTTGTCCATCCTGACGGCACGCAACGCGTCTTGGCCGAGTCCTTTCACAGTGCCTGCGATCCCGAGGTGTCGTTCGATGGCCGTCGGGTTTTGTTTGCCGGCAAGAAGGCAGCGCACGACGCCTGGGACATCTACGAGATCGGCGTGGACGGCTCGGGATTGCGGCAAGTGACGCAAGGGCTGGGCCAGTGCCGCAGCCCGTTGTACCAATCGGCCTTCTATCAAATCAGCGACGCGAACGAAGCCTGGTATCAGATCGCATTCCTGTGCAGCCGGGCGAACGAAGCGACCGAATCCGGAACGGGGCCGGCAACCGCGCTGTACTCGTGCAAGCTGGACGGCTCCGATGTGCGGCGGCTGACGTTCAATTTGTCCAGCGACTACGATCCGCACTTGCTGCGGGACGGGCGGATCGCCTATGCCAGCTGGCAGCGGCGGACGCTGGAGCATGGGCCGTTGGGCCGCGTGGTCCTGCTGGAAACCAACCTGGACGGCACCGACCCGGCGCCGCTATGCATGGACGGCGGCAAGCGGATCAAGCACATGCCGTGCGGCACGGCGGGAGGGCTGGTCGTGTTCGTCGAGAGCGACCAGCCGGCTTGGGATGGCGCCGGAACGCTGGCCTGTGTGACGACGCGCCGGCCGCTGCACACGTACCGGCCGCTGACCGATCCCGCGGAGGGGCTCTTTCATTCGCCCTCGCCGCTGCCCGATGGGACCATTCTCGTTTCCGGCCGGCCGGCAAACGGCACCGGCACGCACGGCGTGTACCGGCTCGATCCGGCCTCGAAGCGGGTCGAGGTGGTGTTCGACGACGCCGAGCGTCACGACATCCAGGCCAAGCTGGTCGCCCCGCGCGAGGAACCCGACGGCCGATCCAGCCCGTCGATCGACACCGATCCGCACGGCAAGATCTATTGCCAGAACGTGTACCTGAACGATTTTCCGGACAAGACATGGCTGCCGCCGGGAACCGTGAAGACGGTGCGGTTGCTGGAGGGCGTCTCGCCGTCGCCGGGCGCCGGGAACGCGGGCGCTCGGCCGGTCCTTCCGCCGCTGGCCGCGCGGCGACTGTTGGGCGAGGCGGCCGTCGAGGCCGATGGCTCGTTCAATCTCGAACTTCCCGCGGACGTTTCGCTCGAACTGCAACTGGTTGACGAGCACGGCTTGGTCCTCCGCTCCTGCGGGTGGATTGGGACACATCGCCATTTCAATCAAGGCTGTATCGGCTGCCATGAGGACCCCGAGCTGACCCCGGAAAACCTGATGACCCGCGCGTTGGAGAAGCCGTCGGTCGTGATGGCCCCGCCGGCCGAGCAGCGGCGAGCGTTCGACTTTGTCCGCGACCTGCTGCCCATCGTGACGCAGAAATGCCTTCCCTGCCATGCTGCGGGAGGCAGTCTACCCGATTTGACGGGCGGCCTGCCCGAAGCGTCCGACAGGGCGAGGCTCGTGTACGAGATCCTGCTGGAGCCGGCGGCCAGCGACTCTGGCGCCGAACTGCGCGGCAAGTACGTGGACCCGGGACGGGCTCGGACGAGCAGCCTGATCTGGCACCTGCTGGGCAAGAACACCTCCCGCCCGTGGGACGGACGGGCGGTTCAGGGCAACGCGAAGCCGTTGCCCGCGGATGTGGAGCCCAGCCTGACGGCGGACGAGATCCGGGCCTTTGTCGAGTGGATTGACTTTGGAGCCCCGTGGTCGGCGGCGAAACCATGAATTGGGTGCGGGGTCTTTGTTGGAGTTCACGCTTCAGCGTGCGGCGAGCCTGAGTCACGGCTGCA
>CAIYOB010000822.1 GCA_903927685.1 uncultured Planctomycetaceae bacterium
CAGCCGAAGAAGTCCGCCAGGGCCAGCTTGTCGATGTGCACCGCGGACAGCAGCGGCGGCGCGGGCACGCGGCGGGATTGCAGATTGATGAACTTGACGGCGTGCCGTTCCACCTCCCCTAACACCGGCCAGCCGCAGCCGGCGCGGACGTTGATCCAGGGAGTGCCGCCCTGCGTCTCGACCCGCAGTTGCGGCTGCGGTGCCGCCGTCGCCGAAGTCTGCTGCCACGCGGCGCCGTCGAAGCGGTCGAAGTACTCCAAGGCCAGGTGCAACGGGACTGGGCCGACCGCGTACAGCATGGCCGGCGCTGCGCGGTCGGCCAGCGGCCGGCGTTTCAACTCGCCCCGCGCTCGAAGCGTGGAAAACTCGCGCCCGCTCCGCTGACTCTTGGCGATCCGCTGATGGGCGTGCTTAACGTTGCCCGGATCCAACGCGATCGCCCGCTCGCGTTTGGCCTGCAGCTTCGGCGGGTCGCCGTACTGCTCGTTGAACATGTCGTACAGCGTCGGCATGTTCGATTCCAGGAACAGCTCGCTCTCGACCGGCCCGAAGCTCATCGCGTCCTCTTTCCCCGCGACCAGCGCATCGCCGTCGCCCGCGCCGGCGCGGGCATACGGGTCGTGCCAGCGGTCGCCGCCGGACGTGGGCAGGAAGCCGTGCAGCACATACGTCGTGCTGCCCACGCCGCCCACCGCCGCGCCGGCGATCAACACCACCAGCACCGTCCCGGCCAGGACTGATGAACGGACCGGCAGGCAGCGCTGGACGCTCGCCGCCGCCCGGGCCTGGGATACCTTGTCCCAATAGCGGGCCATCAGCCACCACAGGACCAGCACGCCGTACACGCCGGCCAACACCCAGCCGCCGCGGCGCGAGCCGATCACCAGCGCGAACAGGACCAGGAAGCTGGCCAGCAAGACCGCCGTCTGCTGGCAGCGGCGGCGATGCGAAAACGCGGCCAGCATCAAGGCTGCGTTCTGCAGGCACGCCAGCATGACCATTTCCGGGGCATCGCCGACTCCCAGGGCCCGGAACACCACTTCGCCAACGGCCGGCAGCAGCAGCCAGCCGGCGACGGCCACACCCAGCCAGGCGGTGAGCCGAAGGCGGACTGCGGCGTCGCGCTGCAGGACGAGCCAGAGCCCCGCCGCCCCGGCGACGGAAACCGCCGTCTGGGCCAGCACCCAGCCCCCGTGCCACACCGACTCGAGCCGCACCGCCGCGAACGTCGCCGCCGCCAACGAAGCGAGCAGCAGCGTGCCGAGTTCCGTCTCGCCCGCCCCGCCGATACACGCCTCTCGCGTCTCTCCTCTCATCATCTTGCCAGCCATCTCCCTTAATCTTTCACCTAATCTTTCACCTAATCTCCCCCGCCTTTCCCCCCCACGATAGCCATTCGTCACTCCCGCCAATCGTCATGGCACAGCCGGCCCCATTGCCGCTGCAGTTGGTCCGCGAGGTCGCCGGCTGCGTCCAGGGAAATCCAAGTCCGAACGGCTGCCCCTGCGCCAGCGGAGACTGGATCGGCCTCATCCCGGCGCGAATCGCCCAGCACGACCCACCGCGTTCCTTTGGAGAACGTGCCGCCCGCCGCCGGACCACGCCGCGTGATGACCACGGACATGACCTGCTCGCGCCGCGTTGCGGCAACCAGTCGGCCGTCGGTCGCGGCACTGGGTTCGTAGGCCGCCAGCTGGTCGAACAGCCGCCGAATCCCCGCCGGCCCGCGTTCCAGGGCCAGCGGCTCGCCATCCAGTGCGCACTCGACGTCGCAGTGGTGCGAGTGCAGTTCGCCGCACAGGCTGGCCAGGACGCGCACCGCCCAGTCCGGCAGGGCCTGGTCTGCCGGGTCGCGGCCGGCAAACGCTCCGCCGTCCAAGGTCAATCGCACCCGCCGCCGAGCCGTCGTTTGCCGCTCGCACACCACCAACGCGTCGCGGCGGGCGGTTTGCGCCCAGTGGACGCGCCGCAACGAATCGCCTTGGCGGTGCAGCCGCGCCGCGATGATGTCCCCATCGTCGCCGGCGCGGTCCACGAAGCTGCCCGCCACGGTCCGCCGGTCACCGCCTGCGGCCGGCGCCGAAGTCAGCGGCACGACCAGCGGCCAGACCACCAGCGGGTGCGTGGTGGACACAAGCTTCTCGCTCTGCCAGATGCCGAACGGAAACCCCGTCGCCAGCACCGGCGGCCGGCTGGGATACACCCCGCGCCGCGGCGGCTGGAATTCGAACTCGTACTCGTTCTGCGACCAGCCGGGGACGCGGGCCAAGGCCACCACAGCCGGGGCGTCCTCGCCGTCCGTGGGCGGGGCGAAGAAGCCGCGTTCGACGACCAGGCCCCACGCCGGCCAGGGCCAGCGGTTGCGGACCGCCAACCGCAGCAGCACGTTATTCCCTTCGCGACTGCGGCGGCGGTCAAAGGCCAGCGACGCCGACAGGCCGCGGAGCGAGATCCACGGCCAAGCCGCGCCCAAGACCATCACCGCCGTCAGCACGCCGCACACGAACCAGCCCTGCGGAGCCAGGAACAGGCCCACCAGCACGCCCGCCAGATCGCCGACGACGAACCAGCCGATCGGCCGCTTGAGCCAGTACACGTAGCGGTTGGCCCAGGGGCAGAAGTCGTAATTCGCGGCGGCGCCGACCTTAGCCGAACTGGCTTGCACCCGTTCGAGGAGTCGTGTCGCCTCAGTTCTGATGCTCATGCGCATACCCGTCCCAGGAATCGATGTGGTCCTGAACGCCGGTGGTTCCATGGCCGCAGCCAGACGCGCAAGACGTTGGCCCGAGTGGTTCAGGGACCGGGGGCCTCAGCCACGCGCGGCATCCGAACCCGAAACGCCAGCGAGAATCACGCCGTCGTCCGTCCTCGCTAACGCGTCGGGTTACGATGGGTTCGTGAACCAGCCGGCGTGGGAGCCGGAACTGGTTTTCCGTTCAGCAGCGCCGTGCGAACCGGTGACGCAGAAACCTCGACGCGGCGGAGCGACGAACCAGGACGCGAGCGAACCGCCTCCCGACATCGCCAGATCCCCGCGGTGACCAATCACTGCGGGGCACGAAGTCAGCCCAGAAGGGACGCGCTCGGCGGCGCGCGAGAAGCGTACGGGCAGACGCACGAGCGGTGCGGCGTGGACGAGCTCCCTGGAATCGGCTCGGCGTGCGGCGCGGCGGTCAGCAGCGTGGCGGTCGCCGGCGGCAGCCCCTTGTGCTGCGCCAAGTACTGGCAGATCACACAGCGATGGGGATCGTGTTGGTGTCGAGTGGGTTCGGCGGCGATTTGTGTCTCGCAGCCGGCGTGAGATGCCGAGTCGTGCGCGCCCGTCGCCGGGCACGCATGCTGGCACTCACAGGACACCGCCACGCGGCTGGCGCAGCGGTCACCGCCGTCGACGAGGTGGTGCAGGCCATGCCCCGAGGCAGCCAGCAAGAAATGCCAGCCCACCAGGATCAGGATGACAGCGGGACGTTGGAAAGAGTGCATAGGCCTGGATCGAAAAAAGCCCGGTCCGACTCGGGGTTAATCATAGCTGGCCTGCGGATTTCGTCAAGCTCGCTGGCCGACATCGCTGGCCGACATCGGCGTTCGAAGGCCCTGTCACCGGCCTCGGAACCGCGGGACGGCGTGTTCATCCACATCAGCCATGGCACAGACGACCCGCGTCGCGTCCTGATGGCCCTGAACATGGCGGCCATCATGTCCGACGACCGGGACGTGTTGGTGTACTTTGACATCAAGGCAATCGAGGTCGTTCTCCGGGATGGCCGCGATCTGGCTTACTCACACTTCCCCTCGTACAAGAAGCAGTTGGCCGCGCTACCGCAGAAGGGCCTCATCCTGATGGCTTGTCCCGGTTGCCTGAAAGCGGCCGGCAAAACCACGGACGGATCTGGCCCCCGGCGTTCAGGTCGCCGACAAGGACAAGTTCTTCTCGTTTACCAAGGGCAGGATCTTGACTTCGGACTATTGACCGGGACGGGAAAGCACCGTGATCGCTTTCGCGGGCCTGGTTTGTCGATCCGGTCGAGCTTGGTTGCCGCCACCCGCTGCTCACCGGCGTACCATGGTATGCGTACGATTAGGGGAAAGATGGCGGCCCCTTCGGTCTGCGATACGCGGTGGAAGGTGTCGGGATCACGGAGGCAGAGACGATGACGACGGCCGCGCAAGAACTGAACAGCTTCACCCAGTTTGCCCGCAGTCGGGCCAGCGGAGCCCCCGAGCCTTCCCTGGACGAGTTGTTTGACCTGTGGCGGATCGAGAATCCCTCCGACACAGATTACGCCGAGAATGTTGCGGCTCTGGCGGGAGCAATCGAGGAATTCAAGAAAGGCGACCCGGGGGCGCCCCGCTGGTGAACTCAGTCGGGAGCTTCGTGAGGAACTCGGGATTCCGGTAGAATGACCTTTCAGGATGCGCCGCGTTCCCGCTTGACACATCGCTGGGGCCCGGCGAACCACTCGGGAAGATGGCATCCCAACATCAACCGCACGGCGTGCGGGGCCGGCGTTTTTCCGTGGCCCGCCAACCCGGCCACTTGACGAAAGCGCGAGCGGTACCAATAATGTCTGCAACTGGTCGGACCAGCTGCTTTTTTTCTAACTCAGGCAGGCTGGCATTTTTGCATGCGCGTCGGGAACCGGCTGGTTACTCTCTGGGCTCTGACCATCTACGCGGTAATGGCCGTTGGTGGCCAATCGCTGCATCTGTGGTCATGCCACGCGCCGCTGGCTGCCGTTTCGGACGAATCGGGTCCGGGAGCATGTTGTCCGGGGCACGGCACCGAGGCGTGCTCCGCTGGCGAGTCCAACTCGAACGAATCGGACCCTGCCGGTCCTTCCCGAGGTCGCCACTCGCACGATTCACAGAACTGTGCGGTGTGTCAATTCTTGATGAAGGCCCCCGCAGTCGCCGGCACTCCCGAAGCTTCGGCCCCGCTGCCGCTGACCGGGCAGATGCCGCTGCCGGTCGCGCCTGCGCTTGTCCCCGAGTTCCGGATCGCCTTCTTCTCGCGCGGTCCGCCGCACGCCTGAACCCAGCCCCGCGTCACGAGTCGTTTGCCGTGCGCTGACGGTGCGCCGTTGGTTTGCGCGAGCGTTCGGCGCATGGAACCGCAGAGGTTCGGGGGAAAGACAGTCTGGGCATATCGCCTGCACTTCGACATGCTGCGGTTCGAGATTCCTTGCATTGCGGCTCGCTCCGGCCTGCCGCGACAGTCTGACGGTCACCCGTGCGCCCACGGTCACGAACTGGGGCCACGCGTGGACAATCTTGACGAGAACTCGTTGCGAGCAGCGTGTGGCACAATCAGGTCCGACCAGTCCTGGCCACCGCTGCCGCAACGGGTGTCTTTGCCGACTGTGTGGCTCGGTCAGGAGACCGGCCACAGCGATATCTTTCGAGTTGTTTTCCCGTTTGTATTCTCGATACCGCTGCCTGCGGGCGGCACAGAAAGGGTGTTTAGGATGTCTCGAAGAAGCAAGAATCGTCGTGGTTTGACGTTGTTGGAATTGATCGTGGTGCTGATGATCCTGGTGGCCGTCGCGGGCATTCTGGTTCCCGCCATCACCGGGATGGTCGGCCGCTCGCACACCAGTGCCGGCGCCGCCAATATCGCTGAATGCGCGAATGCCATTCAACGGTATGAAGCGCAGTACTTGCGGTATCCAAACATGTTGGATTCGCTGAAGGACACGCTGGTCGGCGCCACGGCGAACGATTTCACCGGCTTAGGCACCGAACTGCTGGATGCCGTCGAACCCGTCACGCTGACTGCGGATACGCTCGACGCGTTGAATGCCGCGGGGATAGAGACAGTGGGCGAGCACGCCGATCCCGCCGTGGCCGTCGATGCGACGTTCCAGACGACCACGCCCGGTACTCTGGCAGCGGCCTCCGTTCTACTTGGCCCCACGGCCGATCAGCAGGTGCTAATGGGCCTTGAAACGACCGGCCTTGCCGGCAAGTACGTCGTGCTGGGCATCGGCCAGCGGAATTCGGCCATCGGCAAGACAATGCTCGAAGCGCCGGTCCAC
>CAIYOB010000823.1 GCA_903927685.1 uncultured Planctomycetaceae bacterium
CAACGCGTTCAGATACGCGTCGCTGATTCCGAGTTTCCACGCCTCAGGGAATATTTCGTTGAATTCACGGCCCACCCACTGCTCGGTTCGGATCCCGGTCAAACGTTCCGCTTCCGGATTGACGCTCAGCAGGATCAGCCGGTCGGGCGGTTGGAACTGGTAGATAAAGAAGCCCGAGGGGATGGACCGAACGATGTCGGCGGAGGTCTGCAACGAGTCCCGCAGTCTCTCCTCGGCCCGCCGGCGCTCGGTGATATCGTGAATGATCGAGAACAGGATCACTCGGCCGCCGATCGTGATGGGCGAGGAATGAACTTCGACCGTGCGGATGTCCCCGTTGGCCAGGCGGTGGGGGAAGACGAAGAAATTCCGCTGCTCATGAACCGCCCAACGGCGCTGCTCCGCCACTTCGTCCGGCGGCAACGCGTTGATGTCCTGGATGCCCATGCTGCGGAGCGTTTCCAGTGGATAGCCGTAGAAGTCTTGCGCGGCCGTATTCGCATCGAGGATGGCGCCGGACTCCGGGTCTATGAGCAGCATGACCGCGCTGTGCCCCTGGAACACCGCGTGGAATCGTTGTTCGCTTTCCCGCAGTTGCCTCTCCGCCCGCTTGCGATCGGTGACGTCGCGGGTGATCCCGACGGCCCCGGCGAATTCGCCGGCGGGCCCGCGGAGCGGCGTGGCGGAAAACTCGACCCACATTTCTCGCCCCTCTTTGTGACGCACCTGGACCTCGGCCAAGACGCTGCCAGCCCCCTGCCGTTGGCGAACGTCGTCGAGCAACCGTACCACAGCCTCCATGTGGTCAGGGTGTACGAATATCGTCCAGTCGAGGGACTCCCATTCCCGGACGGTATAACCGAACAGGCGTTCAGTGGAGGGCGACACGTAAGTGAAACGCAAGTCCGAATCCATGACCCAGATGGAGTCGGAGGTACTGTCTGCGATCAGCCGGAAGCGTTCCTCGCTCCGCTGCAAAGCGGCTTCCGCGGCCGCCTTTTGGCGACTGGTTTCCAGACGATCAAGCGCGCCGGAAACGTTCTCGGCGATCTCGGCGAACAACGCGGTCTCCCGATCGCCGAACATGCCGGGTTCGGCCGCGCACAGGCTCAAAACCGCCCAGAGCTGGCCTTGAAACTGCAGCGGAAACGAGGCGCAACTGCCGAACCCCGCCCAGACGCAGACCCGTTGGCACAGGCAACGGCAGGGGTCTGTGCGGCAGTCGTTGCAGACGCAGGGTTGCGTGCCCCCGGACGCCTCGCCGGACACATGCGGCCCCGCCCGGTGACGGTCGGCATCAAGGAGCACCGAATCCAGCGCCGCGGCCTGGCTCCCGAAGCGGGCGAGCGGCGTGAGCCGCCCCGTCTCCGGATCGCGCCCGGTGATCCAGGCCAAGTCCAGCTTGCCACGTTCCACCGCCGAACGGCACACGGCCGCCAACAGTTCCTCGCGGGACGCCGCATGAGCAATCGCATGGTTCACCTGACTGAGGGTATCGTACAGCCGGTTCAGACGCCGCAGTTCCAATTCGGCCCGGTGCCGATGCAGGGCGATTTCGAGGACGGACTTCAGCTCATGATCCTCGCAGGGCTGAATCAGGTAGCCCAAGGGCTCTGCCAGCTTGGCGCGCTGGAGGGTGGTTTCGTCCGAGTCGGCGGCGAGAAAGAGCACGGGCAGCTGAAACCGGTCCTTGAGCTGCTGCGCGGCCGTGATGCCGTTCAGTTCGCCCTGCAGGTGGATGTTCATGAGCACCAGGTCCGGCCGCCGTTTCTCGGCCAGGGCCAGGGCCTGAAGGCCACTGCGGCAGTTCGCCACAACGGTGTAGCCGAGTTGCTGCAAACGCGTCCGCAGATCGGCTGGCCCGAGGCCTTCGTCGTCCACAATCAGCACATTCGCTGGGCTCATCGATCGGTTCCCGCCGGCGCAAAACCGCGCCGTCATCCTGCTCCCGAGCCCTCGCCGAGCTTGGCGACCAGCGCCGCCAGGGTGAACGGCTGCTGGAAGAAGATGTGCAGCCTTCCCTGTACCCCCTGGTCAAAGCACATCAACGAGATGGTGCTTCGTCTGGCCTGAAGGGTGCGGTCCGCACGCATGGCAGAACTCCTGAGATGACGCTCCCGGCAGAACGTCTGGCTGGGGCTGGAATCGGCCGTATTCTAACCGCCGCTGCGCGGGAAGAGAACAGGGGCGAGCGGCTTCTTTGTCCGGCGGCTTTCTGGTCGTGCGAACGGCCTATTCGCCGGAGGGCGTTTCCGGCCCTGGATTCGGTGGCGACGTCTCGGGCGGCGGGATCGCGGCCGGCAGGCTCTGCGTCGGCTCGACGCCGACCGAGACCAGATCGTCTGCCCAATGGCCAAAGACGCCGATGATCGGATCGCCTTGTGGGTCCAACTGGTAGGGACTCCCACCCTCGCAGCCCACCCAGGGCGACGCATAGCGATCGGCTGGATCCAGACGCTGGCCGGCAATGCGATAGAACACCAACTGAACGGCGTTCAAAGCCAGGCCCGCGCGGGCCTGGACCGCGCCGACCGCATAGCCCGGCTTGGCCACCAGCGTCTGCTCGTCGCCGCCCAGCTTGCCGTGCCGGCCGCCCACCGCATATCCCGGGCCCACTTGGTAGATGGGTTGGACCGCCTGGATCGCACCGCCCCAATTCGTGCCCTTGGCGCAACGCAGCCCTACCAGCAAGCCACCGGCGGGCGCCGCGTCGTCAAATGCCGTGCCAGCGGCCGCTCCGGCCCGCAGCCGCGGGCGGGCGTAGGCTGC
>CAIYOB010000824.1 GCA_903927685.1 uncultured Planctomycetaceae bacterium
AGAACTTTCATCCCCACCTGACGCACTTCATGACTACCGAGAATCCAAAGTGGCACGGTCCCGCCGCCAGCCACCTGACGCTTTACATCGAGCCGGTTGGCGGCAAACTGCGGCTGGCCGCCCAGGACATCCAGAACAAGGACATGCCCCACGGATTGAGCCAAGGGCCGCTCAAGGGCGGCTACAACGGGAAGTTCTACGACAGCCGGGAAGTTCTCTTCCAGGACGACCAATGGCATTGTGTCGAGGCGTACTTCAAGCTCAATTCCCTGGACCTCCAGAACGACCGCCCAAACCGGGACGGCATCGTCCGTGGCTGGTTCGACGGCAAGCCCGTCGTCGAACACACCGATGTGGTGCTGCGATCCACCGATTTTCCCAAGATGAAGTTCAACCAGTTTCTGCTGGCTCCGTATTTCGGGCCGGGACTCCTTCCGCACGCTCAGAAGTTGTGGATCGACGAATTGGCGGTCGGCACGAAGCGGATTGGCCCGCTGACTTTGCCAAAGTAAGATTGGGACATCCGCGCGATGGCAGACGCCTGCCTGAGTTTTTCCTGTTTGCCGCCGGCGGCGCCGCCCGACTTGCCAATCCCGACCCGCTGGCGGCGTTTGAGCGCGGGGAATCGTCCTCGATTGTGGAGGCCAGCTGTACATGGGTAGCGGCGTGTCGATCAGCAAGGCGATTCCCGTTCTGGAAGTCGCCGATGTTGGGGTGAGCATCCAGTGGTATCGTGAGATGCTGGGGTTTTCCGCCGATCCGTTTCCTGAAACACCGCCACATCAGTTTGCAATTCTCCGGCACAGCCAGACGGAATTGATGTTGCGATGCGGCTCATCAAAGACACTTGCAGAACCACGCCAGTACCAATGGGATGTCTACCTTCGGCTCGGCGGCGGGCAGATTCGCCAGCTATTCGCAGAGTTGACCAGTCGTGGGGTCGTTTCCCGCAGGCTTGAACGGATGTTCTATGGCCTTGCTGAGTTCGAGGTAAGAGACCCTGACGGATACGTTCTTTGTCTCGCCGAAGAACTCGGAGATTCCCAGGACCTGCCCACCCCTCAACGGTAACAAGAAGTCGGTCGTCGCGACTTGGCTGCTGCGGAACGATTCCGTCCATGCTCCGGCCAAGGAAGCCGGGCAAGGATCCAAGGTGACAGCATGGCAAGAGTTCAATCACCCACGGACATCGACGAGTACATCGCGCGGTTTCCTGCCGACGTTCAGATGCTACTTCAAGAGGTGCGGAATACCATCCGGACGAAGTGACCACGATCTCCTCGGATTGGCCGGAGAACCCAATGGAAATTGAAATCATCGACGAACCGATTCGGTTTACCCTGTACGAGCGCACGCCTGCCGAGAGCGTTGCCCCGTTCGTGCCTTGTCCCGTCGGCGGGGTTGCCGTGGCATGAACTTGCGCCTCTGTTCCGGCGATTGTTGAATGTTCAGTGGTCGCCGCCAACCCGCCCCCTATAATGCGACATGACAAAGATGACCCACCCTCCGACTCTCCGTCAGCCGAACGAGGGCCAGACCGTTGCCATCGTCGGTGATGTCTACCGCTTCATGGCGACCGGTGACGACACGGACGGAAAGTACGCCATGTTTGAAGCCATCGTGCGTCCCGGTGGCGGTCCACCGCCGCACGTCCACAGCCGGGAAGAAGAATCGTTTTACATCCTGGAGGGGGAAATCACTTTCCAGGTCGGCGACGACCGGATCGTGGCCAAGGCAGGCACGTTCGCCAACATGCCGGTCGGCAGCCTGCACAGTTTCAGGAACGACACCGGCCAGACAGCCCGGATGATTGTCTCCGTGGCTCCAGCGGGCCTGGAAAAGATGTTCCTGGAGGTCGGCCAGCCGGTGGCGTTCGGGCAGCAGGCCCCGCCACCGAGCATGGCCGAGATCGACAAGCTGCTGGCCGTTGCACCCAGCTACGGGATCGAGATCCGGTTGCCGCCGCGGTGACCGTCGCGGGCGAAGTACACCCGTGGCCGCATCCCGCTGATCCGCCGTCGTTTGCCGACTCGGCGTTCAACGAGCTAAGCCGAAATGGGGAAGTTATTTCGTGAGCGTTGCCACCTTGGCCGCAATCAGCGGCGACAACAGCAGCACCAGCATCCCGAACGGCAGCAGTCCGCCTTCCAGCACGTTGTAGTCGGCCGCCAGTCGCTCCCAGGATGCCCCCACCACAAGGCGGCCGAAGGCAACTTCAAAGGCCAACGTCAGGCCCAGCCACAGCGCGCCGACCGCCAGTCGTTCCGTGGTTCGGGTCGCACCGATCCACCGGACGAACGCCACGGCAATGACCAGGATGAGGATCGATCCGGTGAACACGCCGATCTGATTGGACCGGAACTCGCCGACCTGCGGCACCAGGAAAATGGCACGGGCGATGCCGTGCAGAATCTCGGCGACGATCAGGACCAGCCAGACGGCAAAGGCCCTGGCGAGTCGGGTCGTCCGGGGTGCGGATGCCATGCTGTTGTCACCAGGGGCCGATGATCTTGTCGAGGACTGCCAGGGTCACGATCGCCAGAAAATCTACCAAAACGGTCAACGTCAGAGTGAGGCGAAACGTCTTTCTCTTCCGGTCGGCTGACGAAGAATGCCACAACTACACAGAAGGGGGGAGCGCGGCCCTGCTCGGCCAGGCGCCGCTCACGGGCTGCCGCCCGCCGCGACTGGCATCGAGATCACCAGTCCGGCGAAGCGGTCTGCGGTGCTGGTCCGCCGCGGGGCGTGGCACTTCAGGCATTGCGACGAGAGGCGGATCGAGCCCGCGAAACGGTACACGCCGCCAGTCAGCGCCTCGTGTTCCGGTTTGCCTGCGGCGAGTTGTTTGACCGCCTCTTTCTCAAAATCATCTCGCGGCGCGTTGTCCACGTTCATGGGCTCGGCGTTGACCGCCAGCCAATGGACTTTCACCTGCCAGTTGCGGGCCAGTTCTTTGAATACGTCCTCCAGCGACCGCGACGGGATCGACAGCCGCTGGGAGGGATCAAAGAAATCGCGATGCATGACCTGCAGCGTGCCGTGTAGCGTTTCGTGCAGGATTCGCGCCCGGGTGCGGGCTTCCGGGACGCTTGCCGGCAACACGCCCGCCGGGGCTGCCGGTTGATCGTCCGCGCCGCGTGCGCTGCCGGGGAACTCCACCGGCCGTGCGGCCGAGGCGAGGACCAGCAGCATGACCAGATACACGGTGGTTCGAGTCATAGGTATTCTCCGACAGCCGGTCCCCTTCCAGCCGGCTCACGCCCTCCGGCATGCTGCGGTCGGCGCTACTGCCCGACGGGCGAAACTATATGCATTCAACATCGACAGGTCAATAATACACGCCTCTGGCCCCTGAGTGGCAGGCTGGTGTGCCCGGTGCTAGCGCGTGGAGGCTTTGTGTTCGACGATCACATCACAGGCGATCCCGCCACGGGCAACCGCGTGCAACTCGATTTCTGTCAGTCGGCCCGTGCTCAAGGACCAGGCGGGCTGGCCGCCGCTGCGAGCAGGGACTCGGCCGTGGACTTGCCCGGTTCCAGAGGCAGCAGCCAGATGGTCGAGGTTTCGGCCTTGGTCTCGGAAGCGAAGCGGCGACCGTCGCGCGACCAGCGGCCGTGGCCGACCGGGGCCTCCGTGATCCGCACCGCCTCGTTCGTCCGCAGATCGTAGATCCACAGCCCTTTGTGGACGTTCGTATACCCGCTGATGCTCACTTCCTGGCCGTCGGGGGACCAGGCGGCGAGCATGCCGTAGAGCGGTTCGGGGCTCAGCCATTCCGCCACGGTCCGGCTGGACGCCAACTCGGCGATCCGCAGCCGCAAACCGTCGCTATAAGCGACGTGCTTGCCGTCCGGCGAAACGGCGGGGTACAGCCCGTGGCAGGGCATCACGTCGCGAGGGGTGTCGCCGGGCACGTCCACACGAATGGACTGCAGCTGCTTCAGGCGGCCCGCTTGGAAATAGAGCAGGCTCGGGTCCGGACCCCAGGATGGATAGCTGCCGTCAGCGAGTTTGCGGGGCGAACCCCCTTCCGCTGTCGCCAGCCAGATCTCGTCTTGCACCAGGCCAACCTGGGGGCGTTTGACGAACGCGATGTGCTTTCCGTCCGGGGCGAGAGCCGCGTCGGCCAGGCCCGCGTCCGGAAACACATCCCGCGCTCGAATCAATGTCCGCGCCGTCTTCCGGGCCAAGTCGTACCGTTCGATGGCCGTCTCGTCTCTGCGGGTGTAAAGCAGTTGTGTGCCGTCCGGCGACCAACTCGGACAAGAGCCATCGACCACCAGCCGCTCCGCCTTGGCGGTCAGCTGGGCGACGCGTCCTTGGGTTTCCTGCCGGGCTGCTCGCGGACGATCGATTCGCACCAGCGTCTGCCGGCCGCGCGTGATCTGGGCGGAAATCTGCTGGATCACCGCACCGTCCTTGAACGCTTGCACCAGGTGGGTGCCGGCGGGGTTGGGGAATTCGTGGAATCCGGTCCGTCCGATGGGCACGTCCCGGCCGTCGATCCGCACGGTCACCGTCGGGTCGTCGACCTCGACCACCAGCGTGCCTTGACGGCTCACCAGCCGCCGGACCGCAGCGCTCCATTGCGTGACGCCCGTGGCCTCGGTGACGCCCAGGCAGGACGCGATCGCGATCAGCGCCGCGGCCAGCAGCCAGCGGCGACGCTGGCCGCCGCGGGGGCGAACCGGTGCGGCCGGTGCACTTGGTGCAGCCAGCGGCGCCGGGACCAGCGTCGGTTGCTGGACATGGGCCAGGCAGCGTTCCAGCAACTCGCCCACCTCCGCCGCCGCTTGGAACCGATCCGCGGGCCGCTTGGCCAGCAGCTTGTCGATGATGCCCGCCAGCCAGTCCGGGATGTCCGGATTGATCTCGCGGATCGCGCGCGGTGTGCCGTCGCAGACGCGGCGGAGGACGGCCAGAGCGCTGTCCGCGCGAAAGGCCGGACGCCCGGTGCACATCGCGTACAGCACGCTGCCGAGGCTGAACAAGTCGGAGCGATGGTCGATCGGCTCGCCGCCGGCCTGCTCGGGCGACATGTACTGCGGCGTCCCGGCGATTTGGCCGGTTTGCGTACAGCTGACATCGTCCACGGCGCGGGCCAGGCCAAAGTCGGTGATCTTGACCCGCTGGACGCCGTTCTCCAGCAGGATATTCGCCGGCTTGACATCGCGATGAATCAGCCCCTGGGCGTGCGCCGCGGCCAAACCGAAGGCGATCTGCGAACCGATCCGCAGGACTTCCCGCACCTCCAACGGTCCATGAGTGTCGATTTTCTGCTGCAGCGATTGGCCCGCGATATACTCCATGACCAGATACGGCGTACCGTTTTGTTCGCTGACCGCGTGGATGGTCACGACGTGTGGATGACTGACGGCCGCCGCCGCTTGGGCTTCGCGCAAGAACCGCCGATGGGCCGTCGGGTTCGAGGCCAGCTGGGGCGCAAGCACCTTGATCGCAACCACGCGATTCAGCCGGGTGTCGTGCCCGCACAAAACGACGCCCATCCCGCCCCGGCCGATGACCTCGCTGACCTCGTACGGTCCGATCGTACCCAGCCGGCCAGGCTTGTCGCACGGTTGCAAGCAGGGCAGGCTGCCGTCGCCCGAGGCAGGGCCGTCACTGGACGCGGGGCCATCGCCCAGGGTCACAGCGTCCCTGGACGCCACGGCATCGCCGCGCAGATCGGTTGCGGCCAACGCGTCGGCTCCGTCCCGGCCGACCGCCGGATGTTCCAGAAAACTGCCGGCGTCTCGGTGGGATTTCAGCAGCTGTTCGACACGCCCTCGCAACTCGGCATCTGGTCCACAGACGGCGACGACAAATGCGTCCCGCTCGGCGTCAGAGTCCCGTTCCAAGGCGGCCAAGAAAACATCTCGTTCGTTCATTTCGCGTTCCCCCTGCACTCCCATGCGAAATCGAACGCCAAAACGTGCCAAAATTCTAGGCGCATTTCTTGTCTGCGGCCAGCAACTTGAGGCCAGCAACTGAGGCGGAACGGCGCTGCGGGACGGCATCCGATGGCGCCGATCGCGTGTGTCAGGTATTCCGACCTGTTTCTCCCGGCTGGGTTTCGCCACGGATCTCGCGGTACAGCCAGGCCTTGGCAAAAGCCCACAGGCGATTGGCTGTTCGCAGCGACATATCTCCGGCCGCGGCCGCCTCGGCCAGCGTCAAACCGGAGAAGAACCGAAGCTTGACCAGTTCCGCGGCTGCCGGATCCACGGCGGCTAACCGGTCCAGTGCTTCATGCACGGCCAGCAACTCCTCGTCCGGGCACGGCGCAGCGATGCGCGATTCGTCCAGTTCCGCCTGTGCCGAGTTACCGCCGCGTTTGAGGGCGCATTTTCGCCGCGCAGTGTCGATCAGGATGCGGCGCATCGCTTCTGCGGCCGCGGCGAAGAAGTGGCCGCGGTTGTGCCAATTGGACGCCTGATCCGTGTCCACCAGCCGCAGGTACGCTTCGTGCACCAGGGCCGTTGCCTGGAGTGTTTGCCCCGGCCGCTCCTCGGCCAGTCGGACTGCGGCCAGCTTGCGCAATTCCTCGTAGACCAGCGGCAACAGCTGCTCGGCGGCTTTCGCATCGCCGGCCTCAATCTGGGACAGGATCTGGGTGACGTCGGACATGGGGAGGCACTACAGCTGAAACGCACTCCTGTGAGACTTCAGCGTCGTTCGGGGAAGGGATCTTCCTGCTCGAATCAGCCGCGGGGCGCCAACGTCCGATTTGCCGAACCAAACGCTGGCGCATGCCGACTGATGCGGCACCGATTCCTCGAACGACACCCACCGGCCACTCATTATATCACTGAACGATCAAGAAGCCCTTTAGTTTGATCATGCGGCGATCTCTGCGTTGCGATCGGTGGAGCGGGCGATCTTCCTCCGCAGTCCCGTGCGTTGTCCAGGCGAAGAATTGGGGTTGGGTGGCTGGGGACGAGCCACGAGTGGCGAGCCCCCAGTTCTTGCCACTGGGGGCTCGCTGCACTCGACCCCAGGCACCCCAACATTTGGCCTGGACAACGCACTAGTCCTTCGCCGGTACCAGCATCACGGTGCGCAGATCAAGCAACGCATTCTTGATTGCACCGGCGGACCGGAACTCCAGGCGGTGGGCGCCGGGAGCGAGTTGCAGCTGGCCGAATTTCTGCTGGCGGTAGTCGTCCCACGTGCCCGTGCCGGGGACCTCGCCTTGGACCACGACCTGGTCGTCCAGCACCACGTGGAAGGGATTGCCGGCGGTGCTGTCCTGGCAGGCCCAGTCCAACCGTACGTCGAACGTGCCGCCCTGGCGGACCTCGAACCGCCAGCACCCAAAGCCCTCCGGGCCGTACCAACAGCCCAGGTTGCCGTACCGCGGCTCGAAGATCACACCCGGGCCATGCACTTCGACCTTCGTGACGCTCAGCTGCACCGCTCCGTCTTCGCCTTGTTTGACCGTTTCCGGCGCGTTGCGAAACGCGCCCGGGGGCGGCGCCGGTCCGGCCGGCACCAGCTTGACGCTGCGGAGGTTCATCAGCGGTCCCGCCAGCGGCTCCTCCGGCCGCACGCTCAAGCGATAATTGCCTGCCGCCATCGCCACCTGGCCCAGGTGCACCGCCCGGTACTGGTCCCAGCCGCCCGTGCCGCTGGTGGTGCCCGCGACCGACTGGCCGTTGTTCACTTGGATCGCGAAGCGGTTCCCCGCGGCCGCATCGTCGCAGGCGTATTCGATCCACACGTCGTAGGCCGACTGCATCACGAAATTGCACAGCGGCCAGGCGGCGTAAGCGTTCGGGCTGGTCCACGCGGTGACGCAACCGGCTCGGCTGTCAAAGTCCACGTCGTCGCCGTAGATCGCCGCGGCCGACGCGGGCAGGCTGAACGCCGTGTCCGGGCCGCGGACAATTGCCTGCGGCCGGTTGCCGGCCAGCTGACGAGGCGGCGGCTCGCGGCCGCCCAGGAACGCGAACAGGTCGGCCATCTGCTGGTGGTTCAGCTTCCCGTACAAGCCCTCGGGCATGTGCGAGCGGCCGGTGAACACCAATTCCTCCAGGTCCTTGCGGAGCACGACATGCTGCTTGCCGCCGACGTCGACCAGGGTCAGGCTGTTGCTGGTCTCCTCGAGCAACATCCCGACGTGGACCACGCCCTGCTTGCTCAAGGCCACGTGCTCGACGTAGCGGTCGATGCAGGCCCGGTTCGGGTCCATGACGGCGACCAGCAGCGTCTGGGGCGAGCGCTCGACCAGCGTCTCCAAGTCCGGCCCGATCCGCGTGCCGAGATCCTGGAACCGATGACAGGTGGAACAAGTGGCCTCGACGAACATTTTCCGGCCCCGCTCCGGATCCCCGTACAGGTCCAGCACGGGCGCGTACTGGGCCATCGCCTGGCGAACCTGTTCGACCGTGGCCGCGCCGCCTAGCAGGCGTTCGACCTCCTGGCGGTCGGGCTCGATGGCGCGAATCGGCCGATCGCTGGCCCCGTCGGCGACGCTGGTCACGCTCGGATCGGCCCGGATCGCTGCCGCCAGCGTCTCCAACTGGCCGAGCAATTCCGCCCCGCCCGCCGGCAGGTCCGTTGCCCGCCGCAACTCGGCGATCATCGTCCGGACGTGCGGGACGGCCGAGCTGAGCGCCGCCGCGACCAGGTACGGATCGTCGGCCTGCCGCACCGCCAGTCGGGCCAGCAGTCGCCCAGCACGTTCGTCGTGCCATTGGCCCAGGCTGTACAGCAATTGCAACTGCACTTGCGGGTCCGCGTCGTCGGCCAACTGGAGCAACGCGTCGCCCAACGCCGGGTTGGCGTCCAGCAGCGGCTCGCTCAACCGCACCGCATGGCGGCGAACGCCGGGATGCGGGTCCGCCAGACCGCGGCTCACGATCTCCGGGCGCAAGGCGTTCAGGCCCTCGAGCGTGCACAGGGCGTGCAAGCGGGCCAGCGGCCGCGGGCTGGTTTGGACCATCGCTGCCAAGGGCTCGACGGCCGCTTTGTCCGCCCGCCACAACAGCATCTGCTGGGCCATGTCGCGCTGCCAGCCGTTGGGATGGTCCAAGGCGGCGACCAGTCCCGCCGTGTTCAACTGGTCCAGTCGCGGCACCGGACGCGGCTGCCGGTCGACCGGATAGATGCGGTAGATTCGGCCCCGCTCGCTGTACCGGCGCAGTTCCAGCTTGTTAGTCAACTCGGGGACGATCCACTCCGGATGCTCGATCACGAACCGATACATGTCGACCACCCACAACGCCCCGTCGGGCCCGGTATGCACGGTGGTCGGACGGAACCAGGGATCCGCCGAGCCGAGAAACTCGGACCGCTGTTCGTCCGCGGCTCGTTCGCCGCGAAAGGTCGTCCCCTGCGGGCTCAGGATCAGGCGGTGGATGACGTTGTAGACCGAGTCTGCGACGAACAAGTTGCCCGCAAACTCCGGCCCGAACAACTCGTCGCGATAGATGGTCACACCGGCGATCGATGTCCAGTGGCCCGGCACGCCTTCGGCCGGCGTGGGCTGCGGGATGAAACAGTGGGTGATCACGCGGCCCGCCGGGAAGCACTCGCGGCTCTCCGTCACGTCGATTCGTCCGGGCGGGGCCGCGACGTGCGGATTGCGGCGCAGGTAATGATCGGCGACGGCGAAGTGGTATCCCGCGTTCGAGTTGTTGCAGCCGAACCAGTCGCCCCAGTCCGTGCGGTTGCGGCCGTACTGGGTCTGACCGGTCTGGGGATCCATCAGGCCTTCGTCGGGACGCATCCGCAAGTCGCGGCCGCTGATCTGCACGACCTCGCCCGTCTTGGCGGATCGAATCTCGCCGCCGCTGTCCCCGTTGGCCAGGTGCACCCAATTGTCCAGTCCCCAGCGGGGATGGTTGACGCGATGCTGCTGGTTGCCTTCGTGAAAGCCGGACAGCAGCGTGCGATGGACGTCGGCCCGGCCATCCCCGTCGCTGTCTTCGGCGTAGAACGTCTCCGGTGCGGCCGTGATGATGACGCCCTGGCGCCACGGCATGACACCGGTGGGAAACGCGACGCCTTCCAAGAACAGCGTCGACTTGTCGTACCGGCCATCGCCGTCAGTGTCTTGCAGATAGCGAATCCGTCCGCCGGGCTGGCCCAGGGGCTCGGGGGGGCCGACGTGGCCGTCGGGAGCCATGCCCAGCGGATAGTCCGTCATCTCGGCCACCCACGCCTTGCCGTCCGGCCCCCATTGGATATCGATACAGTCCCTGACCAGCGGTTCGGCAGCCATCAGTTCGACCCGGAATCCCGGCCGCGGGACCAGCGAGTGCGGTGCGGACTCCGGCGCGCGAGCCGGCGGCTCGACGTCGTCCACCAGCAGCTGCGTATATGAACGGGCATCGATGTGATTCGGCAAGCGGTTGCCGGTGTCCTCGTTCTGCACGTACAGGTGCCGGTACTGGAACCAGACGCCGTTGTTGGTTCCGTCCTCGCGGACGATCGGCGGGATCGCATCGCCCCGCTCGCGGTCCGTGTCATGAATTTTGCGCGACCAGCCGTCGGCCAGCGAAGTGAACAGATGCAGGCTGTACCGGCGCGCGTCCGAGAACACGATGTCGTCATGCCCGTCTTCGTCGATATCGACCAGTCGCAGGCCGGCATCCCGGCCGGCCGAATCGACGACGGCCGTGCCCGCAGGCAGGCCGAACGGCAACCGACTCCAGCCGCCGCCGTCCGCAGACCACCGCCAGACGCCGTTCTGGCGCGGATTGCCGACCACCAGTTCACAGACTCCGTCCAGGTCCAAGTCGTGGAGCCGGACGCCCTGGTCGCTGCCGGCCCGCGCAGTCCACACGGGGCCGTCCAAGTCCAGCCCGTCCAGTCCCCGGGCCGCCGCGGTCCACCCCCGGCCGTCAAAGTGCCAGAGTCCCGACGTGTCCTCGTTTCGCACCAGGATGCTGGCGCACCCGTTCTGCTGCAGGACGCCGAAGCGGACGCCGGTCAGCGTCGTTTCGCCGTCCGCAGCCCGGCGGACGATCTGCACAGGGAACTCGCCGATCGTCCACGAACGAGTCTCCGGCGACCACAGGCGCGTCTGGCGGACCTGGTCGTTGCCGATGACGACGTCCATGTAGCCGTCGGCGTTCAAATCCAGCACGCGGACCCCGTTGTCGCTGCCGTCGTCCGCCCGCAACGGCTGGCCGCCCAACAGGTTTTGGGTCAGCAACGCGTGGATCTCGCGAAAGTTGAGGAACTTGACCTTGCCGCCGTAGCGGCCCGTGGCGTGGTCGATCAGTTCGATGACCTGGTCGTTGCGGATCCAGCGATCCGGATGGAACGTCAGCGTGTACGCGCCCTGCTTCAGCACCACGGCATCGATCGCCGCTTTCATATCGCGGACGGTCAGCGGATTGTGGTTGCCCTGCAGGTTGATTCCCAACCAGTCGTCCGGGATCTGGGAGGGCATTTCCCAACACTTGTGATCGATCACGAACGGGTAGGGGTAGTTCTCGACGTAGTTGACGAAATTGCGGTCGCGGGGGATGTATTTGGCAAACCGCGGCTGGCCTTCTTCGTCGGTCGTCAGCGTCCGCGGCAGCGCCGGATCGTCGGGGGTGAAGACCATGAACACGGACGAGTCGACGCGGAGGAAGTGTCCAAAGGCGGTCGTCTTGCCGAATAGTTCGGTAAAGAACCGCGGGCCGACGGAGTTCATCGAATCGCAGCAGGGCATGCGGAATGCCAGCGCCGGGCCGCCGGGGACCCTCGTCAGCAGATCGATCGCGTCATCGTAGGTCTGCTTGGCCTTGGCCAAATCGCTGCCCTGCAGGCAGGGACAGGGATGCGTCGCCGTGTGGGCCTCGACCGTCACGCCCTCGGCCGGCCACTGGGCCAGCAGCGGATCGACGGGATCCGCCTGGCTGGTCATGATGCTGACCGGCCCGCGGCCGTCGATCCGCTTCAATCGCTCGATAATCGGCCGCAGGCATTTTTCATACGGAGCGGTGCTGCGCATGTCGTCGATCGACAGCACCAACACCGCCTCGACGCCCTCTTGCCCGACCCACTGCGGCGTGACCAGCTTGGGCGCATTCAGGCCGACATAGTACGGATTGCATGGATCATCGAGCCAAGTCAGCCGATTCCCCCCGTCGCCCGCCGCGGCCGGAATCGCCGCCGCCAGCCACCACAACCAAGCCGCCCATCGCATCCGCATCTTCGACTCCTTGAACGGTAAACCGGCCACGGGGCGATCGGTCCTCCGCGCCGCGACCTCCGGTTTCAGGTCCGTGCCAGCTATTGGGATACCCGATGGGGCCGGGGGTTGCAAGTCATGCGGGCGCAGTTCGAAAACACCTGTCGTCGAGGGGAGCTCGTGTTACAATAACTCCAGCCCGTTCCCGGGATTCACTGAGGTACTCACAGGGACTCACGATGACGCTCACGCGCTCCAGCGGCTTACGCCTCGCCTCCGCCCTCTGGCTGGCCACGTGCCTGCTGCCGTCCACGGTTGCCGCCCAGGACGACCTGGCCGGCTTGGAAGAACAAGCGCTCAAGGCCGCGGTGGCCCGCGTCGCCCCGTCCGTGCTGCGGATCGAAACGATCGGAGGCCTGGAGCAGGTCGAGCGGGTCCTGGTCGGCACGGGGCCGACCACCGGCCTGGCGGTCTCGGCCGACGGGTACGTCCTGTCCAGCGCCTTCAACTTCATCCAGCAGCCCTCGTCGATCTTGGTCACGTTGCCCAGCGGCAAGCGGGCGGCCGCCGAGATTGTCGCGCGCGATCGCAGCCGGATGCTGGTGCTGCTGAAGGTCGCGGCCGACGAACCGCTGGTGGTCCCCGAGGCCGTGCCGCGCGACCAGCTGCGGGTCGGGCAATGGACGATCGCCGTGGGCCGCACGTTCGAGCAGAGCCAGCCGAACGTGTCGGTGGGCATCCTGAGCGCGACCAGCCGCATTTGGGGCAAAGCCATCCAGACCGACGCGAAGATCTCGCCGGGCAACTACGGCGGTCCGCTGATCGACATTCGCGGCCGCGTGCTCGGGGTGCTCGTCCCGCTGTCCCCGCAGCAGCAGGACGAAGTGGCCGGCGCCGAGTGGTACGACTCGGGCATCGGCTTTGCCGTGCCCCTGGCCGACCTGCTCCCGCACCTGGACCAACTGAAACGCGGCGAGGAGTTGAACCCCGGCCTGCTGGGCGTCACGCTCAAAGGGAACGACATCTACGCCGACCCGGCCGAGGTGGCCGCTTGCCAGCCGAAGTCTCCCGCCCGCCAGGCCGGACTGCAAGCCGGCGATCGGATCGTCGCGGTGGACGGCGTCGCGGTCGCCCGCCAGTCGCAGTTGCGGCACGCGCTGGGGCCGCGGTACGCCGGTGATCGCGTCCAGCTGACCGTGCTCCGCGGCGAGCAACGGCTCGAGTTGACCGTCGAACTGGCGGGCAAACTGGAGCCGTACGAGAACCCGTTCCTGGGCCTGTTGCCCGCTCGCTCGCCCGCGGCCAAGCCCGGGGTCGTGGTCCGCTATGTCTACCCTGGCAGCCCCGCGGCCGCAGCCGGCATTCACGTCGCGGATCGCCTGGTGCGGCTGGCCGACAAGCCCGTGGCCGACGTGGCCTCGGCGTGGGAGATCCTGGGTAGCTTCGAGCCCCGCCAGAAGGTCAAGCTGGCCGTGGAGCGGGGCACCGAACTCAAGGAATTCGAGTTGGAACTGGCCGGCCTGCCAACCGCCATCCCCGAGGACCTGCCGGCGGCCCGGAAGCCGACCGAGACGCCGCCGGGCGACCGCCCTCCGGTCGGCGAAGTGAACCTCAAGTTGCCCGAAGAGTCGAACGAGTGCCTGGCGTACATCCCCGAGGACTACCATCCCGACGTCGCTTATGGTGTCGTCTTGTGGCTGCACGAGCCGGGGGGATTTGACCGCCAGGCGCTGGTTGACGCTTGGAAGACGCACTGCCAGGCCCACGATCTGATCCTGCTGGCCCCTCAAGCCGCCGATCCGCTCCGCTGGCTGCCCACCGAGGTGGACTTTGTCCGCAAGACGCTGGACGAGGTGCTCGCCAAATACCGCGTCGATCGGACACGCATCGTGGCCTGCGGACACCAGGCCGGCGGCGCGATGGCGGTGCTGACGGCCTTCTCACACCGCAGCCTGATCCGAGCCGTGGCCGTCAGTGAAACGCCGCTGCCCGGCCGCTTGCAGGTGCCCGCCAATGACCCGATCGAACGGCTGGCGATCCTCCTGGCGGTCGCGGACAAATCCCCTGTCGCACAACGACTCGAAGACCAGCTGGCCCAACTGCAGCAGCTCAAGTATCCGGTGATTCTGCAACAGCACGCCGGCGAACCACGCCCGCTGGACGACCAAGAGCGAGCCGCCTGGGTCCGCTGGATCGATACTCTGGATCGGCTGTAGTCGAACGCTATAATCAGGGCCAGCGAATTGCGACGGGATGTCTCGCCGCCCCTGCCCGCTTTGCGTCACCTTCCAACCTGCGGAGGATCTCATGTCGCTCCCACACGATTGTGGCCATTGTTGCTTGAGTCGTCGTCAGTGCCTCCAAGTTCTGTCCGCTTCGGCGCTCGGCGCCAGCGTCTTGTCCCACCCGCTGCGGCTCCTGGGCCAGGATTCCGCGGCGCCCGCCAAGACCGACTTCGTCGACGCCGCGGGACTGCGTCCGAAACCCGAGGTCCGGGTCTGCGGGACGTTCCTCGAACAGCCGCGGCCGTACTGGCTGGGCTGGCCGGGAACGACCTACGATCTGGAGAAACACCAGGCAAATTACCGCCGGCTGCTGGACGAGTCCGTGGCTCGGGTCGGGATTCAGCTGGGCTGGGAGGCCAACCCGGTCAACGACGAGGCCAGTCTGGGCGCGTGGATCGCCAAGGTCAAGGACCAGAAGCCGCACGGGCTGCTGGTTGCGCTCCAGCACATGCAATGTTGGAAGTGGGTCGAGCGGATTGCGAAAGAGACGGCCACCCCGCTGATTGTCTTTGCGCCCGTCGGGACCGCGTTCACCGGCCATGTGGATCGCGGCTCGCGGCTGCCCAACGCCCACGTGATTTCGTCCCTCGAGTGGCCCGCCGTCGAGGCCGGGCTGAAGATGATCAAGGCCAAGCGGATGTTCGAGGAGACACGCGTGCTGTGGATCCGCGGCAAGGAGAGCAACGAGACGGTGCTGGACCGGCTGGGCGTGAAAGTCCGGGCGATCCCGCGCGATACGTTCAACCTGGAATTCGACAAACAGCCGGTCACCGAGGAGGTGACGGACCTGGCCAGCGACCTGCGCAAGGGCGCGCAGAAGATCGTCGAGCCGAACGAAACGGATACGCACAACTCGCTGCGGGCCTACGTGACCGCCAAGCGGTTGATGGCGGCCGAAAAGGCCTGCGCACTGTCAATGGACTGCCTGGGCATGGTCAGCGCGAAACTGGTGCCCACGCCGCCTTGCGGGGCGTGGACCCTGTTGCAGGATCAGGGCCTGACGGCCGGCTGCGAAGCCGATCTGTTCGGGGCGATCTCGATGATGATGACCAGCTACCTGTTGGACCGGCCGGGCTATATGAACGACCCGGTGCCCGAAACGGTCAAGAACCTGCTGATTGCCTCCCACTGCACCAGCGGCACGCGGCTCGCCGGCTTTGACCAGCCGGCCGCGCCGTATATCCTGCGAAACCACTCCGAATCGGCGCTGGGCGTGTCGATGCAAGTGCTCTGGCCCGCCGGCGAGCCGGTCACGCTGGTGCGTTTCACCGGACCGAACGAGATGATCATCGATACCGGCAAGGTGGTCAGCAATGTCGACACACCGCCGGCCGGAGGCTGCCGCACGTCGGTCGAAGTCGCGATGGACAATATCGAAGACTGCCGCGACGTCAAAGGGTTTCATCAAGTCGTCGTGCTGGGCAACCATCGCCGGATCCTGCAAGGCTTCTGCGAACTGTACGGCATCAAGCACGTGCATTCGCCCCACGAGTCGACCTTTGCGGAAGGAGCCCAGGCATGAGCAAGCCGATCTCGCTGTCCTGTTGCGCGCTGCTGTGGCTCGGAGCGCTGGCCGCGGCCGCCGACCCCGTGCCGCTCCATTCGCCCGGCTTTCCCCCGTCGACGTTGGACGCCGACGGCAAGTTGGTCGAGGACTGGGGCAGCCTGGACGTCGCGTTGAGTGGCGAGGGCATCGTCGAGGGGCCCACGACCCTGGAAGCCATCAAGCTGGAGGACGTCATTCCCGCCGCGCGGGCCGCGGCCGATCGCGGCGCGGTCCGCCTGGTCCGGACCGCATTCCGCGCCCCGGCCTTCCCGGCCGGCGTCGACGTGCTGACGGTCCGACTGGAGGAAGCCCGCGGACAGGCCGCCGAAGTCCTCTTGGGGCTGGGCCTGCCGGACAAGGCCGTGATCGGACTGCGCACCGTCCGCTTGGGCGGCCGCGTGGTGCTCACGCTGCCCGCCGAGTCGCTGGCCGACCGCCCGCTGCGCGACTGGGGCTCGTGCGACGAGGCCTCGTCGCTGCCCGGGTGGGCCAAGCCGGCGGTCGAGTGCGATCCGGCGTTTCGCAACATCCGCGCGGGCATGGGCGGCGTCCCGATCGTGTACCGGTTCACCGTGCCGCCCAAGAGCGACGCCACCGTCGTGCTGGGACTGTGCGAGAGCCACTGGGCCGAACCCGGCCAGCGACCGCTGACGTGCCGCGTCGAGGGCGCCGCGCCGCAGACGGTGGATCCGGTGGCCAAGTGGGGCCAGCACCAGCCCGGCGCACTCGCGTTCGCAGGACGTGATGAGAACGGCGACGGCAAGCTGGAAGTGGTCGTCCGGGCCGCGCCGGGCGCCCCGGATCGGAATCCGATCCTGAACGTCATCTGGATTTTTCCCGCCGGCGAATCGCCGAACCTGCCGCGACTCGTTGCTGGCGTGCTCAGCGGCGCCGCTGCGCGGTACGTCGACGTCGGCGGCGAGAACGACCAGTCAATCTATCCTCCGGGACAGCTCGAGTACCGGATCAAGCTCGAGGCTGGAGCCGCCCAGGAGCTGACATTCTTCGTCGCCAGCCCGGACAGTTCCGCCCCCACGCCGGACACCAGTGCTTGGACCGCGGCCACCCTCCGCCGTGCCGCCGCCGAGGTCTGGCGCGACTGGCCCTCGAACTGAGCGGTTCGTCAAACAACACGCGACAGCGTGAACTCCAACGGGCGGGTGCCTGGGGTCGAGCGCAGCGAGCCCCCAGGATCGAAAAACGGGTGGCTCGCCACTCGACCTTGTCGACGGCACCGACGAATCCTCTGGAGGCTCGATCATGGCAGTTCCTCTTTCCCGTTCCTGGCGGCGATTGCTGGCCGGTTTCGTCCTCCTGCCTGCATTCCTGGCCGCGGCGACGCGGGCCGCCGAGCCGCCCCGGACGGCGGCGCGGTTGACCGACAAGACCTTGGTTGCCTGGGTCTACTTGGCGGACACGGTGCAGCGCGGCGGCAGTGCCCTGACGTTGATGGAGGGCGAGGACTTCGATGCCCTGGTGTTCGGCGAGCGAGCGCCAGGCCGGTGGATGGCTGGCAGCGACTTCTTTCGTCGCACGCAGGGCGAGCAGGATCAGCAAGCCAACCCGACGGAGACGGCCGGCGCAGAAACGCTGGTCCAGATCGCCACGGTCTGGGCCGGCAATGATGTTGCGATCTTTCGCAACGGCCAGCCCTACGCCCGTTACCGCATCGACACGCCGCGGGCGTTCGGCTCGGACACGGCGGTCTTGCTCGGCCTTCGGTACCTGGGCGGGATGGGAGCGATTGGCTTCCTGCGCGGAGCGATCGACGAGGCACGGATCTACGATCGGGCATTGGCCCCCGAGTCCCTGGCCGCGCTGCAGCCCAACCAGCCGTTCGACCCGCCGCCGCTGGCTCGATGGACCTTCGAGGATGGGACCGCCAACGACGACCGGGGCGTGTTTCCACCGGGGCAGTTGGTCGGCGGCGCGCGCATCGCCGCCGGACGCCTGTGGCTGAACGGCAGCGATGCATACGCGGTGTGCGAAGCGCCCCGCCGCGAGCAGCCGGGCATGTTCTACGCCCCCGTGCGGCGTGAAACGGGCACGATGTGGGACACCTGGCTGTACTATCATGCCGGGACGTACCACTTGTTCTACCTGGCTCGGGCCGGCGGGCAATGGGACAACATCTCGCTGGCCACATCCACCGACGGCGTGAACTGGCAGGAACGCGGCGTGATCCTCCGCAAAGCCGACGGCGTGACCTGGATGGGCACCGGCTCGACGTGGCGTTCGCCGAATTTCGAGCGGGACGGCAAGTACCAGCTGAACTTCTCCGAATGGCGAGGCGACCGGCAGACGATCTTCTTTGCCGAGTCAACCGACTTGCTCGCCTGGCAGCGTCTGGGCCCGGAGTTCGAGTTCCAGCAGGACGCGCGCTGGTACAAACCGCCAGGCCGCTGGGACTGCATCTACACCATTCCCCGTTCCGGCGGGGGGCTGTTCGGCTACTGGACCGCCGACCCGGCGGGCCGTCCAGGAGTCGGATTCGGCCAGTCGCAGGACGGCGTGCATTGGGCAGCGTTGGAGCCGCCGCAGTTCGTGGACGGCGCTCCGCATGGCGAAGCCGGCGCGGTGGAACGGATCGGCTCGAAGTACTACCTGCTGCTGGGGTCCGGCGGCATGAAGACCTTGGTCGCCGACCAGCCTCAGGGCCCGTTCCGCCCCGCCCGCAAGAACTTTACCTTGCTGCATGGCGGACCGACGTACTTTGCCCGGTTCTTTCCGACCAACCCCGATGGTCTGCTGGTCAATCACCACGCAATCGCCAAGAACGGCCGGATTCACTTGGGGCTGCTGAAGCGGGCGGTGACGGACGACGAGCACACGTTGCGGCTGGGCTGGTGGAGCGGCAACGAGCGGCTGAAGCAGGCAGCCATACCCGTGCGGCTGAGCACGGCCGCGGCGCAGGGCTCGTCGCCCCGGATGTTGGAGGGCGAGTTGCCAAGCGACGAGGGCGTGATTCTCGAAGGGGTGCTCCCAATTCCGTTGGATCCCGGCGGGCGCGACTCCGGCCTGTACATCGAGGCGGGCGCGAGCGGCGGGATCGGCATCCTGGTGCGAGCCGCGGGGGTGGTCGAGTTCGGACCGATCCAAGCGGATGGCAGCGGGTTCCAGGCGGACTTGCGAGCCGACCGCGAACTGGCCTGGGAACCCACCGCCCGTTTTCGCCTGCTGCTGAAGGGGTGCCTGCTGGAGTTCTATCTGAACGACATCTTGATCGAATGCTACAGCCTGCCAGGCCGAGCGACAGGCAGGATCGGAGTGTTGGGAAGCGGTGACGACGGGGCGGAATTGCGCGCTTGGCGCTGAGTTGCGTCGAGCGCCCAGATGCGTTGGGCGGGGGTACTTGCCGACCCGATAGTGCTCCGTGGCGCGGGGCTTCCACGC